>CAYUPU010000001.1:0-42410 GCA_964445265.1 uncultured Methanomassiliicoccales archaeon
TGTGTGTAATGTTTGTTATGAAGAGATCACCAACACGCTGGTCTCCTAGCCCATCTCTTTATGATAGGAGCGGATTAATCCTCCCATTTCAGAGGGATGCGCATATGGGTTCTTTGACGGACGGTTCGGGAGGGGCTGCTGACTTCGATGCTCTGCGGAAGGCGGTCCTAGCATTCCCTGACAAGGCGGAGAGCACCGCCCGCATGTTCAGGCTAATGCTGCCCAGGGGATCCTCGGAGTCGGTGTGCGTATTCGCCGAGGGCGACTGCCTCCACGCCGCTCTGGCCGTATCCAATCTGGCGGACTCCTGTGGCCGCATGCCCGTCGCCGTAGTGGATGACGGGAGGGTCCCGGGATGGGTGTCCGGCGGCACATGCGCTGTCGTCATGTCGGACGGGCCCGGCGGTCCGAGCCCGTCCCTCCTCTCGTCGCTGGTTGATCGCGGGTGCGAGACGTTCGTGCTCAAGTCCGGTGGCGACAAAGGGGATTGGAACACCGTGGTGATGCCGAGGATGCCCTCCATCGAGGCCCTCGCGTTCTCCCTGGGGTATCTCTGCACGCTGCTGACCAATCGCGGCGTCATGGATGCGTACACGGCCCTGTCCGAAGCGTCTGCATCGGTTCGTTCGCTCAGGGATTCACTGCCCGAGGCGGCATCCCGGGCCGCGGCGGCGCTGAAGGGCGATGTCGTCGCGTCATACAGCGCCACGGCCGTCAGCGCATGCGCCGTCCGCGCCGCCGACGCCATCGGCAGGTACACAGGGGATCTAGCGTTCCACGGCGAGCTGCCCGAGTACGATCACAATGAGCTCGTGGGGTGGTCCGATTCGAATGAGCATGCGCCCGAGCTGAGGATGATGGTCATCGAGGGCGGTCCTTCGGACGGTCTCGTCCCGGTAATAATCGGGTGCATGGAGGAGGTCCTCCGCGAGAACGGGAGGGATGTCGTCGTCGTCCCGTCCGTCAAGGGGTCCCCTCTGGCAGGGGATATGCTGGGATTCATGGCCGCCGAGCTCATAGCGGCCGGGATGGTGCTCCGATGACGGACATACCGCTGTCGCAGCAGCTGCACGGCTTCATCGACGATCTCGAGAGGACGCTGGACTGCGATCCGGGGGAGCCTATAGACTGCGACGAGATCATACTGTGCGGAGTCGGCGGATCCGCGGTGAGCGGTGATGTCGCCGCCGACTGTTATCGTCTGCGCTCCGATAGGCCCATCTTCCTGATCAAGAATCCCGACATCCCCGCCTGGGCCGGCCCGCGTACGCTCGCGGTCGTATCCAGCTACTCCGGGAACACCGCAGAGACGCTGGAGATGTACCGGCAGGCGAAGGGCAAGGGCTGCATTGTGGTCGCGGTCACATCCGGGGGCAGGCTGGGCGGTATCGCGACGGCCAACGGGGACCGTGTGATGCCGCTGCCTGTGTCCATGCAGCCGAGGCATGCCATCGGGTACATGATAGGATATACGCTGGCAATCATCCGCGACGCCGGCGCTCCGGACTTGTCCGGAGAGATTCGCGCGTTCCTGCCGGCACTGCGCGCGTACAGGGATGAGAACGTCCTGCCCGAGGGGTGCCTCGCCAGGCGCATCGCGGACGCGTTCCGCGGCAGGGTCCCGGTCGTATGCTCGGGCCCCAGCATGAGGTCCGTGGCATTCAGGTGGAAGACCCAGATCAACGAGAACTCCAAGTTTGTCGCATTCTTCGATTCCGTTCCGGGGTTCATGGGGAGGGGACTCGGCTCCTGGATCTCCGCCGGTCGCAGCAACTATCTCCTCCTTCTCCTGATCGGATGCGACGAGGGCAGGGGGGATCTGGAGCGGGCGGAATCGATGCTCGCCGATGCCGATGCGCGGTTCGTATCTGTGAGGCTGGGCGGCGCCACGCCTCTGGAGGACATGTTCAGAGCTATAGTGCTCGGCGACTACGTCTCGATGTATATGGCCCAGGCCCGCGGGATAGATCCTGCCGAGGTCAGGCCCGTCATGCAGATGAAGGCCAAGCTCTCGAAGCATCTGGAAGGCCGATCGGGATTCGGATAGCCCGTTTAGTGCTCTTTCAAACTCCTTCACGAACATCTCCGAGCGCGCTTCTGCGGTGGCGCGGTCCTTGGATTCGGAGTATATCCTGTACTTCGGCTCTGTGCCGGACGGTCTGAGCAGTACCCATCCGTCGTCGTAGATGAGCTTGAGGCCGTCTGTGCGATCGATGCGGGCATCGGTGCATCCTGCGGCGATGACGTCCGTGACACGTTGCTTCAGTTCCTCGGGGCAGCCAACCGCCTTCTTGACCGTCGTGTATCTCGGGAGCGAGGCCATCTGATCATCCAGAGCCCCATCCTTCGCGATGCATTCCAGCATCCTTGCGGCCCCCATGGCGCCGTCCCTGCAGAACTGGTGGTCGGCGAAGATCAGCCCTCCATTCTCTTCGCCTCCGAACACCGCTCCGTCGGACGCCATCTCACGGGCGACCACAGGGGATCCGACGGCGGTGTACACGGTGCGTCCGCCGACCGTCCCGGCGGTGTCCTCCACGACGCGGGAGGTCGCCACGGTGACGACCACTCCTCCTCCACGACCCTTGAGGAGATATCTGCTCAGAATGGCCAGTGCCAGATCTCCGGGGACATATCTTCCGGACGATGTCGCGAACACGACTCTGTCCGCATCCCCGTCATGGGCGATGCCGATATCGGCCCTCGTCTCTCTGACGGTCTCCAGGAGCTCCTGCAGGTTGTCCTCCGTCGGTTCGCTCAGGTGGCCGGGGCGTCTCATGTCGGACTCCCCGTTGATGACGATGGTCGAGACGCCGAGCCTCTCGAGGAGCATAGGGGATGTGACGCAGGAGCATCCGTTCGCGCAGTCCAGCACAGCCTTGATGCCCGCGCTTCTGATGGCTTCGGCATCGACCTTCGATACGACGGAGTCGATATACTCCTCTGCCGCTCCGTCCACATGTGTCAGCGTACCGATATCCTGCCATCCGACGGTATCTGGGCCAGCACGGTACGCGGCCTCTATCTCGTCCTCCTGCCCCTTTGTGCACTCGGTGCCGTCCCCAGCGATGCATTTGATGCCGTTGAACTCGGGGGGATTGTGGGATGCGGTGATCATGACGCCGCCGTCCACATCGCCGCGTGCCTTGATCCAGTGCTGCAGCGCGGGGGTGGGGACCATGCCAAGGTCCAGGACGTCCGCTCCGACAGACATGAGTCCGGAGCACAGCGCGCCCTTCAGCATGGGGGATGATGTGCGGGGGTCGCATGCGATCGCGATCCGCCTGCCGAGAACCGTTCCGACGGCCCGGCCCATTCCGAGCGCAAGCTCGCAGTCCATATCCCGATCGGCTATTCCGCGGACCCCGTTGGTCCCGAACATCCTTGTTCCCATGGCGGGGCAATCCCTTCCCCGCCTAAAATACACGCGCGCACATAAACTCGGTGCTTTAAATATAAGAAGGGTAATCGCGTCCGCATGGCAGCCGACAAGATATGCTCTTCCTGCGGGAAGAGGCTGATTGGCCGCGGGAACACCTTCTTCAAGTGCCCCAAGTGCGGGGAGTACGAGGTCGGAAGGTGCACCCAGTGCCGCGACCAGAGCGTCCCCTACGAGTGCAAGAAGTGCGGATTCATCGGACCGTGAGCTGAATGGGACAGATCGCCGCAGCCTACGATCTCATGCCTGAGAGCACCGAGATCGATCTCAATGCAGTCATCGCCAAGCTGTCCGATGTCATCCCCGACGGCGTCAGCATCACCGAGACGGAGATCAAGCCCGTCGCCTTTGGCCTCATGAAGGTCTGGGTCGGGTTCATCATCGACGATGCCGACCCCGAGGTCGGCTCCAAGCTCGAGGCCGCCCTCCGTTCCATCCAGGGGATCGAGAACGTCGAGTGCGTCGCGAGCACTGTCGTCTGAGATTCACTCAAACGCGGGCTTAGCCCGCTTCCTTCCATTCTTCCGCCCTCCGGTGGCCGATACCATGAAGTTCACAGCAGACTGCGCCCCCTGCCTCATGCGCAGGGTGCTCTTCCAGTCCCGTTTGGCGGGCACGGGGCTCGAGTTCGATGCGGTTAGGGTGGCCGCGCAGGTGCTCGCCGGCAGCATGGATCCGGACACGGATTCCGTCCGCATAGCCACCGAGGTCCATCGCAGGGCGTACGCCGCAGTTTGCTGCGAAGATCCGTACAGGGAGATCAAGGCGCGCGCCGATGAGGCGGCGGGCCCCGTGGCCGAGATGCTGGAGTCCATGGTCGCATCGTCCGCGGATCCGCTGAGGGCGGCCGTCATGGGCGCCGTCGCGGGAAACATCCTCGACTTCGGGGCAGGCACGGCCATGGACACGCCGGACGGGTTCGCCGAGGCGTATGCCGACCTGGTGGCCCAGGGCCTCGGCGTCGATGATGTGGATGAGTTCAGGGCCCTCATCGACAGGCACCCCGGCGTCGTCTATATGTTCGACAACTGCGGGGAGTCCCGCTTGGACATGGTGCTGATCGGGCTTCTGAGGCGCATGGGGAAGCGGGTGGTCGCCGTCGTACGCGGAGCTCCCATACTCAACGACGTGTCGATGGAGGACGCCCTCCGTATCGGGATGGACGGATGCGTGGACAGGCTGCTCACCACGGGCAAGTTCCAGGTAGGGGTGGATTGGGACGATGTGCCTTCCGAGCTCTCCGAGGAGATCGCCCGGTGCGGCCTGATAGTCGCCAAGGGCATGGCCAACTTCGAGGCCTCTTCCGGGAGGATCCTCCCTGTCCCGATCGTGCACATCCTCCGGACGAAGTGCGCTCCGGTGGCCGCGGCCCTGGGGGCTCCACAGAACGTTAATGTCGTCAGGGTCATCACCCCTCCGAGGAACGGAGAATGAGAGCTAGGCAAGCGGTCGTGATGGTCGGAGGGAAGGGCACCAGGCTGCTCCCGCTGACTGAGACGAGGCCCAAGATAATACTCCCCGTGGCCGACAGGCCTTGCCTGTGGTATCTGCTGAGGTCCCTGGCCGTAGGGGGCGTGGAGGAGGTCATACTGGCCTGCGGCTACAAGTCCGATCTCATGAGGGCGGCCATAGGCGACGGGTCCGATCTGGGGCTCGATATCCAGTACTCGTACGAGGACGAGCCTCTGGGGACTGGCGGCGCCATGAAGCTCGTCGAGGATCGTCTGGACGATACCTTCGTGGCGGTCAACGGGGACGTGTTCGTATCCATGGACGTCTCCGGCGAGATCGAGACGCACCTGCGCACCGGTGCCGCCGTCACAATAGCGCTGACCCATGTCGACAACCCCTGCGAGTTCGGCATCGCCTGCGTGGACGAGGACCTCAGGATAACCGAGTTCAAGGAGAAGCCGAAGCCTGAGGAGGTGTTCTCCGATCTGATCAATGCAGGCGTGTACGTCCTCCAGAAGGACGTTCTCGCGGATGTTCCTGCGGGGACGTTCTACGATTTCTCCAAGGACCTGGTGCCGAGGCTCATGGCCGAGGGGCGGAGGATCCAGGGGTACGAGGTCGACGGCATATGGATGGACGTGGGCCGCCCCAGGGATCTTCTGAGAGCTAACCTGGCCATAGCGGATGCCGAGTACGCCGGCAGGGACTGGAAGGCCCCTGGATGCGCCATAGACGGAGCGTTCTACATGGGGCGCGGATCGTCCGTGAACGGATGCAGGCTGACCGACTGCGCGGTTCTCGAGGGCTCCTCGGTGAAGGCCTCCGATCTGGATCGCGTCCTCGTCATGGAGGGCTGCGAGGTCCACGGAGCGAAGATGAGGAACGTCATACTCGGCAGGGGCTGCAGGGTGGGCAAGGGCGCCGAGATCACCGACGCCGTCCTGGCCGACGGCACCGTTGTGGGTCCGGGAGAGACCGTTGACGAGGGGCGCGCCGTCTAAATACACGCAGCAGGATGCGAGGGCAGGTTGTTCCATGTACGTAATATCCCTCATCGTGAAGAACGAGTTCGGAGTCATGCAGAGGGTCATGGGCGAGTTCACCCGCAACAAGATCAACGTCGAGACGATAGTCGTCGGCAAATGCGAGATCGCAGGGAAGTCCAGGATGGTCCTCTCCGTCGTGGGTCAGGATGCCGCCCGCACCGCCATCGGAAGGCTCCAGAAGCTCCAGGATGTCTACAGCGCCGAACTCGTCCCGGAGTCCGGTCAGTCCGCATACGCGCTCATATCCACCACCAAGGGCAATGTGGGTCTGGTCGGAGGGTCTGACGAGGTGGAGGAGGTCATCGACAGGATGTCCCCTGAGCACTACGTCAAGGCTCTGAACGCCCTCTGATTCCGACGGATGTGCGATTATGGATGCAGAGGGCCGCAGCCGGATCCCTGGCGCGGTCCTCCGCCATCCCCTGGCCTCCGTCATCCTTCTGTCGCTTCTGCTCAGGCTCGCCCTGATGCCGATCCTCACCTACGAGTTCGACATCTATCACTGGGGGGTGATCCTCCAGAACATATGGTCGGGGAACGGCCTCTACGACGTCGCCGGCTACTACTACACGCCGGTCTGGGGGTACGTAATGGGCGTCGTGTCGTGGCTCATGGACACGGCGGGCGGTCCCGCTCTCATAGGCGAGCGCTTCACCGAGCTCCTCCCCATAGAGGACCTGGCGTGCAGGTACCACACCGCGACGGTCACGACCATAGGGTTCAACGTGGCCATGAAGGCCGTCCTGGTCGTCTGCGACTATCTCGTCGCGGTCATGGTATACCGTTTCACGGAGGAGAGGACGGGCGATGCCCGCCGGGCGGTTCTCGCCGCGGCGCTGTGGCTGTTCTGCATCCCCGTCGTGTACATGTCCGCCGTGCAGGCGCAGTTCGATTCGCTGTCCGCTCTCCTCATTATGGCCACCGTGGTCCTGGTCTACCGGGACCGTGCATTCCTGGCGGGTGCGGTGTTCGCATGCAGCGTCCTGCTGAAGTTCTTCCCGTTCTTCTCCATCCTCGTGATGGTCGCGTATCTGTGGGTCAGGCACAGGGACGACGGGCTTGGCCCCAGGAGGATCGCCGAGGCGGCCGCCGGTGCCGCATTGATGTTCGCGGTGCTGTACCTGCCGCAGATACTGGACGGTACCCTTCTGGACAGCCTGTCATTCGTCACCGGAAGGGTGGAGAACTCCTCTCCGCTCGTCCATGCGTTCACGTATCTGCAAATGGCGGTGATGGTCGCAGGCATGCTCGTCACGGGACTGCTGATGCTGAGGCCCGGGGAGGATGCCGACACGAGGTTCCTATCCCTGACCCTGGTCTCGCTGGTCTTCGCCGTGCTCACATCCAACACTCCGCAGTACATGATCGTCTTCATGCCGCTGCTGTGCATGGCGGTGGCCGAAGGCAGGAGGTACATGCGCCCATACGCGGTGATGACCGTCGGATCCCTGGTGATGGCGCTGTCCTTGAACAATTTCTCGCTGCTGCTGTCCCTCTCCGAGTCCACGTCCCTGGTACAGCCGGGCAGGATCCTCTCGCTCATGCAGGGGATGGAGTCCGTGACGCTCCTCGGCGCGACATCCGTCGATATCCTCAGCGCGCTGGGAGGTGTCATCGTGTTCCTGGGGATGCTTCTCCTGCTGATGATTTATTTCAGGAGTCCCATCGCGCGCTCGATGCCCCGTCTAGGACGTCTGATCGATATGCTGGGGGGATGCGGAGAATGACCGGGAGGCGCTCCGATCTCCCGCTGGTGGCCATGGCCCTGCTGATCGTCGCGGTTCTCATCGCAGGAGAGGCCGTGGTGTACACGTCCGACTACACGGACTACTCCGCAGGCGCATCCCTGGACGGTGACGCCGTGGACTACACCGTCTCCGCGGAGGGGGCCAAGGTCTACGACGTGATCGTCTCAGACAACGGGTCCCACCGGACGGTCGACCGTCTGTACGTCTACTATGACGGGCGCTACGCGTCGAACTACAGCGATGTGCAGGTCGCCGTCGGAGCCAGGGCGCTGGATCAGGAGTACTACGTGGAGCAGATCCCTCCGACGCTGAGGTACCGCGGTATCGACGACGTGCGGGTCCTGGACGCCGATGCCCTGAGGTCCGTCCTGGACGCCGACACGGCCGCAGGGGGCTGCGCATTCGCAGGCCTCGTGATGCTGTCCGGCGCCTTCCCCGACACGGTCTACACCGGGTCCCCGGACGATGCCGTGCTGAGGTGGGTCTCCGCAGGAGGGACGCTCTACTGGCTCGGGAATCTCATCGGGTCGTGCTACTCCACGCAGGACGGCCTGTTCCCGGTGGACGGGTACCAGGAGCTCCTCTTCGGAGCGGAGTGCCTCAACACCGGCGGTACGGTCAAGGCGTACGCCGAGGTGGGGTCCAACGGCTACTGCTCCGCCCTCTGCCTGACGAGCAACGATGTGCGGTACGGGGTGGACTGCTCCAGGATAACGGACAGGGTCTGCCTTCCCGTGGGATTCGAGGCGGACGGCTACTCCTCGGCCGCTCTCGTGGCGTACGGCACCGGGACGATATGCGTCGTTGCAGGGGACTACTCCAACCTGCAGCGCGCCGATCTCGCCCAGATCATAGCCTCGGGGATCGGCCCCGAGTCGCGCATCGTCGGCACCGCGCACGGCACCGCCTCGGGCACCGCGCACGGCACGATAGACGGGGTAGGCAGGGCGGGACTCACCGCGTTCATATGCCTGGGCGGATACTATCCGGTCTACTGCACGGCAGTGGACCTGCGATCGGGGCGAAGACATGCGTCTGAGCAGGTTCATGGCATTCGTCGTCCTGACCGGCATCGCTGTCAGGCTGCTCGTGGGGGCCGTGTTCTCATACCCGTACGACTTCCACAGCTGGCCGCTCATAATATCCAATTTCGAGGCAGGCAACGGGCTGTACGGCACCGCCGGTTACAACTACGCTCCGCCCTGGGGATACGTGCTGGGCGTGTTCTCGGTCTTCGCGGAGCATCTGGGCGTGGCCGAGTTCGGTGTCCGTCCCGTCGGGTTCCTATTCTTCGAGGACTCCCGCTGGATACTGTCTGGATTCGCGACCAGCGTGGGGTTCAACGTGGCGTACGAGGTCATGTTGATGCTCTTCGACATCGCCATGTCGTATCTGCTCTACTGGGCGGTCATGGACCGCACCGGGGACATATGCCGGGCCGAGAAGGCGTTCGCGATGTGGTTCCTCTGCCCGTTCGTGATAGCCGTCTCATGCGTCGGAGGGATGTTCGACTGTCTCTCGGCGCTGCTGACTCTGCTGTGCCTGGTGTTCGCCGTGCGCGGCAGGTACGTCCTGGCCGGGTCCATGATAGGGGTCGCGGCGCTGCTCAAGCTGTTCCCCGCGTTCCTGGTGTTCATACTGATAGGATACGTCGTCTGGAGGTCCGAAGGCCGTAGGGAGGCGGCCGTCCGTGTCGTCAGGTCGGCCGCGGGCGCGATCGGGGCCGTCGTCGTCCTCCTTCTGCCGCAGATCCTGGACGGAACGCTGCCCGAATGCTTCGCATTCATCACATCCAGGGCGGGAGGGGGCTTCGGATCGGGCACGGGCATGATCGAGAGTCTGGGCGTGGTGGCGATCTATGTGGCGATCCTCATCGTATCGGTAGCTCTGGGAATCATGATGGCCAGATACAGGGGCGAGGGCGGGGAGACGGTCTTCCTCAGGCTGTTCTGCCTCAATGTGGCCGTCCTGTTCCTCTGTCCGTCAACGCCGCAGTACATCCTGCTGCTGGCGCCGTTTCTGGTCCTGCTGTCCGTTCTGTCCGACCGCAGGTATCTCGTCCCCTACGCGGCCCTGTGCGCCGGGACCACGATGTTCGCATGCGCAACCATAGTCCCGTCCATGATGTCAGCGGCCGTGTTCACGGACCTGGTGGATCCGTCGTGGCTCGCATCCATATCGGAATGGTCCTTCGATTCGCTGTCCCCGTATCTGTACTACGGCGGCGGGATCCTGCAGTACATCGGCGTCCTTCTGGTCCTCTTCACCTACTGGAAGGCCGACTGGGGCCGCGTCCGCGTTTCATCCTCGGATGTCCGATGGTACGGCACTTGTCGTATTTTTCCGGGTCAGGATAAAACACATTATAAATCAGGAAGGATACGGAGCCTCCGATGGGAGCAGCGAAGGACGGAGGCATCAAGCACCGCGAGGGGGTGTCCTATGTGTTCTGGGGCATCCTGACGACGATCGTCAATCTGCTCGCCTACACGGCTTTCGTGCGCTGGTGCGGTATCGGGGATGCGATCAGCAACATCCTGTCATGGGTGGTCGGCGTCCTGTTCGCTTTCGTCGTCAACAAGTGGTTCGTTTTCAGGAGCCGCGGTCTCGGCATGAGGATCGTCGTATGGGAGATGGGCTCGTTCGTCGGATCGAGGCTCTTCACCGGCGTCATAGCCTGGATCCTGTTCCCGATCATCAACGCCACGGCGGTGGGGTCGTGGGATGTGGACTTCTGGATCTTCACGACGATACTGGGTACCAGCGGCATGGGTGCCAAGATAATCACCAGCCTCATCGAGATCGTGCTCAACTGGGTCCTCAGCAAGTACGTCGTGTTCAAGAAGGGGCAGTCGGAGTCCGTCGACGGCGGTCACTGACCTCTGGCGACATCCTCCAGGACGTCCTCCAGGTTCCCGATGTGCCTGTCCCATGTGTAGGTCTCCGCCTGTCTTCTGGCGAGTGCGCCCTTCTCCCGCCTCAGGACGTCGTCATCCAGGAGCAGCTTCATGGCTCCGGCGAGCGTCGCCGGATCGCCCGGCGGGACGCCGATTCCTCCGTCCCCGACGACCTCGGGCAGGCCGTTGACCTCCGAGTACACGACCGGCTTCCCGCGCCGCATGCTTTCCAGCGCGGCCAGGCCGAACGATTCGAACAGGGACGGCATGACGTGGAACCTGCAGCGGGAGATGAGGGACCCTTTCTCCTCTTCGGACACGTATCCGCGGAAGTCCACCCTGTCCTTTATGCCGAGCTTCGCGCATCTGCGCTTCAGATGCTCCTCCTCGGGGCCTTTGCCGCACACGACCAGCCTGCAATCCACATTCCTCATGGCTTCCATGAGGACGTCCAGCCCTTTGGTTTTCACGAGTCTGCCGAAGGACAGGACGAAATCCTCCTCGGGCACCGTCTCCGTCTCCGGCATCTCGATGCACGGGGGGACGTAGCAGGTGCGCTCCCGCGGCACCCCTCTGCGGACGAGATCGTTCTGGACGTATCTGCTGACGCAAATGATGCGGTCGAACGTGTCCAGCGCGGAGCGGAACAGGCCGTCGTTGATCTCCGAGGCGGCATGCTCCAATCCGATCCCCTCGCCCCACATGTTGTGATAGGTGAACGTCTTGGGGCCGTCGTATCTCCTGAGGTCCCTGTTGTACGACGGCGCCCAGCGGTAGTTGTAGTTCACGACATCGGCGTCCATGGATTCCAGGGCCTCCAGGATACCCCTTGAGGATATGTACGGCGGATTGTAGCCGCCTATCAGCCTGGAGGGCAGGCGGACGATGCGGTACCCCCATTCGGTGACCTCCTCTTCTTCGGTGTCCGGCAGCCTGCCGGTGAGGATCGTGACATCGTGGCCCCTGGACGCCAGCAGCCTGGCGATGTCGTGCATGCGGTTCTCTATCCCGCCCTTGTACGGGTAGAAGAACGGGTTGACGTCCACGTATCTCATTCGAGTCCCGCCCTCCGCTTCCTGTACCATGAAGCTATGAAGCTGGCAGCGATCACTGCGAATATAAACACGAGCGTGATGGCCTGCGCATCGTCGGATCCGAGGTAGCTTATGAAGAACCCGTTTGCCAGAAGTATGATCCCGTACTTCATGACGCATCCCGCCATATTGTAGATCAGGCACTTCCTCGCATCCCAGGTCTCCACAAGCGCGATGAATGCTCCGAGGAACGGTATCATCGGCGCCACCCTGTTTATCAGGACGATTCTCTCGTCGCTCACGACCAGGAATCCGATGTACCTGTTGGCGATCTTCGAGATCCTCTCGGGTACGCGGATCTTAGATACCATATAGTAGAGCGAAAGCACGCCCGCGAGCTCCGCCAGCATGGCTGTGCACAGGAGCACGATGCCGAACTGCCACGTGGGGTCGGCGCTGAATCCCAGGACCATGAACAGTTCCGGCAGGGTCGGGAATGCGAACGCGTCTACCAGGAACAGGATGAATATGCACAGCACGATCCCCGGGTCGCCCATTCCCTCGAATAGGCCGAACAACCAGTCGCCTATGCTCATCCGCTGTGCTCCCTCTTGGTCTCTATGGCGAGCTCGTACGCCTCGATGTACTTCCTGGCGGATTCCCCGCGGGATGTCGCGAGGGCGGTCCGGAGGGCCCCGTTCTTCACGCTGTCGGGGGCGTCCAGCGCCCTGCGTACCGCGTCCGTGCATCCGGCCAGATCCTCGAACAGGTATCCGTTCTCGCCGTCGCGGATGATCTCGGAGAACGCTCTGGCGTTCATGCAGGCCACAGGCTTCCTGCATGACATGGCCTCCAGGATGGACAGGCCCTGCGTCTCGAATCCCGATGCGGACACCGCGCAGTCAGCCGCATTGTAGTAGGCGGGCAGCTCCTCGTCCGGAACGAATCCGGCGAAGATCACTCTGTTGCCCAGGCCCAGCCATTCGACGAGTCTCTCGGACTCCTCCTTGGCGGGTCCTCTTCCGCATACCAGCAGGACGCCGTCGACGTTGATCATCGCACGGATGACCAGATCGAGATTCTTCTCGTACGATATGCGGCCCACATGGATCGCGACCCTCTTGCTACCGAGCCCGTGCCTCTCGCGGACGAATCCGCAGTCGATGCCGGGGCGGTAGAACGCGGTGTCTATGCCGGTGGGGATCGTCATGAGGTTCCTGAACTCGGTCTGGTGCTTCCTCAGCTCCTCTCCTATGCATGCGGTTGGCGTGACGAGCACGTCGACGTGCCTTATGACGTGCCTGAGGTAGATCCATATCCATCTCTGCAGCGCATCGGGCCTGACCGGCACCGGGGAGTAGAATCTGGCGGCGTCGTCGACCATGGTGTGGAACGTCATGACAGTGGGGATTTTCAGGATGCGTCCGTAGACGAGCCCTCTTATGGCCATGGTGGCGACCCCGTGGATATGGATGATGTCGGGATCTATCCTTCTGAGGACGTCTATGTTCCTCGCCGGGATGATCGGGACGTAGTAGCCCTCGTAGGTCTTGAAGCGGATTGCAGGGAAATAGTAGACCTCATCCTGCTTGTACTCGTCCTCCGGTTCTGGGGCGATTACGAACACCTCGTGTCCCAGCGCCTCCAGGGAGGTCTTGATGGTGGCCACCGATGTGACGACACCGTCCCGTGTCGGGTACCAGCTGTCCGTCATCATGGCGATCCTCATGCGTCTCCGTAGGGTCGGGCAGTAGAAATAACCGCTACTTCGTTTTTCATGTTCCAGCATTAGTTGGATTATATATCCTACCTGGACACGCTTAAATAAACTGAGAACGATTGGTAACGAGACGGGCCACACGCGCCCGGCACGCAAGGTGTTGTGATGGATGGGATACATTACAGGGCCAGAGCACCTCTGAGGATAGGTCTGGCAGGAGGTGGTACGGATGTAGAGCCGTACGCCTCGAAGAAAGGGGGCGCGGTATTCAACACCACGATCAACCGCTATGCCTATTGCACAATAACGCCGACCAACGACCATTCCATGTCCGTGACGTCCACGGACTACGGGAAGTACAGCGCCGATCTGCAGGACGGCCCTCTGCCCCTGGACGGGAACATGGATCTGATAAAGGCGGTAACGAACCACTTTGGAGTGACCGACGGCTTCAAGATGTTCCTCCAGTCCGAGGCCCCTCCCGGATCCGGTCTCGGCGGATCGTCCACCGTGATAGTCTCCATCATCGCCGCGATGTGCGAGTGGCTGGACATCAAGCTGACCGGGGTCGAGATGGCCCAGCTGGCCTACAAGCTCGAGAGGGAGGACATAGGCCTGAAGGGGGGCAAGCAGGACCAGTACGCGGCCGTCTATGGCGGCTTCAACTACATGAAGTTCGGACAGGACGGGGTCGATGTCAACCGCGTCAGGATCGACGAGGATGCGATCAACGAGCTGCAGTATTGCTCCCTCCTGTGCTACACTGGCACCGCACGCGAATCTGCGAAGGTCATCGAGAGTCAGGTCAAGAAGTTCAACGAAGGTCAGAACGAGGCCGCCCTGGACAAGACCAAGGAGCTCGCCGGATCCATGGCAGTCGCCATGGGCAGGGGGGACATACACAGGGCAGGAGAGATCCTGGACGAGGCCTGGAGCTACAAGAAGCAGTTTTCCGAGAAGGTGACCAACCCGCACATCGACGCGATGTACAATGCGGCCGTAGACGCTGGCGCGATCGGCGGCAAGGTCTCCGGAGCCGGAGGTGGCGGGTTCATGTACTTCATCTGCCGTTACGATCGCAAGTACAACGTCGCCAAGGTCCTCGGGCAGATGGGTGCGAAGGTCACCGATTTCATGTTCGAGCCCAACGGCGTCGTCTCATGGAGATATCCAAATGACCGATGAGATCACAGCCGAGCTGACGAAGGCCGCCGACGCGATTTCCAGAATAGATCCCGCTCAGATCAGGGCGGCGGCGGACGTGGTGCGCGACGCCTTCAAGAGAGGGAACCAGGTCATATTCTGCGGCAACGGAGGCTCCTCGGCCGACGCCCAGCATATCGCGGCCGAGTTCTCGGGAAGGTTCAAGATGGAGAGGCCCGCCCTTCCGGGCGTATGTCTGTCCAATATAGCGCCCGTCACGGCCATTGGCAACGATTACTCCTACGACCTGGTGTTTAAGAGGCAGGTCGAAGGGCTCTGCAGGCCCGGGGACGTGCTCGTCGGGCTGTCCACGTCCGGCAACTCCAGGAACGTCATCCTGGCGATGGAGGAGGCCAAGGCCAAGGGAGGGCTCACGGTCTCGTTCACGGGCGACGGCGGGGTCATGAGGGACATGGCAGACTGCGCTGTAGTCATTCCGTCCCACGACACGGCCCACATCCAGGAGGGCTACCTCTGCGCATGCCACATAATGGCGGGCATAGTCGAGAGGGAGCTCTTCGGCAGCCGAGCGGTCTTCATAGATCGGGACGACACGATAGTCGAGGACGTCCCATATTGCGACGATCCGGACAATCTCCGCATGTTCCCGGGCGTTCCGGAGGCCATCGCCAGGCTGAACGCCGCCGGATACCTGGTGATCCTTATCACCAACCAGTCTGGACTCCACAGGGGGTACTTCGACGAGGAGACCCTCGGCAGGATTCATGCCCGGCTGAGGTCGATGGTGGCGGCGGGCGGCGGTCGGATAGACGATATCTTCTACTGCCCTCATACGCCGGACGAGCACTGCTCGTGCAGGAAGCCGGAGACGGGGATGGGCCTGGCCGCCATTGACAGGTACCGCATAGACCCGTCCAGGTCGTGGATGGTCGGGGACAAGGACAAGGATGTGGAGTTCGGCCGCAGGCTCGGGTGCAGGACCGTCAAGGTCGGCGAGGGGATCTCTTTCCCGGATGCCGCGGACATCATACTGGGTTCGGAGCGAGGCCGAGGCCTCTTCCGGCCCCCGTCGTGGGCCGACAATATCGGTATATACGGCCGTTTCAGTGCTCCGCGATGTGATTGCGCGTTCAAGCGCAATGAAGGTGAGACACCATGGACAAGACCGAGAAGATCTGGCTGAACGGAAGGCTCGTCGACTGGGAGGATGCGAAGGTGCACGTCCTCGCCCACGGACTCAACTACGGGACCGGGGTCTTCGAGGGCATTAGGGTCTACCACACGCCCAAGGGGCCGGCGATCTTCAGGCTCAAGGAACACTCCCAGAGGCTTCTGGACGGCTGCAAGATAATGGGCATCGACATCGTCGTCGACGGCAGGCAGTACGGCCTTGAGGACGTGATGACTGCAATCAAGGACTGCGTCAGGGCCAACGGCGATGCCGTCGATTACGTCAAGCCCTGCGTCTTCCTGAGCGGGGAGGAGGTTGGTCTGAATCCGGTCGGTGTGGAGACGGCCTTCGCGGTCACCTGCATCCATATGGGCGAGTATCTCGGAGAGGGCGCCAGCGCGGGAGCCAAGCTGATCACGTCGTCCTGGCAGAGGCCCGACTACCTCTGCGGGCCCGCCGGGGCCAAGGTTAACGGGTCCTATGTGGCTTCCACTCTCGCCAAGAGGGAGGCTGTGAGGCAGGGGGCCAACGAGGCCGTCATGCTCAACAAGGAGGGACGCGTCGCGGAGTGCACGGGCGAGAACATCTTCATGCTGTACCACGGCGAGATCGTGACTCCTGCCGTGTCCGAGGGCATCCTTCAGGGTGTTACGAGGGGCTCCATAATCCAGGTCGCCAGGGACATGGGGTACACCGTCAAGGAGATCCCCGTCACCAGGTTCATGCTGTACTCGTCCGATGAGGTCTGGATGACAGGAACCGCGGCCGAGATCGCGCCGGTCACCAGCATCGACGGCAAGCCCGTCGGGGACGGGAGCGTCGGCAGGACCGCCGAGGCGATACACGAGAAGTTCAGGGACATCGCCACCGGGAAGGATTCCAGGTACGAGTCCTGGCTCTACTACGTCAATTGACATCGGAACGGGATGCGGCCCTCGCGGCCGCATCCTTCCAACAACCCCCAGGCCCGGTAGCTCCCTCGGGCCGATTCACGATCGCTTCTTCTCGGCGGGGTACATCCCGTAGTAGTCCACGCCGTACATCTTAGCGATGACCTTGGCGGTGAACTTGCCGAATCCCCAGAGCTGATGCGTGGACATTATGGGGACCTTGGGGTTCAGATGGGACTCGCCCTCCGCCCTGGTTCCGAAATCGTACCTGACGTAGCGGATGTCTATCTTCCTGTCCGCGTATTTGAGCAGATCCATGAGCACCTTCCACCCCTGCAGCTCAAAATCGTTCCAGTGGACCTCGATCTCCGGCTGGAAAACGCTGCACCTGATGGCGAACAGTCCGCTCATGAAGTCGTGGGTGGTCTGCTTGCCGTGGATCCAGAAGAAGATCTTGCAGAACAGCTCCATGCCGTGCGACCCCAGAGACCTCTTCAGGCCCATGGAGCCCCTGCTGGTCCGCCATCCGACGCAGAGGTCCGCCCCCTCGTCCATCCGTGCGACGATCTCCCCCAGGGCCGATATGGGGTGCTGGAAGTCACAGTCCATGCACATGGCGTAGTCCGTCCTCGCCAGTGCGAAGCCCTGCAGGACGGATGCACCCAGGCCTCTCTCCTCCGGTTTCCGGATGTATATCTCCGTGAGCGGGTCGTTCAGAGCCTCGACCTCCGCCCTTGTGCGGTCCGTGGAGTTGTCGTCC
The DNA here is from genome assembly GCA_964445265.1 of uncultured Methanomassiliicoccales archaeon. Taxonomy (GTDB): domain Archaea; phylum Thermoplasmatota; class Thermoplasmata; order Methanomassiliicoccales; family Methanomethylophilaceae; genus Methanoprimaticola. The sequence goes on from CAYUPU010000001.1 coordinate 17,322, forward strand.
ATGAAGAGGATGCGGTACTCGGGGTACGCCTCGCGGATGGCTCTGGCCATGTTTGCGACGTTCTTCTCTTCATTGAAGGTGGGGATGACTATTGTCACGGATCCGGGCATACGTCCGCCTACATAGGCGGCAGTTGAAATAGATGACGGGAAGGGAAACGATCGGACGGAGGGATAGAGCGCACGGCGCCCTCGGACGCGGGCCGGCATCATCTTTATAAGCAGCTCCCGTATACGCGCGAATTACCGACAACATCGGTGGAGTCAGAAAATATGAGGAGCTGCAAGACGAACCCTCAGCTCATCGCCACCATCAGCGATCTGAAGGCGATGACGAGGGAGACCGGCAGTGCCATCTGGCGAGATGTTGCGCTTCGGCTCGAGAAGCCCCACAGGAACTGGGCCGAAGCGAACCTCAGCAAACTGGAGCTTTACGCGCAGGACGGGGAGACCATCCTCGTTCCCGGTAAGGTTCTCGCCGCAGGCACAATAAGCAAGAAGATCACCGTTGCCGCGTACGGATTCTCCGACGCGGCCGCCAAGGCCATCGAGGCTGCTGGCGGGAAGACCATGTCCATCGAGGAGCTGGCGGCAGCTAACCCCAAGGGGACCGGTGTCAGAATCATGAGGTGATGAGGTATGGTTACAGTTATCGATGGAAGGAACCTTATCCACGGAAGGCTGGCCAGCGTCGTCGCCGAGAGGATCATGGACGGCGAGGAGATCGTCGTCCTCAATGCCGAGGCCATCATCATCACCGGGGAGAAGGACAAGATCTTCTCCGCGTTCAAGGCCAAGGTCGACCGCGGAGACACGACCAAGAGGAAGGGGCCCTTCTACCCCCGCAGGGCGGACCTGCTCTTCAAGAGGTGCGTCCGCGGCATGATCCCCTGGACCACCACGTCTGGGAGGGATGCTTACAGGAGGCTCCACGTCTTCGTCGGAACCCCGAAGCAGTACCAGGATGTCGAGAAGGAGAAGCCCGCAGAGGCCGTCAGGAAGATCACCGGCAAGTACACAACCCTGGGAGCCGTTTCCAAATTCCTGGGGTCCAATGTGAGATGATACCATGGTTGATGTCGTGAACACCAGCGGAAAGAGGAAGACCGCCATCGCCAGGGCCGTCGTCAAGGCCGGTACCGGAAGGGTCACTGTCAACAAGGTCCCTATCGAGGTCTACAGCCCCGAGCTCGCCAGGCTCAAGATCGAGGAACCCCTCGGTCTCGTGCCTGAGAGGGCCCAGGGTGTCGATATCGCCGTCACCGTTCAGGGCGGCGGAGTCATGGGCCAGGCCGCGGCTGCGAGGACCGCCATCGCAAGGGGTCTCGTCGACTACTACAAGGACGACGAGCTCGAGGCGATCTTCAGGCAGTACGATAGGTCCTTGCTCATCAACGACGACAGGCGCAAGCTGCCCAAGAACCCCATGGGTCCCGGCGCACGCGCCAAGAAGCAGAAATCCTACCGTTGAGAGGATGTTGGCATGATAATACCGGTCAGATGCTTCACTTGCGGAAAGGTCGTGGGCTCCGCCTACCCCGAGTACGTCAAGCGCGTCAGTATGGGAGAGGATCCGAAAGAGGTCCTCGACAGTCTCGGCTTCGAGAGGTACTGCTGCCGCAGGATGATCGTCTCACATGCCGACCTCATCGGGGAGATCGCTCGTCTCGGATGACGCTCCACTCTCCGGATGGCGGAATGTCGCCGTCCGGAGTGCAAACCTTTTTACATAGAAACAAGTTCCAGCGTCTTGTGGGCCCGTGGGGTAGCTTGGTATCCTTCGTGCTTGGGGTGTACGTAACTCCGGTTCAAATCCGGACGGGCCCACTCATCCCGCTTCTGTTTTTACGTGGCTTCGATCGTCGTCTGATTCTTTTCTTCCTGTTTCGATGCACGGCGTCGCGAGGAGGCCTGGTGTGTGCTATACGGTTACGCGCCCGTCGCAGGTCTTCCGGGCCGTGCGAGGGCTACGGGCCGTGCAGAGCGGCCTAGCATCAGCCCGGCGATTCGATGCATTCCAGACGGCGCGGAGGCGTGGATGCTGAAAAGATGTATTGGTCGTAATCGGTTCCTCAGGACATCCCTGAGAGCGGCGACTTTGTACGCGAACTCCTCTACGGAGTCCGCCATATCATCCATGAATGCCTCATAGCCGTCGGACACCGTGGCCCCATCGGAGGTGGGTACGATGATGCCCTGCTGCTCGAGAATCTTCAAGGAGTATCTGACCCTGTGCTTTGGAATCCCGGTCATCTCGGAGAGGCGTATCAGCCCTATGGGCTGGTTCTCCTTGACGGTGCGCAGGATTGCGATATGGCGCTCCAGCAACTCGAGTGCATCTGCAAGGTTGTGCGCAGGATCCTTGGGAGCGGTCATGGGAATCACAAAGGGAGAATAGAGGGAAATGGTTTGCGGGGGGCCGTTCAGCGGCCGTACCACTTCTGCTTGCCCCACTTGCCGTAGTTGGCCCACCATCCCTGCGTGACGGAGCCGCAGCAGTCGAGGGCCTTCTGCTCAGCGTCGGAGCCCTTGTACGTCTTGTGGCAGTTAAGGCACTGCCAGACGAGATAGGCCTCGTCGTTCTTGGCTTTCATGCGCGAGGGATTGGGAGGGCTGACTATAAATCTTTGTGATGGTCGGGCGCGACACCCGCAGGCATTGCTGCTCCAATACAGATGGATGCATGATTGGATATATCATTCCCAGAGTTCCGAACGTGTCCCATCGATATGTAGGCTGGCACATGCATCGTATGAGGGATGACGGGCCGTATATTGCCCCCACATCTTTGTTCTATGTTGCAATTTTGTGTATCCAATACTTATAAGTATCGTCCATCTGCATTTCTGGCCAGCACTTCATCATTAAATATCTACCAAGGTATGCGTACCGTTCATGACAAGAATCAAGGTCATCAACGAGCCGTCCGAGCTTGTCCCCATGCTCAGGTCCGTTGATACTCCCGTGAAGAGGGACGCCCTGAAAGAGGTGACCTTGGAATGGAGGACTGCCGACGAGATCGAACAGAAGTTCGGGAAAGAGGGCAGGGACGCTATCACCTTCTTCGAGAAGATGAAGCTTGTCGAGACCCGCTGGCTCTCCAAGGACGGGGGATACCCCGAGAAGTCCTACCACACCTACTACACATCTTTCAGCATCAACGCCCAGTGGCCCGTCTACGAGATCAGCGATGTTCTCACGGCGGCCATGATGAGCGACGAGGAATATTCCGAGATCGAGAAGAAGATCCTCGAGCAGGTCGGCGAGACTGGCAGGTTCTCCGGCGATGTCGCCGAGGCTCTGGGGCTCTCCTCCACAATGCTCAAGAGCCTGGTACGCAGGTCCGTCAAGATGGATTACCGCGGGCACAGGATAGAGCTCATCAAAGATGAGTGAAGATGGCCGGAATCTGGATAATGAGGATCGGCCACAGGCCCGAGAGGGATAAGAGGGTGACCACCCATGTCGCCCTCGCATCCCGTGCCCTCGGGGCCAAAGGGGTTTTCGTCGACACGGAGGACCCAGTGCTCGAGGAGAGCATACGCAGCGTCGTCGGAAGGTTCGGGGGCGACTTTACGATCGAGACGGGAGTTCCCTGGAGGACCAAGATCAAGACTTGGCCCGGCAAGGTGGTCCATTTGACCATGTACGGGCAGAGGTTCGATGAGGCGGTCCCCAAGATACCTATGGAGGACGATCTGCTGATCGTCGTCGGTGCCGAGAAGGTGCCTGCGGAGGTCTATCAGAGGGCCGACTTCAATGTGTCCGTCGGCAATCAGCCGCATTCGGAGATCGCGGCCATGTCGATCCTCCTGTACGCCCTGACAGGCGGGAAGGCCCTGTACGAGGGGCGCGGAGGGCATCTCGAGGTTGTGCCGAACGAAAGGGGGAAGACCGTTGTCGAGCACGATACCCAGCGAATCGCGCTGCATCGAGTACCTCGAGGATGCCGGTTGCAAGAAGAGGGTCATCATCCACTGCTGTACGGTGGAGGTCGTGGCCAAGGAGATCGCCTCGCGCATCGGCGGCGTGGATGCGGATCTCGTCAGCGCTGGTGCGCTCCTGCATGATATAGGAAGGTCCAGGGATCACTCCATCATGCACGCGTACATCGGATCCGTCATCGTTGCGGACTACGGTCTGCCCGTGGCGCTCCAAGACATCGTCCGCAAGCATACTGGGGCTGGCCTGGATGCGGAGGACGTCGAGGAAATGGGGCTTCCGCCAGGAGACTATATGCCTTGTACGCTCGAGGAGAAGATAGTCGCCCATGCCGACAACATGGTCAGCGACAACCGCGTAGTCACACATAAGCACTCCGTGGACAAGCTCCGCAACAAGGGTGCGGAGCGCGGAGCGGAGCGTGTGGAGGCGCTGCACAGGGAGCTCTCGGCCCTCTACGGCGCGGACCTCGACACCATACCGAAGAAGATCGGCGAGCTGCCTGATCTGGAGCTGGCTCGTCGCATGCACATAGTCTGAAACAATGTTTGGCGGGCTCTTGCGGCCCGCCTTCCCGTCCTTGCCGCAGGGGTTCGCGTTTTCTCCCCAATAGGTCGATAGACCATTGAAATAGTACGTTGGTGCTATCCAGGAAAAGGAGATTGCCACCAATGGTTACTGAGCTTGATGAGAAGACGTTCGACTCCTTCATAGGATCGAACCATATAGCTATCGTGGACTGCTGGGCGCCCTGGTGCGGCCCCTGCAGGCGCATGGGCCCCATAATCGACGAGGTCTCCAAGGATCTCGAGGGCCGTGCCGCGGTCGGCAAGCTGAACACAGACGAGAACAGCGGAATCGCCGCCAAGTTCGAGATCAACGCCATCCCCACGCTCCTGGTCTTCAAGGATGGTGCGCTCATCGACGCTCTCGTCGGACTGAGGCCCAAGGAGGACATCCTGGCCTACGTGGACTCGCTCCGATGGACTGCGACGTAGCCGTGATAGGGGCCGGCCCCGCCGGCCTGCAGGCGGCCATCCAGGCCGCCAGGAAGAAGGCGCTCACCGTCGTCGTCGGGAAGGCGTCCGGCAGCGCTCTGACGGGGACCACGATATCTAACTATCTGGGCACCGGGACCGTGAAGGGGGAGGATCTGCTCAAGGAGGGGAGGTCCCAGGCCTCCGCGGCCGGAGCGGTCCTGATGGAGGCCAATGTCGTATCCGCATCCGTCAGGGACGGGATGTTCGTGCTCGGACTGGAGAACGGTGAGGAGGTCTCCGCCCGCTCCGTCGTCCTCGCCACAGGAATATCCCGGCGGAGTCTGGGGATCCCAGGCGAGAAGGAGCTGTTCGGGAAGGGCGTGAGCTACTGTGCGGTGTGCGACTGCAACTTCTACAAGGGGCGCAGAGTGGCCGTCATCGGTAACGATTCTGAGGCCGCCGTCTCCGCGGAGCTCATGACGGGCTACGCCTCCGAGACGCACTGGGTGCGTTGGGAGGAGGGTGCGGACGCACGTCTCGTCTCGAAGGCGCTGGATGCAGGTGCGGTCGAGCACCGCTCCAGGCCCGTGTCCGTGACCGCGGGTGCGGACGGCAGGGTGTCGTCCCTTGTGCTGGAGGACGGCACGGCCCTGCAGGTCGACGGCGTCTTCATAGAGCTGGGAGCCAGATCCTCTGCGGATCTGGCCATGGATCTGGGGGCGATGCCGGAGATCGACGATACCCTGAGGGCTGGCGCGGACTGCTCCACGGCGGTGCCCGGCCTGTACGCTTGCGGCGACATCACCGGCAGGCCCTGGCAGGTGGCCAAGGCCGTCGGGCAGGGATGCGTGGCCGGTATGGCGGCCGCCGATCATGCGAGGGGAACGAGATGACGATACCAGATCTGATATCAGGCATGCTGAGGGAGGAGGGGGGATTCCAGAAGGCCCTCCGCAACATCCTCGACGACGAGCTGAACATGTCCCTGAACGAGTTCTGCCAGGTGTCGGGAATCTCGCAGAGCACTATGTACAAGATACTGGAGGACAAGCGCGAGCCGAACCTCCGCACCGTACGCCAGGTGATCAAATCCCTCAAGATCATAATAGAGCCCGAGGACTCCCATTTCATAGCCGTCATCGCCAGCACGATGGTGGTGGAGAACCTTCCGAAGAGCATAGACATGGACGGATTGACTGTGGCGATACGCGAGTACCCCGTATCCACCGTCGAGGACGCCATCATCGTCGCGGTGCGTGCGGAGCGCGACGGGGCATTGGGAGTAGTGTGCGCGCCGATCGTCGCTCCTACCATCGAGAAGATCCTGGCCATTCCGGTCTCCCGCGCCATCCCGCACAACAGCGTCCTGAAGGCCATCGACAGGCTCAAGGATCTTATCTGAAACACATCGCGGGCCATCGGCCCGCTTCCCCGCCGTCTTCCTGTGTGGCATACCGAGGGTAACACGAATTATATTTTCTTATGCTGTAAATTATATACCAACAGGCCATCACGTTGCATGAGGATCCCATGCGCAGAGAAACGAAGGCTATCGTGGCGGCGTTTGTCGCCGTGGCCGCCGTGGCGGTCGCAGCCGTATGTCTGATGCACGATGATGACGGGGGCGTGTTCTCGCCCCGGGCCTATCCCGCATCGCATCTGGCAGTGCTGGGGAACGCAGATCTGGATCTCGACATCGATGAGGATGATGCGGAGTTCATCCAGGCGCTGATAGGTTCCGGTGAACCGTATGACTATGCTGATGTCTATATGTGCGATGCGAACGGGGACGGCAGGGTGGATCAGAGCGATGTCGACATGGTACGCGCAATGGCGGCGGCCCAGACTTCCGGCGATTGGAGCGCCGTGGGAACGGTGCGCTATGTGAATGTCGATCTCGAGATAGCGGAATACGACATGACGGGATCTGACAAGGTCATAACGCTCATCGCCCCTCCTCTCGACAGCGTCCTGGCCATGGGCGGCAGGGACGTCGTGGTTGGGTTCGACAGCAGGATAACGGCGGGGAAATACCACTCCGAATATGCGAGGACTTTCGATTTCAGCATCATGTACGATGTCGGCAGCTGCAACGAGCCCGATACGGAGGTTATAACCAGCGCCTCCAAGAGGTACGGCGGAGTGACCGTGGTGTGCGGTACAAGGGACTCCTACGGACCGACGATGGAATCCGTGTTCGACGGCACCGAGGTGCAGGTGGTGCGCGTGGCATCGTGGGAGTACGGCGGGACCATGTACGGGTTCATGACCCTCGCGTATCTTCTGAAGCACACAGAAGGCGCGGCGGAGTACTATGAGTGGTACATGAGGCTGATGTCCGATGTCGAGGCCATCTCCGCGTCCGCACCCGAATCGATCAGGTCGAACGGTGCGGCAGCGGCCTACGGGTACACGGACGAGCTAAGCCTCCTGGGCAGGTACACCGGGGAGCACGCGTGCCTGGCATCGCTGGGCGTCGAGGACGCCGCGGACGCCTATTTGGGCGGCCTGGCAGGGGGAGGGCACGGGAACACGGTGTCCGCGGAGGCGGTGTCGTCCATGTACCAGAGCAACGGCCTCAGATATCTGGTCCTCATGATCGGCGCTCCATTCCAGGTGGAGACCGCATCGGGGGACGCCGAGTCCACAGCCGTGAGCTACAGGGCGATATGGAACAACTGGCACCACAGGATAGGTGCAGATACGATGGAGGATCTGAGCATGTGCATAACAGGCTATTCCTTCGGCTCGGGGGTATCGGACGTCCTGGACAGACTGATCCTGTGCTACTGGCTGTACAACGACCTGTTCATGGAGCACTACCGCTGCGCGGACCAGAGGGCCGCCCAGGATGTGCTGGCCGGATTCGTCGATGCGTACTGCGAGTACATAGGCATCGACGGGGCCTGGAGCTTCTACGGAGAGGCCAACGGCGGGAGGTCCGGGACCTTGGGCATGAATCTGCTGTACTGCGGCGAGGGCGATTCCAGGAACATAATGTACGGACCGGAGGAAGGTTCCGCGCATGTATGATTCATGGGCGACCGAGGAGAGCGGCCACGGGGCCGTCCGGGAGGTGCACGATGCATCGCTGAGGAGGCGCATCGCCTCCTTGGCCGCGCTGGCCACGCTCCTCCTTCTCCTCTTCGCATGGAGGATAGGCACAGGGGAGTACAGCATAGGCTTCCTGGAGGTCTGGAGCACCATATTCGATCACCTGGCCGGCAGCGTCGGGACGGATGCTGTGGATCGGATGAACGACAACGTGGTCTGGAACCAGCGCATGCCGCGCGTGCTCACCGCGGCAATAGCAGGGGCGGGGCTGGCAGTCGCTGGCGCATCCATGCAGAGCCTGATGAAGAACCCCCTGGCCGATGCTTACACCACGGGCATATCGTCCGGGGCCCTTTTCGGGGCGACCCTGGCGATGACCATGGGATTCACATTGGTGGAGGGGTACTACGGGCGCGTCCTGAACGCGTTCGTGTTCGCCATGGTGCCCGCGGCGCTGATCGCGGCGATATCCAGGTGGAGGAGGCCCTCTCCCGCGATGATGATCCTCGTCGGGATCGCCGTGATGTATATATTCAACGCGTTCCAGTCGTATATGATGCTCCGCGCCGATCCGAACTCGGCCTCCAGCGTCTACACGTGGAGTGTCGGCAGCATAGGGATGACGACGTGGGAGCAGCTGCCGCTGATCGCGGCCGTCGCCGCCCTCGGGTCCGCCCTGCTGATGCTCATGTCCCGCGTCCTGAACGTGATGAACGCCGGAGATGAGTACGCGAGCTCTCTGGGCATATCCGTTGATGCGATGCGCGTCGTCTGCCTGGCGGCGATATCGTTCGTGGCGGCCGGGATCGTGAGCTTCACCGGGGTGATAGGATTCATAGGGCTCGTGTCCCCGCACATCGCGAGGATGCTCGTGGGGGCGGACAACCGCATCCTGTTGCCGGCGTCCGCCCTGCTGGGGGCCTGCCTCATGCTGGCGTGCGATATAGTGGGATTCCTGATCATGGGCGCGACCCTGCAGATCGGCGTCGTCACTGCGATGATCGGCGGCCCGCTGTTCATGGCGATCCTCCTGGCCAGGAAGGGGGAGGTGTGGCGATGCTGTCGGCTGAGGATCTGGGGATGTCGTACGGGGACATCCGCGTATGGGACGGCTTGAGCGTGTCCTTCGGAGGAGCCGGCCTCACATGCATCATCGGACCCAACGGGGTCGGGAAGTCCACGCTCATGAGGGCGTTGGACAGGCTGTCGTCGCCGGATACGGGCCACGTGTCGCTCGATGGGAGCGACATCGGCAGGATGCCGCGGAGGGAGGTCGCCCGCAGGGTCGCATTCGTCCCTCAGGGCTCGGGCGAGGCGTTCTCCATGTCCGTGGCGGAAGCCGTCCTGATGGGGAGGCATCCGCTCTCCGGGTTCGCAGCGAGGGACAGGGATCTCGAGATCGCCTCGCGCTGCCTCCGCATGCTCGGCATAGAGGACCTCGCGGGCAGGCGCTTGGACCGCCTGTCGTCGGGCCAGCGCCAGAAGGTCCTGATCGCCCGCGGCCTGGCGCAGGAGCCGGACGTGCTGCTTCTGGACGAGCCCACATCGAATCTGGACCTCCGTCACCAGCTGGAGGTCATGAGGCTGCTCAGGGATGTGGCGGCGGCTGAGGGCATAAGCATAGTGGCGATATGCCACGATGTCAACGTGGCTGCGAGGTTCGCGGACCGCATGGTCGTCCTGAGCAGGGGCCGCGTCGTCGCCGACGGAACGCCCGAGGAGGTCGTGACGCCGGACATGATCCGGGCGGTCTACGGCGTGGAGTGCGAGGTCATCGCGGCCAGCGGAAGGCCGTACATGGTCTATCTCACGGATGACGGGCGATGGCCGATGCATTCTCGAGGCCGCACGCCTCAAATGTTTAAATGCGAGCTTAACTTACTCGTTCGACGGAGGCATGAGGTCTGTTCGAACTGCAGGTTGTGAGCAACACGCCCATGACGGGTGTCGACGATATCAACGTCGTCGCAGAGACGTTCCTCCTGCAGATTGGCTATCTGCCCAAGGGGTACGACCCCAAGACCGGTGCAATATCGGTGAGGGACAGCGTCCCGTACAGGCTATTCATGGATCATCTCGCGGCCCATCCCGCCAAGGCCTGGACGGTGGAGGAGCTCGCGGCCCTTCTGGGCACCACGAAGCCGACCATATACCGCCACATCAACAAGCTGAAGTCTATGGATCTCCTGGAGGCTGTGGACGTCGAGTACGAGGGGCAAATCCGGAAGGGGTACCGCATAAGGTACGGTGACCTCGTCAAGGCATGGAGCTTCACGGAGTCCAACGTCCAGATGGCGATGGAGAACTACCGGAAGACCATAGCCCATCTCCAGGACCTCATGAGAGGGGGACGCGCATGACGGATAACGACTACTCCATCAGGAAGGGCGCCAGATTCACTGTCGTCTACAGGATAACGAATTCCAAGGAAGGCATCGTCGAGGGCGTCTATGCCGGCATGGCCGCGTTGGGTACGGATACCGCCATAGTTCTCGAGACGGAGGATGGCCCGTTCTTCCTCAGCGCCGGTGCCGTCGTCTCCATGAGGCAGATGCAGCCGGCCCCCGAGGAGCCCAAGAAGCCGGCGGACGAGAGCGCCCTGTATGGCTGATGCCATCGATCTGCTGTCGGCCGATCTGATAGCGGCGGTCAGATCGGGGTCCGTGAGGGACCGTGGATCCCTGCAGAACTTGAAGCTCAAGCTATGCAAGAGGTACGGTCTCGATGCTGTTCCTCCGAACTCCGACATATTGGCCCGCACGTCCGACGCCGACCGTCTCCTTCTCCTTCCGCTGCTTGTCAAGAAACCATCCCGCACCGTCAGCGGCGTAGCCGCGGTGGCCGTCATGACGTCCCCGCACGATTGCCCCCATGGGAGATGCGCATACTGCCCCGGCGGGGTGTCCAACGGCTCGGCGCAGTCCTATACCGGCAAGGAGCCGGCCGCCAGACGGGCGGCGCGCAACAAGTTCGATCCCTGGATGCAGGTGTCGGACCGCATACGCCAGCTGGAGGAGATAGGCCACAGCGTCGAGAAGATAGACCTCATAATAATGGGCGGCACGTTCACCAGTCGCGATCCGGTGTATCAGGAATGGTTCGTGAGGCGCTGCTTCGATGCCATGAACGGGACGGATTCCCAAACGCTCGAGGAGGCTCAGCGCATCAACGAGTCTGCCCCGCATCGCTGCGTCGGTATGACGGTGGAGACCCGTCCGGACGTGTTCACGGACGAGCAGATCGATGCTGCCATGCGTCTCGGCGCGACGAGGGTGGAGCTGGGGGTCCAGATACTGGACGACGGCATCCTGGCGGCGATGGAGCGCGGTCACGGCACAGCGGAGGTCAGGGAGTGCACCAGGAGGTGCAAGGAGCGCGGCCTCAAGATATGCTACCATATCATGCCGGGCCTTCCGGGGTCTGATCCCGGGCATGACCTGGAGTGTTTCAGGATGGTGTTCGACGATCCCTGCTACCGCCCGGACATGCTCAAGTTCTACACGCTCTTGGTGGTCGAGGGGACCCGGGTCTGGGAGATGTGGCGTGACGGGGAGTACGTCCCGTACGACACGGAGACCGCGGCGGAACTCCTGGCCCGCATGAAGGCCCTTGTGCCGGAGTACGTCCGCATCCAGAGGATCCAGAGGGACATACCTGCGACGGAGATCGCCGCGGGGATAACAGCGAGCAACATCCGCCAGATCGTTTTGGCCCGCATGAGCGATTCGGGGGCATCGTGCAGGTGCATCCGGTGCAGGGAGGCGGGCCGTGCGGAGGACGTCGTCGATCTGGATACGGCGGAGCTGAAGGACGTCGTCTACGAGGCGTCCGGGGGCATCGAGCATTTCATCTCGTTCGAGAGCGGCGACCGCGTGGTCGGCTATGTGCGCTTGAGGATCGACGGTGGCAGGGAGGCGTCCATAAGGGAGCTCAAGGTCTTCGGTCATCCTGCATCGATAGGCGAGGGCGGCGACATGCAGCATCGCGGATTCGGGCGGAGGCTCGTCGCGGAGGCCGAGAGGGTCGCCCGCGAGGCCGGCAAGGGCAGGATAAGGGTGACCAGCGGGGTCGGCGTCCGCGGATACTACCGCTCCCTCGGCTATTCCGAGGAGATGCCCTACATGGCCAAGGATCTGCGATCGCCCGTAGAACGGGGCATCGCCCCAGCCGATCCGTCTCCTCCTCATGCTTCTGCCGAGGTCCTCGTATGTCCTCATCATCGTCGGCGTCACCGAGGGGCCCACCTCCGTCAGCGCGGCATCGAAGTGCCTTTGGAGGATCTCATCCGCATCGCGGTCCTCGCGGTACGCGCACAGCCCCGCCTCCCTGCATACGGCCGCCAGATCCGCTCCGGTGTACCCTTCCGTGGATGCCGCCACCGCATCGAGGTCGACTCCCTTCAGAGGCATCTTCCTGGTGTGGACCCTCAGCACCGCCAGGCGGGCGCTCCTGTCCGGCTGTCCGACCAGGACGAGGTTGTCGAACCTGCCGGGCCTCAGAAGGGCCGGATCTATCATGTCGGGACGGTTCGTGGCTCCCATGACCGTGACTCCTGTCAGTCCGCCCATCCCGTCCATAGAGGTCAGCAGCTGGGCGACGATCCTCTCCGATCCGCCGCCGTCGGCGGATCCCCTGGCAGGGGCGATGGAATCCAGCTCGTCGAAGAATATGATGCAGGGGGCCATCTGCCTGGCCTTCTTGAATATCTGGCGGACGGCCCTTTCTGACTCCCCGAACCATTTGCTCACGATCTCCGGCCCGTTGACCGATATGAAGTTGGTTCCGGACTCGTTGGCCAGCGCCTTGGCGATGAGGGTCTTCCCGGTCCCAGGGGGACCGTACATCAGGATGCCCCTGCCCGGATCTATGCCGAGACGGTCGTAAGCGCTGCTGCCTTCTTCCGGGACGAAGCACTCCTCGATCCTGCGCCTGACATCGTCCAGGCCGCCCACGTCCTCCCATGTGACCTTGGGGATCTCCGCCAGGACCTCCCTCATGCCGCTGGGCTCGACATCCGCCAGAGCGGCGGAGAAGTCGTCCATGGAGACCCGCATGGATTCCAGGATCTCCGACGGTATGGTCCGATCCAGGTCTATGCTGTCCATCCTGGAGCTGAGACAGTGCATGGCGGCCTCCCTGCACAGGGCGGCGAGGTCGGCTCCCACGAATCCTTGCGTCACGGATGCCAGTCTCTCGGGCGTGACGCCTTCGGCGAGGGGCATGTCCCTCATATGGACCGCAAGGATCTGGGCGCGACCGGATGCGCCGGGTATACCTATCTCGATCTCCCTGTCGAATCTGCCGGGGCGCCTCAGGGCGGGGTCGATGGAGTCTTCGCGGTTCGTCGCTCCGATCACCACGACGCTCCCGCGCTTTCCGAGGCCGTCCATGAGGGTCAGCAGCTGGGCCACGACCCTTCTCTCGACCTCTCCGGAGGCGTCCTCCCTGTTGGGCGCGATGGAGTCGATCTCGTCCAGGAACACTATGCTGGGCGCGTTCTTCTCGGCCTCCTTGAACACATCCCTCAGGCGCCCTTCGCTCTCCCCGTAGTACTGGCCCATGATCTCGGGGCCGCGGACGGAGTAGAGCTTGGCTCCCGACTCGTTCGCGACCGCCTCCGCCAGCAGGGTCTTCCCAGTCCCCGGTGGGCCGTAGAGCAGCACTCCTTTGGGGGCCCCGATCCCGAGCCTCTCGAACAGTTCGGGATGCTTCATGGGGAGCTCCACCATCTCGCGGATCCTCTTCAGCTCGTCGTCCAGACCGCCCACGTCGTCGTACGTGATCCGATGGCCGGCGGCAGTGGGGGCGTCCCCGGTCTTCACGGGCCTGTCGAATATGGAGATCTCCGTCTCCTGGACCACCCTGACCGGTCCCACGGGGACGGTGGATACCACCGTGAATATGGAGCGGTTCCCGGTGAGCGCGATGTTGGGTACTATGAGGTCCGTGTCGGCGACCAGGGGGCGGTAGAGCAGCCCTTTCAGGAATATCCTCTCGACATCGTCCTCGAATTTGATCTTCTTCCCGTCGGGCACGTTGGGGGCGAGGACGACCTTCCTTGCAGGCAGGGGGTCGCACCTTCTGACCTCCACGCTCTCGTCGACGCTGATCCCGGCGCCGGTGCGTGTCAGGCCGTCGATGAAGATGAGGCCGCGCCCCTCGTCGGACGGATCGCACTTGAACACCCTGGCGACCACGGACCGCTTGCCTTTGATCTCAATGGTGTCCCCGAGCTCCAGACCGAGCGCCCTGCGGGAGTCCTCGTCCATCCTGGCGCGGCCGTATCCCGCTTCGTTCTGCGATTTGGCCCTTGCGACCTTCAGGAAGATGGAATCGGGCATGCTGGACGGTAAGCGCGCCGCCGACGTAAAACGTTCCCGTCGCCGCGTGCAGGGGATGGACGGGGCCGCGGCCCCGCCCAAGGCCATCAGAAGAGCCTCTTCTTCTCGTTCGTCACGGAGACGATCTCCGCGGAGCCGTTCTCGAGGGTGAAGAACGCCAGGGTGGAATTGCTCCTCCTGTACATCTCCACGACCTGGGGCATGGCCTTCTCGGCCGCCTGCATGAACCTGGGGTCCTTCTTGAATACGGCGACCCCGTCCCAGCGGAGGAACGTGGCCCCGTTGGCGGCCAGGATCTCGCATTTGGGGTTCTCGACGAGCTGCGAGTACACCTCTTTGAACGTTCCGACCGCGAACCATATCTTCCCGTCGACGACGCACTTGAATCCGAGGATCCTCATCCTGGGCTGGTTGCCGTCCTCGGTGGCGAGGACGAAGGTCTTGGCCTCGTCGAGGTAGGCGTCGATCTGCTCGGTGACGGACAGCCCGAAGCTGTCATCGACCAGCTGCTTGATCCACTCCTTCTCGTCCGCGGTGACGGCGCCGTCTATGGCGCACACCAGGAGGCAGATCGTGATGATGGCGTTCTTCAGCTCCTCGGACACCTCTCCGATGAGATCCACCATGAGATCCACCGTCTTCTTGTACTCCTCGGGCTTGTTGAGACCGGATCTCCCGAAAATCTCCACGGCCTCTTCATAGGTGGTCTCCTTCCCGGCGGCCGCATCGAAGATGGGCTTGATGAGGTCGTACTCCTCCTTCGCGAGCTTCCCGTCGGATGCGATGGCGCAGAGTATGAAGTCCGTGCAGATCTCCACGGCGCTCATGCCGTCCTCGGTGAGGTCCGTCAGTCCGGCCAGGACCTCGGTGGTGAGGTCTCCGATCATGCCGGCCTTGTCCTCCGCGGGAATGGCCGCTATCCTGTCGCAGTATTCGTCGAATGTTGACATGAATGACGGAATGGTGCGGACCGTATTAAGCGGTACCGTTACCTGGCGGAGTCCATAGGCTGGCACATGCGGTCCGGCGTATCATCTCCAATCCGTGGCCGCCGTCCGCCGGGGCGATGGCTTAATTACGCGCGCGACGTAGGCCCGTGGCGATGACAGTCGTCGAAATCCGGATCGAGCTCAAGAAGGGGGTCGCAGACCCCGAGGGGAAGAACACCAGGAAGACCCTGGAGTCCCTGGGATTCAAGGGCATCAACGATGTGAAGACAGTGAAGATGTTCGTCGTCGACACCGATCTGCCTCCCGCCGAGGCCGAGGCGCAGGCCGAGGAGATGTGCAGGAAGCTGCTCGCCAACCCGGTCATCCAGAACTACAGGGTATCGGTGAGATGATATGGCCTGCGGGATGAAGCGGCGCAGCGCGTCGTTCGACCTGTGCGACATCGCCATACGGGGCGCCTCCGACGACGATCTGGAGCAGCTCTCGAGGGATATGGCCCTCGGGCTGTCCGTCGAGGAGATGAGACGCGTCGAGGCGTACTTCGAGAAGGAGGGCAGGGATCCCACCGACGTGGAGCTCCAGGCCCTCGGCCAGGCATGGAGCGAGCACTGCTGCTACAAGAGCTCCAAGCCGATTCTGAAGGAGTTCGTGTTCGGGATTGACAGGGACGATGTCCTCTCTAAGGGGGACGCCGGCGTCATGGTGTTCGACGACGACTACGGATACGCCCTCAGGATCGAGAGCCACAATCACCCCTCCGCCGTGGAGCCCTACGGCGGCGCCGCCACCGGTATAGGCGGGATACTGAGGGATGTGGTCTGCATGGGGTGCCAGCCCATAGGTCTGGCGGATCCGCTGTGCTTCGGCCCCATAGACCGCGACGTCGAGCTGCCCCCTGGGGTCAAGAGCCCGAGGTACCTGATGAGCGGCGTCGTGTCGGGGATCAGGGACTACGGCAACAGAGTCGGCATACCGACCATCACAGGCGGTTTCTTCTTCGACGACAAGTACACCGGCAACTGCCTAGTCAATGTGGCCTGCCTCGGAATAGTCAAGAGGGACGACCTCGCCAAGAACTATGCCGGTGGGCCCGGGGAGGTCATGATACTCATAGGCGGCTATACCGGAAGGGACGGGATCCACGGGGTGAACTTCGCATCCGCGGACCTCACCGCCACGTCGGACGAGGATTCGAGGGGTGCGGTCCAGCTGGGCGACCCAATCATGAAGGAGCCTGTGATGCACGCCTGCTTCGAGATTAATGCCAGGCATCTCATCACCGGCATGAAGGACCTGGGCGGTGGAGGTCTGAGCTGCGTCGTGGGCGAGATGGCCCTCGACGGCGGATGCGGCGCCGACGTGGATCTGGACAAGGTCCCGCTGAAGGAGGCCGGGTTGGCCCCCTGGGAGATATGGGTGTCCGAATCGCAGGAGCGCATGATGTGCACCTGCAAGCCCGAGAACGTCGATGCCGTTCTGGAGGTCTTCGATCTGTGGGACGTCCCTGCGACGCCCATCGGCAGGACCACCGATACGATGCACACCCGTTTGTTCTGGGGAGGGGAGAGGATCTTCGACATGGACATAGAGTTCCTGACCGGAGGGCCGGTCTACAACAGGCCCTACGTCATCCCCGAGCCCTCATCCAAGGACGGCGAGGTATGGCCCGATATCGGGGACGACCGGGATGCGATCCTCGGGATGCTCTCGGATCCCAACGTGGCATCGAAGGAGTGGGCGATCAGGCAGTACGACCACGAGGTGCGCGCGGCGACAGTGATCCACCCCATGGTCGGTCCGCTCAACGAGACCGGGCCCGGGGACGCCAGCGTACTCAGGCCGCTGCCCGACAGGTGGCGGGGTCTCGCGGCCGCAGTGGGATGCAACCCCTGGTTCACCGAGGCCGATCCGTACAGGGGAGGCATGTCGTCTATCGATGAGGCCTGCAGGAACATAGTGGCCGTCGGCGCGAGGCCGAACGCGTTCACCGACTGCCTCAACTTCGGCAATCCCGAGAAGCCCGAGCGCCTCGGGGAGTTCAGGGAGGCCGTGAGGGGCATCGGCGACGCGGCCCGCGGCCTCAACATCCCTATCCCGTCCGGCAACGTCAGCCTCTACAACGAGGCCCCCGGCGGGCATCACATCCTTCCGACACCCATGATCCTGGGGTGCGGGATCATCGACGATGTCAGGAAGTGCGTCACCGCCGATTTCAAGAGGGTCGGCAGCTGCATCTTCATCGTCGGCGAGACGAGGGACGAGATGGGCGCATCGCTCTTGTTCAGGCGCTTCGGCGGGGAGCGCGGCGTCGTTCCCGGAGTGGACATAGACAGGCTCAGAAGGCTCATGGATGAGTTGCTCCAGGCGATGGACGAGGGCCTCGTGCTGAGCTGCCACGACTGCTCCGACGGAGGCATGGCCGTGGCGGTCGCCGAGATGTGCGTATCAGGTCATATCGGAGCCGAGATAGACACCTCCGCCATGGGCGAGCAGGATCTCGGGGTCAAGCTGTATTCCGAGAGCAACAGCCGCTGGATTGTGGAGATCGACGGTGCGGATGTGATGAGGTTCGAGGAGATCATGGGAGGCGACGCCGTCCTTCTGGGTATAACGAAGGGCGATTCGCTCAGGATCAAGGACAACGGGACTGCGATCCCGGTTGACGAGATGAGGCGCGCCTGGAGCGAGCCTATATGGAGCATCATGGGGGGATCGCAGTGAAGGCGGAGGATGTCAGAGTGTGCGTCATGCGCATCGAGGGGACCAATGCGGAGGACGAGATGGCCCAGGCCTTCAGGTCCGTCGGCGCCCAGGCGGAGGAGGTCCATCTCAAGCAGCTTACCGGGCAGTCGTCCGAGATGAGGCGTAGGAGCCTCGAGGACTACGACGTGCTGGTTTTCGCAGGCGGATTCTCCGCCGGGGACTACGTCCGCGCGGGAGCGCTGTTCGCCGCGAGGATCAGAGCCGGCATAGGGCGTGGGATCCGCGAGTTCGTGGAGGCCGAGAAGCCTGTCCTGGGGGTCTGCAACGGCTTCCAGATTTTGGTGGAGCTCGGACTGCTCCCCGCGTTCGATGCCTCGATGTCGGAGAGGCCCACCGCCGCGCTGTACACCAACGACTCCGGCAGGTTCGAGTGCAGGCCAACCGTCCTGCGCAACGATAACAGGGGGAAGTGCGTGTTCGCATCGTCCATACCTCGGAAGAGGACGCTCGTCATACCATCGGCACATGCCGAGGGGAGACTGATGAGCGACGATCCGGACTTCGTGCAGAAGCTGGAGGACAACGATCAGATCGTGTTCAGGTATGTGAGGCCGGACGGGTCCGCTGCGGACTATCCCTGGAATCCCAACGGGTCCCCGTCGGATATCGCGGGCATATGCAACCCGGCCGGGAACGTTATGGGCATGATGCCCCATCCGGAGCGTGTGATCACCAGGTTCACCCATGCGGACTGGACCAGAGGGTACGACACGGAGGACGGGGACGGGAGGATCGTCTTCCAGTCGGTTATGGATAGTCTGGCTAGGAAGTGATGAACGGCGCCCCAGGTTCCCGGGGGCCTTATCCGGACGCACGCCGTCCGGGAAAATCCCCTTCCGCAGGGAGACGTCCTGCAGGAAGGGGCTGTCGTGCCGCCGGATGCTCCGCGGCCGCTCTGCTTAGTTGCTGATGACCACGTCGCCGTAGTCGTCGGCCAGCTTCCTAGGCATGGCGTAGCGGCATTCGGGGCAGTAGAGCCCGTCGCCCTTCTTGGATACGACCATCTCGGTCTTGCATTTGGAGCAAAGGGCCCTGATGCATCCGAGGTGGGTGTCCTTGGTGGTGAGCTGCAGCGACGGCTTGATCTCAGTGACCTTCGCTCTGATGTAGTCGCCTTTGCGGAGCTCCCCGTCCACGTTGTCCGTGTACTTTGGGGATATCTTGGACACGTGGATGGTGGCGTAGGTCTCCCCGCCGACGTTCCTGTCCGTACCCTCCTTGGCGATGACGTCCGCGGTCGCCATGGTCTTCCTGATGTCCGAGACGATCGCATACACTATGTCGCCCTTCTTCAGGACGTTGGGCGCTTTGGGGCATCTGACCGATGCGACGCACTCCTCGTCGTCGAGCACGAGCTCGCCCATCTGCGACGCGTAGACGGTCCCCTCCTTGGCGAACGTGCCTTCTCCGGCGGCGTACTCCTCTTCCACGGCGACCTCGTCGCCCGGCATAACGAAATCGGAACTCATATGATCCACCTGTTTCCGGCCTCCGCACACGGGGAGACCTCCAGTTCTCATCGAACGCGGTTCCAATGGGCCCCCTCCTATAAAGAGTGGGCGCGTCTCCGTCGTGATCGCAGGATCCTGACCGCGACGATATCCACGGTCTGCCTGGCCTTGCGATGGAACGGGAACATATGGGGGATATCGAACGCGTAGGTCCTGTGCCAGTCCACTCTCCTACCGTGTCTGGCCGCGAACAATTCCACGAAATCCAGCGATTCGGCCATATGGAACGAGTAGACGCATTCCGAGAGCGCGATCGCCTTCTCCAGGAACGGGCGGTCCGCGTGCGGGCTCTGGCATCCGAACGGCGGATTCATGACGACGGTGTCCGCGCCCTCATCCACGGATGATACGTCGGCGAGTTCGAACTCCACATCCGCGCCCAGCATCGCGGCGTTCGACCTGGCTGTATCCAGCGCACTCTCGGATGCGTCGAAGCCCATGACCATGCCGGCGTAAAGCATCCACGACCCTATGGACAGCATGCCCGTCCCGCATCCCAGGTCGACGACCTTCATGCCCTCTATGTCGCCGTGCCTGTACGCTTCGAACAGGACGTCCGCCGCTATGGTCGCAGGCGTCATGTACTGTTCCATGGCGACGACCGGCTCCTCGAACGGCCGTACCTGCTGCAGTGCGATCTCGAGCTCCCTCTTCCTCATGGCGGTCCGGAACCCCCGTTGATTGGAACGGGCAGTCCGTCCAGCGTATTAATGTGCGGGCCGTCCGGATGCCCCGCATGCTGCTGGATTCGAAGGATAATCGCGGAATCCGCAGGCGAACGGCATTGTTTATCTATGACCAGCGGATAGACTCCATGCATACAGCAGTATGCGCCTCGAAAGAGGAGGTATACTTTGGCCAAGATCGAAAGGGCAATCATCAGCGTCTCCGACAAGACCGGCGTGACCGATTTCGCGAAGGCGCTCTCTTCTATGGGCGTGGAGATCATCTCCACCGGCGGCACCTACAAGGTCCTCAAGGAGGCGGGCATTCCCGTGACAGAGGTCTCCGACATCACCGGGTTCCCGGAGATGCTCGACGGCCGCGTGAAAACGCTCCATCCCAGGATCCACGCCGGCATCCTCGCCCGCAGGAGCGAGAAGGCCCATATGGACGCCATCTCGGAGATGGGCATCAAGCCCATCGACATGGTGGTCATCAATCTCTATCCGTTCAAGCAGACCGTTCTGAAGGAGGGCGTCGGGCTCGACGAGATAGTGGAGAACATCGATATCGGCGGACCCAGCATGATCCGCGCCGCCGCAAAGAACTACAGGGATGTGGCCGTGGTCGTGGAGCCCTCGCAGTACGAGGGCATACTCACGGAGCTTAACGATGCCGGCGAACTCTCCCCTGAGACGCATCAGAGGCTCATGGCCGAGGCATTCGTCGCCACCGCGAACTACGACGCTATGATAGCCCAGCAGATGGGGAGGAGGTTCCTAGAGGGATTCCCCGAGTCGCTCCCTGTACCTTCGGAGAAGGTCGAGGATCTGAGGTACGGGGAGAACCCGAATCAGAAGGCCGCGTTCTACAAGGACCCCTTCACTCCGGGCGCCACCGTCGCCAGGTCGGAGCACCTGCACCACGGGAAGCAGCTTTCGTACAATAACATTCTGGATCTGGACAAGGCCCTGGATATCTGCATGGACTTCGAGAGGCCCACGGCCGTGGTGATGAAGCACACCAACCCCTGCGGGCTGGCGTCCGCCGATACCATCGATGAGGCCTTCGTCACGGCGTACAATGTGGATCCGATGTCCGCATTCGGTTGCGTGATCTGCATGAACAGGCCCTGCACCGTGGGGGTCGCAGCTGAGATCTCCAAGCACTTCGTGGAGGCCGTCCTCGCGCCGTCCTACGAGGAGGGGGCGGTCGAGATCATGGAGGCGAAGAAGAACATCCGCCTGTTGAGGACCAACTGCCCAATCGGTCCGGCATACCGTGTCAGGGAGATGAAGGTCAAGAAGATCCAGGGCGGGATGCTCGTGCAGACCGACGAGGATGTCGAGATCGACCCCAAGAACCTGAAAGTTGTGACCGAGAGGGCTCCTACTGAGGAGGAGATCCATTCGCTCCTGTTCGCCTGGAAGCTCGCCAAGCACGTCACGTCCAATGCGGTCGTCTACGTCAGGGGCGAGAGGGCCGTGGGGATCGGAGCCGGCCAGATGAGCCGCGTGGACTCCGCCAAAATCGCCTCGTTCAAGGCCAACGAGCCCACGCAGGGCTGTGTCATGGCCTCCGATGCGTTCTTCCCGTTCAGGGACGGTGTCGACACCGCTGCGGAGGCGGGCGTCACCGCCATAATCCAGCCCGGAGGCAGCATCAGGGATCAGGAGGTCATCGATGCCGCCAATGAGCACAACATGGCGATGGTGTTCACAGGCTGCAGGGTCTTCAGGCACGGATGAAATCCGTGCGTCCCGGCCGAGGGCCGGGCATCAAACCCGCAGGACAGGGTCCGATCGGGCCCCGTCCCTCTTCTCGCCGTTCTCCCTGTTGAACTCCTCCGCCGTCTCCTCCAGGTTCTCGGGGATGATCGGCCTGCCGGTCATTTTCGCATTCATATGGCCGCCGGGACCTCCGCGGGCGATGTACGCCTTCTCCATGCATTCGGGCGAGTCGCACAGGAATGCCGCGAACACGATCTGGGTACAGGGCTTTCCGCAGAATTCGCAGACGTAGTCGGAGATGTCTATTGCCATGGCGGGAGCATCCCTCTCGGTCGATAAAAGGGGATTGTCGAGATGCGACGCGGTTTCGGATTGGGCGGGGCTCGGAGGCCCCGCCTGGAAGGGGGATCAGATATCCAGTTCGAACTCCTCGCCGGTCATGGGGAGGAGCACATTGTAGTCCTCGAGGAAGGGAAGGAATTTCTCTCTCGCCTCGGAGTGCATGAATATGACATTGTCGGGATCGCAGGCCTTGATGAAGCTGATGAGCTCGTCGCGGTCCGCATGGGCGGAGAAGTCGTATTTCTGCAGCTCGCATTCGACCTTGCAGATCTCGCCGTCGATGTTTACACAGCCTTTGTCCATCAGCATCCTGCCGTTGGTATCGTCGGCCTGGTAGCCTACGAGCAGGATAGCGCTCTTCGGATCGTTCTTCAGCTTGTTGAGGTATCTTATGACGGGTCCGCCGTCCAGCATGCCGCCGGTCGTGACTATGATCTGGCCCTTCATCGCGGCATCCCTGCTGCCGGGCCTTCTGACTTCGTTGAACTTCCTCTTCGCAGATCTGAGCGACTTCTCGTCCCTGATATACTCTGGGTAGTCCAGGAACAGCCTGGTGACGGAGCGGCCCATGCCGTCCACCCACATCTCGTAGTCCAGATCCTTCAGGAGCATCATGATCTCCTGCGTCCTCCCCACAGCGAACACCGGGATGAGCACGGTGCCTCCGCGGTCGATGACCTCTTCGATCTTCGCGAGGAAATCCCCTTCCGTCTTCTTCCTGGGCGGGTGGTTCCTGTCGGCGTAGGTCCCTTCGATGAAGAGATTAGTGCAGTCCTTGGGCTTCGCGCCTTTGACAAGCCTCTGGGCCTCCGTATGGATGTCGCCGGTGTAGATCGTGTTGGTGTCGCGGCTGAACTCGAACATGGCCGCTCCGGGAACGTGTCCCGCATCGAGCATGCCGACATCGAGGTGATTGATCGTGATCTCGTCGCCGTAGGTCATGGGGACGACGCAGCGCATCGTGGTCTCGATGTCGTCGCTGGTGTAGGGCTGGACGTAGTTCTCGGCCTTGGCGATCTTCAGCGTGTCCTTCATCATGAGCTCGCTGACTTCTGCGGACAGAGGGGTGGTGAACAGCTCGCACTTGTCCCTGCCGACGACTTGGGGGACCATACCGCAGTGGTCGAGGTGGCAGTGGGTGAGGAACATATGGTCAATCTTGGGTGCTGGGAGGGGAAACTCGGGAGGCTTGGTGGGGCTGAGGCCGTACTCCACGAGCACCCTCATGCCGTCTCCTTCCATCGTCATTCCCATGCGGCCGACCATGTCAGCGCCGCCCAGAAACTTGAATCTCATCTTCATTGGTTCGAACTCCTTTTCGTATAGGCCATAGGCCGGTGAAAGGGATCCAGGGACCCCTTCGACTGTGATGATGATACAGGACCTTCGTCCCGTATTATAAGGATGGGAGAAGGGTATCTTGCTCCCGTATATAATCTATGGTGAGTCGGACGGGTGGTCTGGATGCAGGTTACCGATTGTCTGATATGTTTTCGATTGTCTTAATAGCAACAATAATGCTAGAGTCCTGGCTATTGCGATTTCCAACACGCTTAAATTAATATGGCTGCATATGCCTGTCATGGGAGCGCTCGATAGCAAAGCCTTCAGCGGAGTCGCATTTGCCGCGGCCCTGCTGCTCGTCGTATCGGCGATCGTCGTCACTGTTACCGACGACGGCATCTCCGGCGACCTCGCCAAATACGTACTGCTCATAGCGGGCATATTCGCCCTGATCTATTCCTTCAGCATGTTCTCGACCGGTGCCAGCTTCGTCCGGAAGCTCGAAGGCGTCCTGTTGATTGTGACCGGCATCGCTATGGCCGCGACATGCTTCATGGACAATCCCGGGGATTTCATCGTCTACGACGGCATCCTCGCGTTCATCACCATCATCTTCGCTCTTTTGGCATATTGGACATCCGGGACGTACGGTGCCATGTACGTGTCCGCGGTCCTGGCGGCCTTCGAGGTCGGTATGGCCATCTACAGCATCAAGCAGGGGTACGACGGCATCTATGCAGCCGTGATACTCGCTGTATTCGCCGTCTTCCTCGTGGTCGACGCCGTCGTCAGGCCCTATGTCATCAAGGGCTCCGAGTTCAAGACCCGCGAGGTCATTGAGGCTCCCAGGGCTCAGAAGAAGGAGGGGTCCATGGCCAAGAGGACTAAGGCCACTCCCAAGGCCAAGAAGGCCGCTCCGAAGTCGGAGCCCAAGCCCGTTGAGGAGAAGCCTGCCGCGAAGAAGGCGCAGGGCACCGCATCCGAGACGTTCCAGGCTCCTGCGCAGGCACCTGTTGTCGAGGAGAAGCCCGCCGAGAAGAAGGAGCAGAAGCGCCCCGACAAGGCCACCGGCGAGTTCATGGAGAAGCTCATGAGGTCCCAGGACGCCAACAGGGCGGCCAAGATCGGGACGAAGCAGGACGATGCCGCCCCAATCGTCAGATCCGAGCCCAAGCCCGTCAGGACCGTGGAGCTCCCCCAGACGGCGGCGCTCAAGGCCGAGAGGGCGAAGGCAGTCGAGTCCGTGGAGGAGAAGCCCGTCGAGGCTCCAGCAGAGGAGCCTGCGGCAGAGGAGGCTGAGCTCGAGGCTCCCGCCGTCGAGGAGAAACCCGTCATGGAGGACGCCCCCGGGGAGTCCGTGATCTCCGAGCCGATCCAGTCGAAGGAGTGCGACCTGGAGTTCAGGACCAAAGATCCTGATTGGGGTCATGTGGCCAAGGACTCGGCGATAGCCGAGGCCCCCGCCGTCGAGGAGAAGCCCGTTGTAAAGCCCGAGTCCCCCGCGGAGGAGCCTGCGGCGGCGGAGGACGC
>CAYUPU010000001.1:42510-93137 GCA_964445265.1 uncultured Methanomassiliicoccales archaeon
AGCCCGTTGTAAAGCCCGAGTCCCCCGCGGAGGAGCCTGCGGCGGCGGAGGACGCTTCCGCATCCGAGGCCCCCGCCGTCGAGGAGAAGCCCGTCATGGAGGACGCCCCCGAGGAGTCCGTGATCTCCGAGCCGATCCGGTCCCGCGAGGCCGAGTCCCCCGCGGTCGAGAATCCCGATTGGTCGTCCGTGTCCGAGGAGTCCGACGCCGAGGAGCCAGAGGAGGACATCTACACCGACAACTCTCCCGAGGCGCTCGTGAGGAGGGCCGCATGGAACAAGGGTCTGAGGTGCAGGAGGAACTACGGCGACCACGGGATCCCCGTGGCGTTCGTCAAGGGCAAGGTCGCCGTGTACGTCGCCGATCCCGCCGCGGATGCATCCGCGGACGACGCGCTCCGTGAGGAGGGCTGGACCGTCCTCAGATTCGATGCCACGAAGGTCACGGATGGAAAGGCCGAGGGCGATGCGATCGCCGAGGCCGTGAAGGCAAACGTCAAGACCGTCAAGAAGCGCAAGGCCCGCAAGTGAGCCGTGCCGCCGGGGGCGGATGCTCCCGGCCAATTCTTTCCGAAACCCCTTCCTTCTATCCTACGGGCGCGCGAGCGTATGCTTTAATATCGACAGCCGATGTGGGCGCATAGAGGCCGATCGAAATGTTTTGCCCGAACTGCCATTCAATGATGTTCCCCCAAGGCGGCAAGTACGTCTGCAACAACTGCAAGGAGGAGGTCGAGGCCGGGTCCAAGCCCGAGGTCATCGTAACAGGGTCCAAGGACAAGATGACCACGGTCATCTCGGACGATGTCGCCACCCTCCCCAAGACGCGTGTCACGTGTCCCGAGTGCGGGCACACCGAGGCGTTCTACGTCATCAGGCAGACCAGGGCGGCGGATGAACCTGAAACGAGGATCTACCGCTGCTGCAAGTGCAACCATACCTGGAGGGAGTACTGAGGATGTTCAAGGCCCAGCTGAAGTCCGATACACTGAAGGGTCTCGTTAACATCATCTCGACGCTCGTCGACGAGGTGAAGTTCGGCATATCGTCCGACGGGATGACCCTGAAGGCGGTCGATGCGGCTCATGTCGCGATGATCGAGTTGGAGATCGGGAAGGGGGCCTTCGAGTCCTATGAGGCCGACGAGTGCGAGATCGGTCTGGACCTGGACCGCGTGAAGGGGGTCCTCAAGCTGGCCTCCTCCGGCGACGCCATCGGCATGGAGCAGGACGACACCCATGGAAGGCTGGTCTTCAAGGTGGGCAACATCACGAGGCGCATGAGCCTCGTCGACACGGCCAGCATGAACGACCCGAAGGTCCCCCAGCTCTCCCTCGCCACCGATGTGAGCCTCAAGGTGGATGAGCTCCAGAAGGGGATACGCGCGGCCGAGTCCATCTCGGACCACATCTCCCTCAGGGCGGGGCCCGGCAGATTCGAGCTCTCCTGCGAAGGGGATACGGACTCCGTCACGCTGAGCCTCGGCGCCGACGAGGTCGAATCCATAAATGCGGACGTCGAGGTCCAGAGCATGTTCCCGCTCGACTACTTTTCCAACATCGTCAAGGCGATTCCCGCCGGAACAGTCGTCAGGATCGAGCTGGATAACGACTACCCGGTGAAGCTGGTGTTCGCCCTGGCCGACGGCCAGGCCAAGGTCAGCTATCTCCTGGCGCCCAGGATCGAGAGCGATTGAACATGACCGTGACAGATCCAGCGGCCCTGAAGAGGGTCGCCAACCGCCTCCGCCTCGATGTCGTAGAGATGACCAGCGCGGCCGGCTCCGGACATCCCGGTGGGTCCCTCTCATCGGCCGACCTAATGGCCGTCCTTTACTTCGGCGGCGCCATGAGGCACGACCCCCGTAATCCCCAGTGGGAGGATCGCGACCGCTTCGTCCTCTCGAAGGGGCATGTCGCTCCAGTTCTGTACGCCGCCCTCGCGGAGTCGGGGTACTTCCCAGTATCCGAGCTCGCCACGCTGCGTCAGATCGGCGGCCGGCTCCAGGGCCATCCCGTGCGCGGGAAGGTCCCGGGAGTGGAGATGTCCACGGGCTCGCTGGGCCAGGGGCTCAGCATGGCCTGCGGGATAGCGCTGGCCGGCAAGATGGACGGGAGGGACTACCGCACCTTCTGCCTCCTCGGCGACGGGGAGCTGCAGGAGGGTCAGAACTGGGAGGCGGCGATGTTCGCCAGCCAGTACTGCCTGTCCAACCTGGTCGCGTTCGTGGACCGCAACCGCCTCCAGATCACAGGGAACACCGAGGACGCCGTCGGCCTGGATCCGCTTCCGGAGAAGTGGCAGGCGTTCGGATGGAACGTCATCGTCATCGACGGCCATGACATCCGGATGATCCAGGATGCCGTCGACAGGGCGACGATGCCCGGCACGAGACCCACCGCCGTGATCATGAACACGGTCAAGGGCAAAGGGGTATCGTTCATGGAGAACAACCCGTCCTTCCACGGGAAGGCCGCCGATTCCGAGGAGCGCGAGATCGCGGTCGCCGAACTGACGGAGGCCATGGAATGAAGATCGCTCAACGCAACTACTATGGGAGGGCCCTGAAGGAGCTCGCCTCCGATCCGCGCATCGTCGTGATGGATGCGGATCTCGCCGGATCCACGAAGACCTCCGAGTTCCAGAAGACATGCCCGGAGAGGTTCGTGGAGGTCGGGATCGCCGAGCAGAACATGATCGGCATCGCGGCCGGTCTCGCCGCATCCGGCAAGATCGTCTTCGCATCCACGTTCGGGGTGTTCGCCACCGGCAGGTGCTGGGAGCAGATCAGGCTCGGAGCGGCCTATCCCGGACTGAACGTCAGGATCTGCGCCACCCACTGCGGCATAACGGTGGGGGAGGACGGGGCGTCCCATCAGGCGCTTGAGGACATCGCCATCATGCGCGCTCTGCCCAACATGACCGTCCTGTGCCCCGCCGACGCCTATGAGGCCTACAACGCCACCAAGGCGCTCGTGGACTTCCAGGGTCCGGCGTACATGCGCATGGGACGCGCGGACTTCCCCGTGGTGACGGAGATGGACGATCCGTTCGTCATCGGCAGGGCGAGGCTCATGAGGGAAGGTTCGGACGTGACCCTGATCGGGTGCGGCCAGATGACCGCCCTGTGCCTCGAGGCCGCCGATATCCTGGAGGAGGAGGGGGTCTCCGCGGAGGTCCTCAATATCAGCACGATCAAGCCGCTGGATTCGGAGGCGGTGGTCGCATCCGTCGGGAAGACGGGCTGCTGCGTCACCGCCGAGGAGCACAGCATCATAGGCGGTCTGGGATCCGCTGTGGCCGAGACCCTGGCCGAGAACCGTCCCGCCCCTGTGGAGAGGGTCGGGACCAACGACACGTTCGGGGAGTCGGGAAGGCCCGACGACCTGATGGTCAAATACGGGCTTACGGCTGCCCGCATCGCGGACGCCGCCCGCAAATCGATTTCGAGGAAGTGACGAGATGAAGATCTTCATAGACACTGCGAATCTGGACATGATCAGGGAGATCAACAGCTGGGGCATACTCGACGGAGTCACCACGAACCCCAGCCTCATCGCCAAGGAGGGCGTGGATGTCAGGACCAGGGTGAGGGAGATCGCCGAGATTGTCGACGGACCCATATCCGCCGAGGCGATGTCCACCACCGCCGACGAGATGGTCAGGGAGGGCAGGGAGCTCGCCGCGATCCACCCGAACATCAACGTCAAACTGCCCATGTGCGTCGAGACCCTGAAGGCCACCAAGATCCTGTCCTCCGAGGGCATAAGGGTGAATGTGACCCTGATCTTCTCGCCCCTGCAGGCTCTGCTCGCCGCCAAGGCGGGCGCCGCATTCGTCTCGCCCTTCGTCGGGCGTCTGGACGATATAGGCCAGTACGGCAGCGACCTCGTCCAGGAGATCATGCAGATCTTCTCCAACTACGGCTACGACACCGAGGTCATCGCGGCTTCCATCCGCGGCCCCCAGCACGTCCTGGATGCCGCGCTCTACGGATGCGACATCGCGACCATTCCGTACGACACCCTGAAGAAGATGATCTCGCACCCCAAGACGGATGAGGGCATAGCCAAGTTCGTGGCGGACTACGAGAAGTCCAAGAAGAACCGATCATGACATCGGTCGCAGTGGTGGGGGGCGGCCCTGCCGGAAGCGCGTGCGCCGCCATCCTCGCCCGCGACTACGATGTGACGGTGTTCGAGGAGCACGGGCGCATCGGCGAGCCGTGCCACTGCGCCGGGCTCCTCACGGACGCCGCGATATCCCTTACCGGGGTCTCTCCCGGGATCCTGTCCACCCTGTACGGGGCGGACGTGGTCCTTCCGGACGGCAGGATCATCCGCATACGCTCCGACCGTCCGAAGGCCCGCACGGTGGACCGTTCCGAGCTGGATTCCCTCATGGCGGATCGCGCGATCTCGGCGGGCGCCGAGTACCGCCTCTCCGACAGGGCGGAATCGTTCTCCGTGTCCCGCGACGGCGTGACCCTGCGCTCGTCCAGCGGGACCGTCCGCGCCGACCTCCTGATCGGGGCGGACGGCCACTCGTCCGGGGTGTCCGCGTCGCTCGGCGGCAACGATGCTCCAGAGTACCTCCGCGGGATGCAGGCGGAGGTGTCGGGCGCGCCGCTCCGCGATGATGTCTTCACCGTTCGTCTGGGGTCCCGCTACGCCCCTGGATTCTTCGCATGGGAGATACCGTGCGGCGACTTCACGCGCATCGGCCTGTGCATCCCCGAATCCATGGGGGCGCCCTGGCCGTACCTGCGCAGGCTCCTCTCAGACCAGAACCTGGAGTCCAGGGTCGCGGGCAGGAGCTGCGGCCGCATACCGGTGGGCAGGAGGCGCACGCTCTCTTCGGACCGTGTCATGCTGGCGGGAGATGCGGCCTCGCAGGTGAAGCCCGTGTCCGGCGGGGGCATATACCCGTCCATGGTCGCCGCTCCAATCCTGGCCGATGTGGCCGCCTCCGCTCTCGCCGACGGGGATCTCTCCGCACGCAGGCTGTCCCGCTACGACAGGAGGTACCGCAGGGCGATCGGTAAGAACCTGGAGAAGGCGTCGGAGCTCAGGAGGCAGTTCCTGCGCATGGACGATTCCGCTCTGAATCTCGCTGGGGACTACGCCATGCGCCCCGACGTCTCGTCCGTCCTGAACGATCTGGACCTCGACGACCCCGGGGCCGTCGTCCGGAGGCTGATGACCAGTCCCTCGACCGCCGCCGCAGGCGTTCTGACGCTCGTGAGGTGCCTGCTTTGAGGACGGTCCTGGTCGCCCGCATACCGTCGGACGAGGCCGGTCCCGCCATCCGTCGCATGATGGACGCCGGCATCGTGGACCGGCATGCCAAGATCTCCAAGGGGGACGGATGCCGTCTGGTCCCGGTGCTGCCGGAGCGCATCCGTGATGTCGAGGCCATGGGGTATCCGGTCGGATCCGGCGAGGCGCACTCCCTGGACCGCAGCAGTCCGCAGGAGCGCATAGCCCATCGTCTGAGCGGGATGGAGGGGCTGTCCGGGCATCTTCCGGACCGGTGGGAGTTCGTGGGGGACATCGTCATCCTGAAGCTGGATGCTGCATGCGAGCCATACCTGGAGGAGATAGGGAACGCCTATGCCGATGTCCTGGGTGCGAGGACGGTGTGCGCCGATGTGCACGGGGTGTCCGGGGAGTTCCGTCGTCCCAGCATGAGGATCATCCACGGGACGGGCACGGAATCCGTCCGTCTGGAGAACGGCATCCGCTATTGTTTCGATGTGACCAAGGTGATGTTCGCCTCGGGGAACACCGACGAGCGCATGAGGATGCGCAATCTGGACTGCACAGGTGAGACCGTGGTGGACATGTTCGCCGGAATAGGGTACTTCACCCTGCCTCTCGCCAGGTTCGCCGGCCCCAGGCGCGTGTTCGCATGCGAGAAGAATCCAGATTCCTATGCCTATCTGGTGCGCAATGTAGCGGACAACGGCGTCGGCGATGTGGTGCTGCCGATACTCGCCGACAACAGGGCCCTGTGCGGAAGGGCGTTCGCAGACAGAATCCTCATGGGGTACGTGCAGACCACATCGGAGTTCGTTCCCGCCGCTCTCAGGATGGTAAAGCTGGGCGGGATCATCCATTATCATGATACGTTCCGCGTCGGGGATCAGGATCGCCGTGTGGAGGACATATTCTCCCCTCTCTGCGGATACGAGGTCCTGGGGATCCGCGAGGTGAAGTCCTTCGCCCCGTCGGTATCCCATTATGTGGCCGATATCAGGATACTTTCTCGTTCGCCCCGCTCGCGACGAGAAGCGTGGACATCGATCCCAAATACGCCTGCCCAGGGGACTCCACGACCTTCCTGGCGAAGGGTGCCAGATATTCGGCCAGATCCCTCTCCTCGCGGGAGAGCTTGAGCGAGGGCTCGTCTCCCATGGCGAGCATGAACGCCGCGGCCATCGAGCGCATGGCGTTGTTCTTCAGGGAGGCCTTCGAGACGGTTTCGGCGACCATCGGACCGCCGCCGACCTTCGCCGCCTTGGCGAGCGAGTCGGCCAGCTGCGTAACGGGGCCGGGCCGGTTCAGGGTCGGCAGGGATGCGACGACGTCCGCGGACAGGAAGATGCCGTAGGCCTCCTCTATGGCGGCGCCGGGCTGCTTCCTGGCGAGGTCCCCCAGCTTCTCCGCGGTGGCCCTGTCAGTGAATGCCTCCACTATCCCTCTGGCATCGGTCTGCCACAGGGCGGCCAGGGCCTCAGACGATTTGGCCGTTTTGATGACCACGGCGCGGCTGTTGGAGGACAGGAACCTTTCGAGGGCCTCGATCTCCTTCCTGCCGCCCTCCAGGTCGGACAGGAACCTCTCCAGGTCGGAGCCGTAGTTCTTGGTGCCGACGACGTACGTGGCGGAGGATCCGCCCTTGAGGTCCCCGAGCTTGGACCTCTTCACAGCGTCTATGATGTTGACATCGGTGACCTTGCCGCTCATGTAGTCCTTGAGCCTGTCTCCTGCGATCCTCTCGATGTCGTCCTCCCCTGCGGAATGGAACTTGTGCCTGACGCCGACCTCTATGTCGTCCAGGGGATCGACGGCCGCGAGCCTGGACACGACGAACGCCAGCGTGGAGATGTTCCTGGCGCAGCTCTCGCATATGGATATCGTCCTGTCCGCGGACTTCACATGGATCTCGAGCGCCGCGGACGAGTCGTGGCCGCAGGACAGTCCGTCGTCGGGGAATTCGTACGGCGTCTCCCAGAACGTGTCGAACAGATAGTCCTCGGGCATGTTGGGGTCGTCGGCGCAGACGAGGGTGTCCCCGAACGAGTACAGATGCAGCTTGTGCTTCTTGACGTAGTCCGAGTAGAGGAGCAGCCTCCTCTTCGGGTCGTCGTAGTACTGGCAGCCGATCAGCTTGGTGGCTCCGACGGTTCCGCGTACGGCATAGGAGACGGTCTCTCCGCCGAGCTTCCCGGAGGCCAGGAGCGGGACCGATCCCGCGGCGGCGAGGGATATCGTGCCGGCATAGGCGCGGACGATGTCGTCCCCTCCGAACCTCGACGCCTCCTTGACCAGCGCATCGGGGTCGTTCTTGATCTTGTGCAGGCCGTCGATCTGCTTGAATGGCTTGTCGAAGGCGCACTTCCTGCAGTTGCCCGCACAGTGCGGTCTCAGGATCCCCGGGTCGTCGGCAAGCGCGCGGGCCTTGTCGAGCATCTCGTCTTCGAGCCTCTTGGAGGAGTGCTTGACCCCTTTCATCCTCACGCGCTTCTTCTGAGCCATGCGCGACCTATTGGTTACTCATAGTTATAATGGTTAACCCGCCGTGGTACGAGATATCCGAACGAGGGACGGTTTATACGCGGCACAGGGTTCACGGGCGCATGGAGTCCAGATTCGAGATGGTCGTCCGCGAGCTGCTGGCCCGTCCGCCCTTCGGCTATCGCGGAGTGTCCTCGGACGACCTCCGCCTGTTCTGCGCGGCCCTGACGCACGACAGCGCCGGGGACGGCAGGCCGGTGGAGTCCTACGAGAGGCTTGAGTTCCTGGGCGATGCGGTCTTGGAGCTCCTGGCCTGCGAGGAGGCGTATCGCGACCCGTCCCTGGATGAGGGCGCCATGACCGCCATAAAGCAGGACCGTGTGGCCAACCACATGATCTCCTTCCGCGTGACGGCCTACGGCATGGGGCTGGACCAGGCGATGAGAGTGGGCGGAGGGCACATCGACGCCTTCGGGAGGCACATCGTGACCGAGGGCATGAGGGCCGACTGCTTCGAGGCCCTTCTGGCGGCGGTGTATCTCACGCGCGGCATGGAGGAGGCCCGCAGGGTGGCCCGCGAGGTGTGGTCCGTCCGCATCTGACGTCGGATGGGAAGTGCGTAATTATAGGATGTAACGGCGATACCCTTCTCGTGAACACAGTCGGAGAGACGGCAGAGAGCATCCGCAGCATGAAGGTGCGCGGTGCCGGCAAGATCGCGAGGGCGGGAGCCACCGCCCTGGGCGAATTCGCCCATTCATATACCGGAAGGTCCCTGGACGAGTTCCTCAGGGATCTCAAGGCATCAGAGGATGTCCTGCTGGCCTCTCGCCCAACGGCGGTCTCGCTGTGGAACGGCGTCCGCGCCACCGTCAACGGCGCAGATCGCGCATCCACTCTGGAGGAGGCCCGCGCCATCGTGCTGAGCAACGCCGCGAACTTCTGCATAAGGTCGGAGCGCGCGGTCGAGGAGATCGCCGCGATAGGGGCCAGGCGCATCCAGGACGGCGACACGATAATGACCCATTGCAACAGCAGCGCGGCATTGGGCGTGATCGAGGAGGCCCATCGTCAGGGGAAGGACATCAGGGTGTACGCCACCGAGACCCGTCCCTGGAGGCAGGGCATCCTCACGGTCAACGCCCTGGCGGATGCGGGCGTCGATGTCACGCTGATCGTGGACGGTGCAGTCCGCAGCGTGATGAGGAGGGTGGACAAGGTGTTCGTCGGAGCGGACACGGTCACGTCGCAGGGAGGGCTCATCAACAAGATAGGCACGTCCCAGCTGGCTCTGGCCGCCCACGAGGCCCGTGTGCAGTTCTACGCCTGCGCCGAGACGTACAAGTTCTCGCCGATGACGATGTTTGGCGATGCCGTCACCATAGAGGAGCGCGACACATCCGAGATAGCCAGGGACGGCGATGTCCGCGGCTCTGTAAAGATATTCAATCCCGTGTTCGACAGCACGCCGGCCAGGTACATCGATGCCATCGTCACGGAACTGGGGATAATGGCCCCCGGATCCGTGTACGGCGTCATGGTCAGACAGCTGGGGGACGACATATTCAGCAAGGAGAGATGAAAGGAATGGAGGGTTTTTCGTATCTGCACCTCGGCGAGCCCGAGGATCCCGACAAGTATGTGGTCTGCAAGTACAGGGTGACCACGGACATGCCGATGGAGAAGGCCGCCGAGGCCATCGCGGCGGAGCAGTCCACAGGGACATGGACGGGCATTTCCACGCTGGATGCCGGCATATTCCGCGACCTCGCGGCGAGGATAACGGCCATTGATGGGGACATAGTCACGTGCGAGTTCCCGGCGGAGGACTTCAGCATAGGGTGCGGGTCCGTCCCCCAGATCCTGAGCGTCATCGCCGGTAACCTGTTCGGTCTAGGCTCGATAAAGGCCGTCAGACTGGAGGACGTGACGTTCCCCAGGAGCATACTGGATCAGTTCAAAGGGCCGAAGTTCGGGGCCGTCGGGATAAGGGAGAGGCTCCACAGGCCGGAGGAGCCTCTGGTCGGCACCATCGTGAAGCCGAAGATCGGACTGTCCCCGTCCAAGACCGCGGAGTACGTCTACGAGGCGGGATCCGGGGGTCTGACCAACTCCAAGGACGATGAGACCCTCGTGGATCAGGCGTTCTGCCCCATAGAGGACAGGACCACGGCCGTCGCCGAGGCTTTGGACCGTCTCGAGGAGGAGGGCCGCTACATGATGCATGCCGTCAACGTCAGCACAAGGTCCGACAGAATCGTTGAGCTGGCGGAGAAGGTGCAGGAGTGGGGCGCGAGGGAGATAATGGTCGATGTGCTCACCTGCGGTTTCGGATGCGTCCAGGCCCTCGCCGAGGATCCGTCCGTCAAGGTCCCAATCCACGTTCACAGGACGATGCACGGAGCGATGACCCGGGATCCGCTCCACGGGATCAACATGGTGGCCTTCACCAAGCTGGTCCGCATGGTCGGAGGCGATGCCCTGCACATCGGGACCCTCGGGGTCGGGAAGATGTCGGGCGGGATGCAGGACGACAGCAACCTCGTCGCATGCCTCGGCGACCAGGTACCGTACAGGAGCATGATGCCGGTCTGCTCCGGCGGGGTGCACCCCGGCCTGGTGGCCGAGATCGTGAGGCGCTCGGGCATGGATGTGCAGATACAGGCCGGCGGCGGCGTCGCGGGCCATCCGGGAGGTGTCAGGGCAGGCGCCATGGCCATGAGCCAGGCGGTCCGCGCGGCCTTCGAGGGCATACCTGCGGCGGAGTACGCCGGGACGCACGACGAGCTCCGGATCGCGCTCGAGAAGTGGGGTTCAGCATGAAGCTCGCCGTCGGATACTACGATCTCGACACGGCGGACATGGCCGTTCTCATGCACGAGGCGGACTGCGCCGCGATCGGGGTGAAGGAGAACGACCGCGTCTCGGTGTCGGGAAGGAGGAGCATAGTGGCGCTGGTGACGAGCTCCGACACGCTCGTCTCGGAAGGCGTCATAATGATGCCGCGCAACGTCATGGACAAGTGCGGCGTGGAGGACGGCGACGACGTCGAGGTCGTATATTCCCCCAAGCCCGATTCCGTGCGTTCCATCCGCAGGAAGATGGACGGCGGGAAGCTGGGGCGCGAGGAGATCGAGGGCATAGTCAAGGACATCCTGGACAACAGCCTGTCCAAGATCGAGGTGTCCGCCTGGCTCACGTCCCTCTATATCAACGGGATGGACATCGAGGAGATCGCCGACTTCACGAAGGCCATGGCCGAGACCGGCGACATCATCAAGTTCGACCGCCAGCCCGTTTTCGACTTCCACAGTTTCGGAGGGGTTCCAGGGAACAAGATAACGCCAATCGTGGTCTCCATCGTGGCGGCCGCCGGCGTGATGATACCCAAGACCTCCTCCCGTGCCATAAGCAGCGCCTGCGGGACATCGGACTTCGTCGAGACGTTCTGCGACGTCGAGCTCGATGCAGCCCGGCTAAAGCGTGTGTCCGAGGAGGTAGGGGGCGTGTTCGCATGGGGAGGCGGTATGAACATCGCCCCCGTGGACGACATGGTGATAAAGATCGAGCATCCGCTCGGTATCAATCCGCGGGCGCAGATGCTCGCATCCATCATGAGCAAGAAGCTCGCCATAGGCGCGGAGTACCTCCTCGTCGACATCCCGATGGGGGCTGGGACCAAGGTGCCCACGATAGAGGATGCCAGGTCCTACTCCCGGGACCTGATGGACCTCGGAGAGAAGCTCGGTATCCACATAGAGTGCGCGGTCACGTACGCCGACCAGCCGGTCGGATTCGCCGTCGGCCCGAACCTCGAGGCCAGAGAGTGCATATCCATCCTGGAGGGGGCGAAGCATCCGGCCAGCGTCATCGAGAAGGCGTGCGACTGCGCTGGGATAATCCTGGAGATGGCGGGCATAGCCAACGGGGCCGCGAAGGCCAGGGAGATTTTGGAGTCCGGTGCGGCCCACAGGAAGTTCATGGAGATCGTGGTCGCGCAGGGCGGACGTCCCGACCTCAAGTCGGACGATCTGCAGCCGGGGCGGTTCAGCGAGGACATCGTGGCTCCGAAGTCGGGGTACGTCCATGCGATCCACAACAAGGATATCGTGGCGATCGCCAAGGCCGCCGGTGCCCCGTCCGACAAGGGCGCAGGGCTGCTGCTCCGCAGGAAGAAGGGGCAGAGGGTCGAGGCCGGCGAGATCCTTATGACGGTGTATGCCGACAACGAGGCGAAGCTGAGACGTGCCCGCGAGACTGCCATGAAGTATCCGCCGATCGACATCGAGGGCATGCTCATCAAGAGGGTCGCCCCCATAAACGCGAGGAAATGAGGACTCTGGTGTTCACCGCGGACATAGACCGCGATGTGAACGTCCAGATTCCCGGGAGGATCGCCGCCGGATCCCTGGACAGGGGCCACGGCGATGCTCCCCGCTTCGAATCCACGGGCCGCGGCCTGGGCATCCTTTTGGATGTTCTGGACGAGATCGGGATGAGGGCGTCCCTGTTCTTCGAGGGGAGGACGGCCGAGGTCGCGGACTGCGCGCGCGCCGCCGGGCATTGCATAGGGTTCCACGGGTACGACCATGAGGATCTGACCCTCCTTAGCGGACACGAGCTTGAAGACACGGTGACGAAGGGGTTCCTGGCCGTCGCGGATCGCGTCGGCAGACCCACATGCTTCCGCGCGCCGTACATGTCGGCGGACCGCGAGGTCCTGGAGTCGGTCGCTCGCTCCACGGGAGTCAGGGACGACTCCTCGTTCTACACGGAGGTCGGAGCGGTCGGGCGTAACTACCGGATGCACGGCATGACCGAGCATCCAGTCAACAAGGGGCGCGACCCCTACGGAATGGTCATCGCCGCCTACCTGTGGCCGATGCACGAGGGCAGGAGGTCCCCGCAGGACTACATCGACATGGCAGCCGCCACCGACGGCCAGTTGGTCCTGGCCGATCATTCCTGGCACTTGGTGGAGTCCAGAGCGGCAGGCATGTCCGGGCCAGAGTACGAGGCGCAGCAGGCCGAGAACCTTCGCACGGTTCTGACGGGGATCCTGGACCTCGGCTTCTCCCCTGCGACGGTCGGGCGCCGACGGCTCCCGCGACGCGGACGTGCGCGTCGCGCACGCATATTAATAAGGGGTCCCGCGATGGACGGCGCGATAGGTGGTGCAATGGCAGCCAGACTGATTCTTGGGAAGGAGGTCTCCGAGGAGATCTACGCCGAGCTTCGCGGACGTATAGCGGCCCTCCGGGACAGAGGTGTCACGCCCGGCCTGGCGGTCATCCTCGTGGGTGACGATCCCGCATCCAGGGTCTATGTCTGCAAGAAGGGGGAGATGTGCGAGAGCCTGGGGATGCGCTCCGTCCAGGTCCTCCTGCCGGAGGGCACCACGCAGGCGGAGCTGATGGCCGAGATCGCGCGTCTGAACGCGGATCCGTCCGTCCACGGCCTCCTGGTACAGCTCCCGCTGCCTCCGCATCTCGACGAGCGCGCCGTCATCGACGCTGTATCGCCCGCGAAGGATGTGGACTGTTTCCACCCGTACAATGTGGGCAGGCTCCTGACAGGGTGTCCCGTCTTCGCTCCCGCCACCCCGGCTGGGGTCCAGCAGATGCTCGCGAGGTCCGGCATCGAGACTCGCGGCAGGCATGTCGTCGTCGTGGGCAGGAGCAACATCGTCGGGAAGCCTATGGCCGCTCTGATGGTCCAGAAGGGCGATGGCGCGGATTCCACGGTCACCATCGTCCATTCGAGGTCCGAAGGCCTTGCCGACATAACCAGGCAGGCGGACATCTTGATATCCGCCGTCGGCAGGCCGGGGTTCGTAACGGTTGGCATGATCAAGGACGGCGCGGTGGTAATAGACGTCGGCACCAGCAGGGTGCCCGATCCGTCGAAGCCGAGCGGCAGCAGGCTCGCAGGGGATGTGGATTTCGGCGCCGTCAAAGAGAAGGCGTCCGCCATAACCCCGGTGCCGGGCGGCGTCGGACCCATGACGATCTGCATGCTCATGGCCAACACGGTCCTAGCGGCCGAGATGGCATCGGAGGTTTCGGAATGATAAGGGAATGCGAGGATCACGGATACTTCCGTGCCGAGAGGTGCCCGTTCTGTGGCGAGGAGGGCAAGTTCATAATGTCCGACAAGGAGGTCGAGAGGATCGGGCGCACCCTCGCCGCCATACTGAGGCACGGGAAGTTCGAACCAGATATGGACAGCCAGGGAAACGTCCCCGTTCAGCAGGTCGTCGCTTTGATCAGATCCCGCCATCCGTACATGAACTGGCTCAGGCCCAGGCACATCGAGGCCCTGGTGGGTACCGACCCGAGGGGGAGGTACGTGATATCCAACGGCGGCATACGCGCCACCTACGGCCACACGATACCCTTGGACCTCAGGCTGGACTGCGAGGGCATACCTCCTGAGCTGTTCTATCCTGTGGACCCGGAAGATGCAGACCGGATACTGGCGGACGGGATATTCCCGACGGATCGCAACATGGTCCATCTGTCCCTCACGTACAGGGACGCTCTCAGGGCCGGATCGGTGAGGATGGAGGACCCCGAGATCCTGGTCATCGACACGGGGGTCTGCATGGAGATGGGATCCGACATAGGCAAGGCGGCCAGAACCGTCTTCCTCTGCCGCAATGTGCCCTCTGATGCAATAGATGTCGCGGATCCAGAGGACTGGGACGACGGCAGCGACTGCGAAGGAGAGGATGAGCGATGCAGGTCCTGAGGCCGGACGAGGTGAGGGAGAGGTACGGTCCGCTGTTCTGCCGCGGATTCTACACCATGGTGGACGAGAAGGCCGGGAAGGCCCGCATCGTAGAGAAGTGCGTGGCCAAGGGTCCCGGCGAGTGGGATGTCGTGAACAGACGCCGCACGGGCGGTGCGATCGACAGCATCCGTCTGGAGTCGGACTCGCTCGTCATGGATGTCACCATAGGGGAGAGGCCGCTGAACTTCGGACCCGTGTCCCAGGATGTGGGCGGCCAGGGTCTGGCCGCGCTCAAGGTCGAGGGCGACGAGGTGCGCACGACATGGTTCGGCATCGCCGGGGCCACCGTGGGCATAGGCGCCTGCATCCCCCAGTGCAGCGATGTCATACGTACGGAGTACCCCGACGACTTCCAGATCGGCGGCGGGCATCGTGCCCACGTGGACATAATAACGCCGAAGCTGGTCCGTGTCATCATAGGCATCGACGATACCGACACCAAGGACGAGGGGGCGTCATGGGTTGTGGCTCTCAAGCTCGGGATGAACTGTCCGTACGGCAGGTTCCTGGAACACAAGATCGTCCAGCTCAATCCGAAGGCTCCCAACAAGACCACCAACTGCTGCTCCACCGCGGTATCATTCGCCGTGAAGGAGGAGGACATCCCGCAGCTGGTGGAATATGCGGTCGACTTCGTCCGCAGGGAGAGCTATTCCGACGATGCGGTCCTCACGGTCTTCCAGGGTCTCGAGGTCCCGGAGGCGCTGAGGGAGTTCTCATGGTCCTGTAAATCGGTCCTCTACGACACGTCCGATGCGATCCGCGCTGCCGAGGAGAATGGGGTGCAGATCATAGCCGTCACAGGCATGAAGGGCGTAATAGGCGCCGTGGCCGCCATAGGATGCTTCGATATGGGCGAGAGGTCCGCAGGCATTCCGGAGGACTTCGAGCGATATGAAGGACCTGAAGAGCATCGTCAGGGACCCGGTGTACGCCACCTATGAGTCCCAGCTCGAGCACGAGGTGCGCGATGGAGGCATGCCAAGGCACATCGCCATAATAATGGATGGCAACCGCCGGTACGCAAAGGAGGTTCTCGGCGGATCCCCGATGGAGGGGCACAGGCTCGGACGCGACAAGCTCGAGGAGGTCCTCCATTGGTGCCTCGGGCTGGACATAGAGATTCTGACTGTGTACGCGTTCTCGATGGAGAACTTCAGGAGGGATCAGGATGAGGTGGACTATCTCATGAGTCTCCTCAAGCAGTCCCTCTACGAGTTCGCGGACGACAGGGAGGTGCAGGAGAAGAAGGTGGCCATCAGGGTCATCGGTCAGAGGGACGTCCTGCCGGACGACGTCCAGCAGGCCATGGACTACGCCTACGAGAGGACCGCCGGGTTCGACCAGCATGTGCTGAACATGGCGATAGCCTACGGTGGCAGGCAGGACATCACGGATGCCGTGAGATCCATCGCCCGCGACGTGTCCGAGGGTCGCATGTCAGTGGACGATATAGACGAGCGCATGATCTCGCGCTACATATCCACCACCGGGCTCCCGGATCCGGATCTGGTCCTCCGTACATCCGGGGAGGTCCGCATATCGAACTTCCTCCTCTGGCAGATGGCCTACTCCGAGCTCTATTTCACGGACGTGTACTGGCCCGGATTCCGGCGCATAGACTTCCTCCGTGCCATACGCACGTATCAGCAGCGCACCCGGCGCTTCGGGAGCCGATCATGCACTACGATATGGTGTTCCTGCACGCACCGAGCGTGTACGATTTCAGGAAGAAGCCGATCTTCTACGGCCCGGTCTCGGATGTCATCCCGTCATCTCCCGTGTTCGAGATGTATCCGATGGGGTTCATGACGATATCCGCCCATCTGGAGGAGGCGGGGTTCCGCACGAGGATCGTGAACATCGCCGTGCAGATGCTGCAGGACGAGAGGTTCGACGCGGAGGAGAAGATCCGCAGGCTGGATGCCGATGTGTTCGGCATCGACCTGCATTGGATGCCCCATGCGCACGGGGCGCTCGAGCTGGCGAAGATCGTCAAGCGGCACCATCCCGATGCCCTCATCGAGTTTGGAGGGTTCACATCGTCGTACTTCTGGGAGGAGCTGATACAGCGCCCCGAGGTCGATCTCGTCATGCGCGGCGACACCACCGAGGAGCCCACCGTGCGGATGCTCAGAGCCATCGAGAAGGGTGAGGATCTGTCCTCCGTTCCCAATCTGGTCTGGAAGGATGGAGAGGGCAGGATCCACGACAACGGCCTGACCTACACCCTCGACGACCTGGACTCGATAAGGTTCGACTACGGCCGGATGATAAGGAACTGCATCCGCAACATGCACATCAAGGACGCCCTCCCGTGGCTGGGATGGGACCGGTTGCCGCTGACGTCCGTGTTCACAGTTCGCGGATGCTCCGTGAACTGCGCCGAATGCGGCGGGTCCCGTTTCGCCAACGGACAGGTGGCATGCAGGAGGCATCCCGCTTTCAGGAGCCCGGAGAAGCTCGCCGAGGATGTCGAGATGATACAGTCGTACCTCGACACGCCGATCTTCATAGTAGGCGATCTGAGGCAGGCCGGCAGCGCATACGCGCAGAGGTTCCTCTCCGAGTGCCGGAGGCGCGGGGCGGACAACAACCATGTGGTCATCGAGCTGTTCAGGGGCGCGGGGCCGGACTATTTCACCGAGATGGACCGCACATTCCCCGGAGGATGGTCCATAGAGTTCTCCCCCGATTCCCACGACGAGGTCGTCCGCGGACATCTGGGAAAGGAGTACACCAACCAGGCCATAGAGGAGACCATCCCCGCCGCATTCCAGTGCGGCTGCAGCAGGTTCGATCTGTTCTACATGAACGGCCTGCCGTACCAGGATCGGGAATCGGCGCTGGACAGCGCCAGGGCGGCCAAGAGGCTCTGGGCGTCGGTGCGCGACGAGGACCAGCTGTTCATATACAACGCGCCGTTCGCGCCGTTCGTGGATCCCGGGAGCAGGATATTCGAGGATCCGGAGGCCTGGGGCTACAGGCTCAGGGCCAGGACGCTGGAGGAGCACAGGATGCTCCTGGACAATCCCTCGTGGAAGCATGTGCTGTCCTATGAGACGAAGTGGATGTCCAGGGACGAGGTCGCAGAGGTCTCGTACGATGCCGCGTTGGAGCTCGCGAGGTGCGAGTTCGAGGCCGGAAGGTCGACGAAGGAGCAGTACGACGACCGCGTCTCTCGCACGGAGACCGCCCGCGGTCTCATGCACACAATCGACGACATCATGCTCATCAAGGATCCGGCCGTGCGGGAGCGCAGGCTCTGGGAGACGAAGGACGAGAGCACCAGGATGATGAACTCGACCATCGCCAACAAGCACGATCTGGACTGGGACGCCGGCTCGATATGGAGGAACGGCCCGAGGGTGGCCGTGGGCCTCCTCCGGTCGTTCCTCAGGCACCGATCGCTTCGACATGCTCCGTGATTTGGCCGCGGCCGCGTCGACCGCCGCGATGACGGCCGGTCTGAGGCCCGCGACCTCGGCCGCACGGACGCCCTCGATGGTGGTCCCCGCCGGCGAGCAGACCTCGTCCCTCAGGACATCGGGATGCC
Organism: uncultured Methanomassiliicoccales archaeon; assembly: GCA_964445265.1. GTDB lineage: Archaea > Thermoplasmatota > Thermoplasmata > Methanomassiliicoccales > Methanomethylophilaceae > Methanoprimaticola. Next base: position 60,597 of record CAYUPU010000001.1, read on the forward strand.
TGCCGGTCTCCAAGACCATCTTCGCGGCACCGAGCATGCTCTGGGCCGCCAGTCTTATGGCCGCATCCCTGCGGAGCCCGTTCAGCACCCCTGCATCGGCCATGGCGTCTATTATCATGTACATGAATGCAGGGGAGCTGCCAGCCAGCCCGGTAATGATGTCCATCTGGTTCTCGGGGATCTCGACCGCCAGGCCGACCGCCTCGAACACGGTGCGGACGCGCATCGTCTCGGCCTCCGTCAGCGTGCCGTCCGTCGTGTAGCCCATCGCACCCTCGAGCACGGATACGCAGTGGTTGGGCATAATACGTACCACTTTGCAATCTGGCACATATGATTTCAGTCTCTCCACCGACAGGCCGGCGACTACGCTGAGAACGATGCTGCCCGCCTTGGGCGTGGCACCCTCCGCGACAAGCACGTCCTCGACCTGCCCTGGTTTGACCGCGAGCACTACCATGTCCGACTCTCCGATCATCTCGGATGCGCGTCCGTACATCGTGATTCCGTATGTCTGGCACATATGAGCCCTGGTCTTTTCGCTGGGTGCACAGGCGATTATCTCGCTCTCGTCGAACACCTTCTTGGCTATCAGGCCGGATATGAGGGCCTCTGCCATCTTCCCGGCTCCGATGAAGCCGATCCTTGCAGACATGGGAGGATCATCGCAGGTTTGCTAGAAATACGTCTGCACAGGCTCCGCAGCGAGCAGTTCTATCCGCCGATTGAGGGCGTCTGGAGCTTCGAGCCAGTCCTTCATATTATAATATACAAGGACCCCGACGCCGTAACTAATTATATACTTCCAACTCTTGCGAGCGCCCAATGTCTCTAGTAGCATTTTACATGCCATTGGCGATAGTCGCAGTCATCGCGCTGGGCTTCGCTCCCCTGGCATGGTGGGCATCGAGGTTCATTCGGCCCCAGAAACCCACTCAGTGGATGGAATCCACGTACGAGTGCGGTTCGGTACCTATCGGAGACGCGCAGGTGCAGTTCAGGTTCCAGTACTACACCTTCGCGCTAATCTTCGTGGTATTCGATCTGGTCGCGACGTTCCTCATGATCTGGGCCATCGCCTACACTGGTCTGAGCGATACGGCCAAGCTCATGATGATCTCGTTCTTCGCGATTCTGATTCTCGGGGTTTGCTACTCCCTCAAAAAGGAGGATACCGTATGGATATGAGCCTATACCCCCATGCTGTGGCCATGAGCGCCGACGAGTTCATGTCCTGGTCTGATGCGATGATCAACGACCTCCTCAGCTCCGGCGTGAAGAAGACCGTGGATTCCCTGACCGGCCCCATCTGGTCCTGGGCCATGAAGAACTCCATGCATCCTCTGCACTGGGGTCTCGCATGCTGCGCTCTGGAGATGGCCGCCGCGTCCGCACCCAGATACGATGCGGAGCGCTACGGTATGATCTACCGTTCCTCCCCCAGGCAGACCGATATCCTGCTGGTCAACGGTTGGATCTCGAAGAAGATCCGCCCCGACCTCAGGCGTCTGTACGAGCAGATCCCCAACCCCAAGTGGGTCGTCGCCATGGGCGAGTGCGCCATCTCCGGCGGACCCTGGTACGACTCCTACAACACCGTTCAGGGACTCGACCAGATCGTCCCTGTCGATGTCTACATCCCCGGATGCCCCGCGCGTCCCGACGCCATGATCGACGGATTCATGCTGCTTCAGAAGAAGATCGAGAACTACTTCAGAAGAGGCGCGTTCCTGGAGGACTGAAGATGGATACCGAAGCGGTGTACCAGAAGCCCTCCGAGGACGAGATCAAGACGCTCCTCACCGAGAAGTTCCCCGAGGTCGAAGTCACCAAGACCGAGATCCGCAGGGTCTACTGCAAGCTGCCCAGAGAGAAGCTCGTCGAGGTGTGCCAGTATATACACGGCAACCTTTCGTTCGAGCACTGCTCCACCGTCATAGGAGTGGACTACGTCGACCACTACTCCGTGGTCTACCATCTGTCCAACTACTGGAACGGTGTCATGATCGAGCTCAATGTCGACCTTCCCGCCGACGACCCCCATGTCGACACCGTCTCCCTCATATGGGACGGCGCCAACTGGCATGAGAGGGAGACGTGGGAGCTGTTCGGCATCGTGTTCGACGGACACCCGTGCCTCGAGAGGCTGCTCACTCCGCAGACCTACGAGTTCTTCCCGTTCAGGAAATCATACAAGCTCAGGGGGTGGCAGTGAATGGCAGATTCCATAGCGCCCATCGTGGCGGCGGAAGAGAAGATCGAAGCCGTCGCCGACAAGATGGAAACCGACAAGATGTGGATCATCATGGGTCCCCAGCACCCGTTCTCGCACGGGCTCTGGACTTTGAAGATCCAGGTCGACGGAGAGTTCTGCATCGATGCGGAGCCCATCGTCGGATATCTCCACAGGGGATGGGAGAAGGAGGCCGAGAACAGGCTGTATCCCAAGATCATCCCCATGGCCGACCGTCTGTGCTACGCGGCGTCCATGACGTACACCCATCTCTACTGCATGACCGTAGAGAAGGCTCTCGGGATGGACATCCCTGAGAAGGCCAAGTACATCAGGATCGTTTCGGACGAAATCTGCCGTATCCAGTCCCATCTCATGTGGCTCGCGGCCGTTGGTACCGACCTCGGTAACCTGACCGTGTTCCTGTGGGCGATGAGGGAGAGGGAGTACTTCCTCGACCTCAACGTCAAGCTGTGCGGAGCCAGGATGACCACCAACTATCCCAGGATCGGAGGCGTCAGGAACGACACCACCGAGATCTTCGACAGGGATCTCCTCCGCACCGTCGACAGGTTCGAGAAAGCACTCTGGGACATAATCGCCCTGATGGACGATTCCGCTCTGATAGTATCGAGGATGAAGGGCATCAGCTACCTCTCCAGGGAGCAGGCCGCCAACCTCGGTCTGACCGGTCCCGCCATGAGGGGATGCGGCGTCGACTTCGACATCAGGAGGGACGACCCCTACGACAACTACGACCAGGTCGACTTCGAGGTCCCCGTGCTGACCGAGGGTGACTCCTATGCCAGATACATGATCAGGACCGAGGAGATGTTCCAGTCCTGCGATATCATCAGGCAGGCCGTGAAGAAGATCCAGGCACTGGGCAAGAACGCCCCCTACAGGTACAAGGCCCCCTCGAGGGTCCCTGCCGGCACCGCGTTCGCCAGGCTCGAGGACCCGCGCGGCGAGTCCTTGATGTATCTCGTCTCCGACGGCACCGACAAGCCCTACAGGCTCAAGGTCCGCAGCCCCATCTTCGTGAACGTATCATCCGCCAAGGCGCAGTGCGTCGGGGTCAGGATCGCCGATGTTCCGGCCGTCCTCGCCCAGATCGATATGTGCCTCGGCGAGACGGACAGGTGATTCGGTTGTCGGATGTAGTCTATTACAGCAGCCTCAGGGACTGGGTCGACTTCTGGGCGGACCCCATGAAGAACCAGTACTACCCGTTCGAGGACATCTACAACCTGCCCTTCGATATCAGCTACAAGCTCTGGGAGCTGATCGGCGGGACCATCGCATGGTTGATCAACCTGATCTTCCCCAACAACGAGGTCTCCGTCTGGCTGATGAGCGACAATGTGAGCGTGCTCTTCTCGCTCATCATATTCATGCTCATCATATTCATCGTGGTCTTCGTCTGCACGCTGCTATCTCTATGGCAGGAGCGTAAGTTCCTCGGCAGGATGATGGACAGGCGCGGTACCATGGTGGGAATGAAGGGATTCCTGCAGTGCGTCGCCGACGGTCTTAAGACATTCATGAAGGAGAACACGATCCCCAAGAAGGTCGACAACATGACCTACATGTGGACTGTGTCCCTCGTGATAGGTGTGTCCGTCCTTCTGGCCTGCATGATCCCCCTGTCCGACAGGTGGTTCGTCGTCAACTACGACTCGGGTCTCCTCATCGTCATGGCGTTCTTCGCTCTGGCGCCGTTCTTCATCCTGGTTTCCGGATGGTCCCAGAACAACAAGTACGCCCTCATCGGAGGGATGCGTGCGGCCGAGCTGATGATCTCCTACGAGGTCCCCATGCTCATCATGATCGCCACGACCTCCCTCATGGCCGGCAGCTTCAACATCGGCGCCATCGTCGATGCGCAGTTCGATACCTGCTGGTACATCATACCGCAGATCATCGGTGCGATCACGTTCTTCTTCTGTGCCACAGCGGAGTCCGAGCGTGTCCCGTTCGATATCGCGGAGGCCGAGGCCGAGCTGGTCGAGGGATGGCAGACCGAGTACGCCGGAATGAAGTGGGGTCTCATCATGCTGGCCGACTACTTCAGAGGCTACGTCGCCTGCGCAATGTGGGTCATCCTCTACTTCGGAGGCTGGATGCTCCCGTTCATCGGAGACGGTCCCGTTCCGGAGATCGTGTTCCTGCTGAAGACCTGGTTCGTCTTCGGTGTCATGATCCTCCTGAGGGCCGCCATGGGCCGTGTCAGGCCCGATCAGATCGTCAACATCGGATGGAAGGTCTTCATGCCCCTGTCCGTCATCAACCTGGCGATCGTCCTTCTGCTCAAGGCCGGAGGTGTGTTCTGATGACCATCAAATATCTGGACAAGTACCCGCGCAGCAACGCGTACCACCTCTGGGTCCTCAAGCCCCAGTGGTATGTCCTGAAGCTGTTCCTCAGGAACATCGTGCACAGGCCGGTTACCGTCCTGTACCCGTATGAGAAGGAGTGGGTGCCCGACAACTACCGCGGCCGTCCCGGACTCGTGTTCGACGACTGCGTAGCCTGCGGCATGTGCGTCCGCATGTGCCCGACAGCCTGCATCAAGCTCGTGGACTCCGTCGATTCCGACGGTAAGATCGTTCAGAGGCCCCAGGTCAACATGGGGAGGTGCGCCATGTGCGGATACTGCGCAGAGTACTGCCCCACCGACGCCATGAGGGTCACCCCCGAGTACGAGCTCGCCGAGTATACCAGGTTCGACCTGCTGTACGGCCCCCGCAGGCTCGCGTACGACAAGACCACAGACGGCATGAAGGTGCCCCTCGAGGTCACTCTGATGTCGGACGCGGAGAATGGAAACTCCGAGAGGCGCATCCTGCTGCACTGCCTTGACAGGCCCGTCCTGGACGATCCCAAGTGCATCGGCTGCAAGAAGTGCGCCAAGGTGTGCCCCGTCACGGCCATCGACATGGTCGAGAAGGGCAAGAACGAGAAGACTGGAAGGCCGATCCTCAGGCCGGTGATCGACGAGCAGAAGTGCATCAGCTGCGAAAACTGCATCGACGCCTGCCCCAAGGACGCGCTTTCCATGAAGGAGGTGCTCTGATGGGACTCATCGGAGACATATGGGATGCGTTCTGCGAGTGGTCCGGAGACCTGGGAGACTATCTCCTCGGCAATCTGGATCTCGTGGCGTTTATCCTCGTCGCAGCGATCGCGGTCCTCGGCGCCCTCAAGGTCGTCACCGACCCCGAGGTCGTCCACAGCGCGTTCTACCTGGCCCTGGTCTTCCTGTGCGTCGGATTCGTCTACTTCTTCCTCGAAGCGGAGTTCATCGGCGTCATCCAGATCCTGGTCTACGTCGGAGCGATCACGATCCTGTTCGCATTCAGCATCATGCTGACGAGAAGGTTTATCATGAAGAAAGAGGAGGATGAGACCCAATGACCGCGTCCGGCAACAAGAGGAAGACCACGGGAATAGCCGTGGCCGTCGTGCTGCTGGCCGTTCTGGCCGTCGGGATCTTCTCCGTCAACTGGGCGGACTACACAGGATCGGACACTCCTAAGGAGCAGCCCACGTTCGTCACCGACGACGATGACAACATCTACGTCGACGACAGCAACGAGACGCTCAAGGAGAACAGTCTCGCCTACAGCGTTTTCGAGAAGTACGGCATCATGATGATCCCGCTGGCCCTGCTGCTGTTCGGCGCCATGATCGGCGGAGTCGTCATATCCAGAGAGGAGGTCGAGGTCGATGATTCCGATTGAGTTCTTCCTTCTGCTCGCGGCGGTACTGTTCGCCATCGGCGCCTACGGCGTCGCTACGAAGAGCAACGCGATCATCGTCCTGATGTGCATCGAGCTCATGCTCAATGCGGCCAACATCAACTTCGTCGCATTCGGAGCGTTCCACCCCGACATCATGGGGCAGACCTTCGTCATCGTGACGATCACCGTCGCCGCGGCCGAGGTCGCGGTGGGCATCGCGATCCTGCTCAACGCATACAAGCTCAGGAAGACGACCGAACTCGATGAGGACGGTCTCACATCCATGAGGTGGTAAGCAATGTTTATGGAATACACCTGGCTCGTGCCCCTCATCCCGATGCTGTGCTTCCTGATCATCGGTCTCTTCGGAAAGAAGACCCCTGAGTGCGGCGGCTACATCGCCATCGCGGGGGCCCTGCTGTCCTTCATCATCGCGGCGTGCATCTCCTACGAGTACCTGACCGGCGATGTCTATCCCAACCCCGTGTCCTCCGAGATCCTCTGGTTCCACATCGGGGACATCGAGATCAACCTCGGATACTACGTCGACGGCCTCACCTGCATGATGATGCTGTTCTCGTCGTTCATCTCGACGCTGATCTTCATCTACTCCGTCGGATACATGGGCGACCAGGGCGAGAGGAAGAACAGGTACTATGCCGAGGTCTCCCTCTTCCTGACCGGGATGCTCGGACTCATCGTCTCCAGCAACTTCCTGGAGCTGTTCATCTTCTGGGAGGTCATGGGGCTGTGCTCCTATCTCCTGATCGGATTCTGGTCCTTCAGGCACGCCGAGGGCGACGCGGCATCCGCCAATGCGGCCTCCGCCGCCAAGAAGGCTTTCCTCGTCACGAGGATGGGGGACGTCTGCCTCATGGCCGGACTGTTCATCCTCCTCGGAGAGTTCCACAGCCTGGACTACTCCGCCCTGTTCGACCCGGTCAACATCGCGGCCGTCGATTCGAACAACCTCACCCTCGCCATGCTCCTCGTCTTCGGAGGAGTCATAGGCAAGAGCGCGCAGTTCCCTCTGCACGACTGGCTCCCTGATGCGATGGCCGGTCCCACGACCGTCTCCTCGCTCATCCACGCCGCGACCATGGTCAAGGCCGGAGTCTATCTCGTCGCGAGGGCGTTCCCTCTGTTCATCCAGGACGCCAATGTCATGCTCTTCGTGGGCTTCATCGGCGGATTCACCGCGTTCTTCGCGGCGACGATGGCGCTGAACAACATGAACATCAAGAGAGTGCTCGCCTACTCCACCATCTCCCAGCTCGGGTACATGATCCTCGGTCTCGGTGCCGGCGGATACCTGATCTGCATGGGGATGGAGGCTGGAGCCGACACCGTCGAGGGTGCGGCCCTTATGGCCGCCGGTTCCGCCGGATTCATCGCCGGCTGCTTCCACATGATGAACCACGCGTTCTTCAAGGCCCTGCTCTTCATGTGCTCCGGTTCCGTCATCCACGGCGTCGGCACGGAGGACATGCGCCTGATGGGCGGTCTCGGGAAGAAGATGAAGATCACCTCCATCACAATGCTCCTGGGATCCCTGTCCATCGCCGGATTCCCGTTCTTCAGCGGATTCTGGTCCAAGGACCTGGTCCTCGACTACGCGTTCGAGGCGGGTGACCACCACGTCCTCTTCATGGCTCTGTGGATCCTCGCGGTCGTCACCGCCTTCATGACGGCATTCTACATGTTCCGCATGTGGTTCATGACCTTCATGGGCGAGCCCAGGGAGAACGCCCAGCACTGCCACGGCGAGTCCCCCAGGACCATGACCACTCCTCTGATCGTGCTCTCCGTGTTCGCGGTCTTCAGCGGATTCCTCATCATGCTCGGACTCGACGGGCAGATCGCCTTCTCGGTCACCGACACCGCGTTCATCGTCGGCGGTGGCCATAAGGAGGGATTCGAGTACTTCGTCGAGCTCTTCACCAACTGGAAGACCTACCTCACCATCGTGCTGGCCCTCGTCGGTATCGGCCTCGCGTACCTCATGTATGTGAAGAGGTCCATCGATCCCGGCGTCTTCAACAAGCACGGCCAGTCCGCGCTCTACAAGGTGCTGACCAAGAGATGGTACTTCCCGGACCTCTACAACCAGATCTCCTGGAAGCTCGGATACGGCGTCGCCAAGGGCGTCAACTATGTCGACAGGCAGATCATCGACGGCACGGTCAACGGGCTGTCGTCCGCCGTCGTCGGCGGAGGAGACTCCATGAGCAAGCTCCAGACAGGTAATGTCCACGACTACTCTTCGATGGTCCTGCTGGGCGTCGCAGTGCTCTCCGCGCTGCTCGTCGGCATCGCCGTCGCACTTGGAGGTATGTGAGATGGCTATGGAATCCATCGTGCTGCCCCTCCTGCTCATCGTCCCGTTCATCGGGACCCTCGCCACCCTCCTGATGGGAGGGGACAGGCAGAGGCTCGCCAAGTATGTGGCCGGCGCGTTCTCCGTGATCACGCTGCTCCTGACCGTCTACCTGATGTACGACGGGTTCACCGGCGGCTGGTCCGACTACGATGTCAGCTACAGCTGGATCGACACCGACGCGTTCAAGATCAGCTTCGCGCTTTCCGTGGACGGCCTCAGCATCCTGATGGTCTTCCTCAGCGCCCTGCTCACCCCGCTGGTCATCCTGTTCTCGTCCGACGAGAGCGACAGGCCGAACTACTTCCACACGCTCCTCATGGCGATGGAGGTCGGTCTCATGGGCGTCTTCATGGCCGCCGACTACTTCATGTTCTATGTGATGTGGGAGGTCACCCTGATCCCCATGTACTTCCTGATCAGCTGGTACGGAGGACCCAGGAGGCACTACGCCGCCATCAAGTTCTTCATCTACACCCACGTGGCCTCGCTGGTCATGCTGATCGGTATCTTCGCCATGGCATGGCAGGCCGCCAGCGTCACCGGCGTCGCGGACCTCAGCTTCGCCGCCATGGCCGGAGCGATGGCCGGCACGAGCCAGGCCTTCCAGGCCGCGGTCTTCGCGCTGCTGTTCTTCGGATTCATGGTCAAGATGCCCTCCGTCCCGTTCCACACCTGGCTGCCGGATGCGCACGTCGAGGCCCCCACCGCGGGGTCCGTCATCCTGGCCGGCGTCATGCTGAAGATGGGATCCTATGGTATCATCAGGATCTGCTTGGAGAACTTCCCGCTCGGAGCGGAGTACTGGCAGTGGCTGATCATCGCCATCGGAATCATCTCGATGGTCTACGGGGCATACGCCTGCATCGCCCAGACCGATCTCAAGAAGATGGTGGCGTTCTCGTCCATCAGCCATATGGGAATGGTCATGCTGGGCATCGGATGCCTGTCCGACATCGGAATCACCTTCGCGGTCTTCCAGATGTTCGCCCACGGGCTCATCAGCGCCATGCTGTTCATGGTGTGCGGATTCACCGGACACGCCCTCGGCACCAGGGAGATCCCCCTGCTGGGCGGCCTCGCCGGGAGGATGCCCCTCTACGCCACGTTCATGATGATATGCTTCATGGCCTCTCTCGGACTCCCCGGTCTCGTCGGATTCTGGGGCGAGTTCCCGCTCATCTACGGGTTCTACGAGTTCATCCAGTCCGAGGGCCAGCTGTGGCTCATCGTGTTCTGCCTGCTGAACCTCATGCTGACCGCAGGGTACTACCTGTGGGCCATGCAGAGGACCCTCTTCGGTCCCGAGACGACGAAGATCGACCTGACCCATGTCCACGACATCAACAAGGCCGAGTTCGTCTCCCTGGCCGTGCTGACCGTTCTGGTCGCCCTCTTCGGAGTGTGGCCCGACGGCGCCCTCCAGTTCATCGATCCCTATGTCGATGGCCTCATGGCGGTGATCTGATGATAGTGTCTGACATCTTCGGAGACTACGCCGCGACCGCGCCCATGATCGTGCTGCTCATCGCGGCTCTGATCCTCCCCGCGGTCCACATATTCGGAAAGAGGGCGACCGCCACATGGGCCGTCGCCCTGGTGTTCGTCGTCATCTCGGCGGCCCTGAACATCCTGATGCTGACCGATCATTTCGAGGGCGAGACCCTCGGGATGTACCAGTACAACGACTACACGGGCCTGATGGTCCTGCTCTTCCAGATCGTGGTGTTCCTGGCGGTCCTCGTCTCCAACGAGAGCAACGAGACCACCAGGCTCCACACCGGCACGTACTACACGCTGCTCCTGGGGGCCACCACAGGCATGATGTTCGTCGCCGGGTCCACCGACCTGCTGACGATCTTCGTCGGAGTCGAGCTCACCAGCATCTCGTCCTATGCCCTCGTCTCCATGAAGAGGGGCGACTCTAGGGCGGCCGAGGCCGCGGTCAAGTACTGCGTCATCGGCGGGATGTCCACTGCACTGACCATCTACGGCATCTCGATGCTGTACGGTCTGACCGGCACGACCAACATCGCGGAGATCGCCGCGTCCAGCGTCGATATGAGCTGGATGCTCGCCATCGCTCTGGTGTGCATGGTCGCCGGATACGGGTTCAAGATCGCAGCGGTGCCCTTCCACATGTGGGCGCCCGACGTGTACGAGGGTGCCGCCACCCCCGTCTCCCTGTTCCTGGCAACGGGTTCCAAGAAGATGGGTCTCGGCGTCTTCATGCAGATCTTCCTCGTCATCTTCGTCGCCGAGTCCGCTCTGGGGGCCATCTGCGGCGAGGAGGTCCAGTACCTCTTCGCCATAATCGCGGCCTTCACCATGACCCTCGGCAACGTGGTTGCCATCGCTCAGAAGAACATCAAGAGGATGCTCGCCTACTCCTCCATAGCCCAGGCCGGCTACATCATGATCGCTCTCGCGGTCATGAGCGACACCGCGGTCGCCGCGGGTCTCTTCCACATGTTCACACATGTGTTCATGAAGGGAGGTGCCTTCCTGGTCGTAGGAGCCCTCATCTGGGCCGGTGTCGGCGAGAGGATCTCGGACTACAAGGGACTTGCAAAGAGGTCGCCCTTCCTGGCGGCAGCGATGCTCCTGTTCCTGTTCTCGCTCGCAGGGATCCCCCCGCTCGCAGGATTCACGTCCAAGTTCTTCCTGTTCGCATCCGCGATCGGAGGTCCCGACGGAGTCACCACCCAGTGGGTCTGGCTGGCGTTCATCGCCATCCTGAACTCGGCGATCTCGCTGTACTACTACGCGAGGGTCGTCAAGGCAATGTACATCGAGAAGGGCGCCACCACGGAGAAGATCAAGGTCCCTGCGGCGTTCGCGCTCGCCATCGTGATCTGCATCGTGATGGTCGTCGTTCTGGGTGTCTATCCCCAGCTCATCTACGGATTCTGCGAGAGCGCGGCCGCGGTCCTCATGGGCTGATCGCGTCCTCCAAACCCCTTATCAAACCCCTTTCCGCCCATCTCGCCGGTCCAGGCCGCCGAGCGGGGCGGGGTTCTGAAGTCTCCTGCACCTGTACGATATCGATAATCGATATCCCGGGGTCTGGCTATTCCGTTCCGCTCCGTATAATCCATAAATACGGAATGGTGTTGTACGCTTGATGTACGAATCCTGGCACGCCCGTATCGGTGATGAGTTGCGGGCCGTCGACGAGCTCATGGACAGGGATCTCCAGTCCGAGAACGCCGAGTTGACGGAGATGTGCCGTTACACTGTGGGCGCCGGCGGCAAGCGTCTGAGGCCCGCCATGTGCATCCTCTCATACTACGCCTGCGGCGGGAAGGACTGGCGCATACCGGTGAACATCGGCGCCGGATTTGAGATAATCCACAGTGCATCCCTCGTCCACGACGATATCAACGACCAGGGCGAGGTCAGGCGCGGAAGGAAGGCGTTGCACAGGCAGTACTCCATCAGCAAGGCGATCGTCGCCGGGGATTTCATGTTCGCAACAGGGTTCAGGCTCCTGGCGGCATCGGCCCCGAAGATCGTGGACTACATCGTGGACGCTTCCGCATCAATGGGGGCCGGCGAGTTCGTCCAGAAGGATTTCGAGCACAAGACTGCTGTGACGGAGGACGACTATCTGGAGATCATAATCCGGAAGACCGGCAAGCTCTTCGAGGCGTCGGCCAAATCCGGCGCCGCTGTGGCCGGGGCCGATGCCGAGGTCATAGAGGAGGTCGGTAGCTTCTCGCTGGAGGTCGGACAGGCCTTCCAGATCGTGGATGACACCCTGGATGTGGCGGGCGATCCCGAGAAGACCGGGAAGGCGGTTGGTACGGACCTCATCGAGGGGAAGCCCACGCTCCCCATCATATACGCCATGGAGGACCGCGAGGTCGGGCAGGAGCTGAAGAGCATATTCGAGGATCCCGCCCCATCCGATGGGGACGTGGTCCGTGCTCTGGGTCTCATCCAGAGGACCGATGCCGTCGGCAGATGTCTCGCCAAGGCGAGGTCCATCGCGGAGGGCGCCCTGAGGCATCTGGAGTGCCTCCCCGCATCCGTGTACCGCGACGCCATGGCCGAAGTCGCTATGTACTCGACCGCCCGTCAGAAGTGACGATACCATGGAGAGCGTCGATGTCCTAGTGGTCGGATCCGGTCCGGCAGGCAGCACCACCGCGAGATACGCCGCTGAGGGCGGCGCATCCGTCCTGATGATAGAGCGCCGCAGCCAGGTGGGCGTTCCAGTTCGTTGCGGAGAGTTCATGGTTAGCAATCCGGAGATCGTCGGCATGTTCCCTGGTCTGACGGATGTCGAATCGCTGTTCGAGGTCCCCGACGATCTCGTATGCCGCCATATAGACGGCATAGAGCTCATCAATCCCAAGGAGAAGACCGTTCTGATCGATTTCGACGGCTACACCACCGACCGCGACCGCTTCGACCAGTATCTGGCCCGTCGCGCCGCGGAGGCCGGCGCCGTGCTGGAGACGGAGTGCGCGTTCCTCTCCGCAGAGGGGAATGTCGCCAAGACCTCCCGGGGCGATGTACGCTACAAGGTGATCATCGGCGCCGACGGGCCCGGATCGAGGGTCGCGGCATCCCTGGGGCTCCCGAAGAACAGGAACCCCTATCCGGCCGTGACTGCCCAGATCCCCGGGGACTACGGCACGCATCTGAAGATGTACTTCGGAGGCATCGCGCCCGGCGCCTACGGCTGGATCATCCCCAAGGACGACCGCGCCAACGTGGGCGTGGGGTTCTCCCCCAGGTTCGCCAGCGGGAGCCTGCACGATTATTTCGACCGCTTCGCCGAGAAGCGCGGGTTCTCGGAGCATTCCAGGGTCCAGGGGAAGACGGTCCCCAGCGAGGGTCCGATCCAGCGGACCGTCGCCGGGAACGGCATGGTCGTCGGCGATGCGGCGGGCATGGTCATATCGGTCAACGGAGGAGGCATACCCCTCGCCATGATCGGCGGAAGGATATGCGGCCGCACCGCGGCCGCGAATATCGCTTCCGGGTCGCCTCTGGCCAACTACGACCGCGAATGGCGCGCCATCATGGAGAAGCCGCTGAAGACGGCCGCGTTCAACAAGAAGCTGGCCGACGCATTCGCCTTCAGATCCGATGCCACCACGGGCCTGTGCATGGCGATGCTCGGGAAGCGCAGGCTGTCCAACCTGATCCGCTGCAAGAGCCTCTTCCCGTGATCGCTTCCTGCGGCAGGACCTCAGAGGGGATCCGCACACCGGGCATTCCGACATGGTCTGCTTGTACCATCTGCCGCATCCGATGCAGCGGTAGCTCCATTTGACCTTCCTGGAGATCCCCTTGGTTCCTACGGGCCTGCACTCGATTCCCAGCGCGCGTGCGGTGTTCTGGATAGAGTAGTCGTCGGAGAGGATGGCGCCATCCACATCCAGCGCCAGGGCGAGGACGGTCATGTCCATGGGCGACAGCCTCCCGTCGTCGCCGGTCCCGTGCGCCGCCTCTCTGACCCGGGCCAGCGACTCCTCGGAGCAGTCCGACGTCCTCAGGAGGTCCCCCCAGAGGGCGAGGCGCGGATCGTCGTGGCTGGCCAGCTCCCTCAGGACCCCGACCGGACAGACGTAGTCCTCGTTCGGCGGGGCGTCCAGTGTGAAGAGCGCGGATGTGTCCAGGACGAGCATGCCCTGTGCTATGCACGGCATCGCACAAATAGGGTCCTGTCGGAAGCACGGTATCTTTTTAGCCCGCACCCTTATGCGGAGATGATACCATGGATGCCCTGGGTGTCGTCGCCATAATGCTCAACGGCCTCTGGCTGTTCCTTCCGGCCATGCTTCCCAACTCCGCCGCGGTCGTGTTCGGCAAGAGGAGCAGGACCAAGATCGATTTCGGACGGTCGTGGAGGGGGAGGAGGATCTTCGGGGACGGCAAGTCCTGGGGGGGATTCTTCGGAGGGGGTTTCTCGGGCATCGCGCTGGGAATCCTCCTGGTTGGGGTGTCCGCGCTGTTCGGTTCCGACGACTACTGGGGCTATGGGCCGTTCTGGTCCAACGTGGGCATCATCGCCTGCCTGTCGTTCGGTGCGGTGCTGGGCGATCTGTGCGGAGCGTTCATCAAGCGCAGGCTCGGCATGGAGAGGGGGCAGAAGGCCCCCGTCCTGGACCAGTACGATTTCGTCATAGGGGCGCTGCTGACCGCGGCGATCTTCTTCCCGGACTGGATCTACGGGACGTACATCGAAGGGTGGCATATCGCAGCCCTCGTCTTCCTCCTGGTGATCATGTTCGCGATACACAGGTCGATGAACATCATCGGGTACAGGGTCGGGCTCAAGAAGGAGCCCTGGTGATTCATATGAGCGAGATATCCGATGCCCTCAAGAGGTGCGGCGCGCTGCAGTTCGGCGAGTTCACGCTCGCCTCCGGCGCCAAGAGCGACTACTACATCAACATCAAGAAGGCCTGCACGGACCCGGAGGTCCTCGGCCTCATCGCGCGCCTGATGGCGCAGAGGATGGAGGAGAAGGGGATAGAGGTCGACAGGATAGGCGGCGTCGTACTCGGGGCCGTGCCTCTGGAGACAGCTCTGGCCCTGGAGACCGGCCTGCCGTTCGTGATGATCCGCAAGGAGAAGAAGGACCACGGCACCGGGAAGCAGATCGAGGGGGACATGAATCCAGGCGACCGTATCCTCATGGTCGAGGATGTCATCACTACGGCCGGCTCATGTATCAAGGGGATCCGCGCGGTCCGTGAGGCGGGAGCCGACGTCAGGTACGTGATCTCTGTCATCGATCGCGAATCCGGAGGGGCCGAGGCCCTGGAGGCCGAGGGCATCGAGTTCATATCCCTTGCAAAGGGGTCCGAGATGCTCAGGGAGAGATGAGGCCGGATCCCGATTGCCGCCTGTGCGGACTCTGCGAGGGCCGCACGCAGGTCGTCTATCCGGACGGGGACCCGTCGGCGGGCATAGTCCTCGTAGGGGAGGCTCCGGGCGAGAACGAGGACCTCGGGGGCAGGCCGTTCATCGGCAGGTCCGGGAAGATCCTGGCGGACATGATGGCCGCCGCGGGATTCTCGCGCTCGGATGTCACGATCACGAATACGGTCAAATGCCGCCCTCCCGGGAACAGGGATCCGACCGCGGAGGAGATGGCGGCCTGCCGTCCTTTCCTGGAGTCCGAGCTCAAGGGAGCGAGGCTGGTGGTGGGGCTCGGAAAGTCCGCGATAAGGGATCTGACCGGATACGATGGGCCGATGGCCGCCGTGGCGAACAGGATAACGGAGATCGATGCAGGGGGAGCCAAGGTCCGCTTCCTTCCCACCTATCATCCTGCAGGCACGATATACAGCAGGGAGGCCAGAGGGAAGCTCATGGAGGCTATGGAGATGGTTGCGGAGGAGCTGAGGCCGGAGATGAGGTTCGGAGGGTTCATGCTCGACATGGACGGGACGATATACAAGGGGGGCGTGCCGATACCCGGCGCCAGGGAGTTCATAGCCCATCTGAAGGAGAGGGGCGTACCGTTCGTCTTCCTCACCAACAACTCGTCCCACAGCAGGGCGTTCTACAGCGCCAAGCTCAGGATGCTGGGCTTCGATGTCGGAACGGAGGACGTCCTGACATCGACCACCGCGACGATCCGCTTCCTCGTATCGAACAGGTTCGGGAAAACCGTGTTCCCTCTTGCGGTGCCGGATGTGGTGGGGGAGATCGAGGCCGCAGGCATCGAGACGGTCGAGGACAATCCGGACATCGTTCTGCTGACATTCGACACCTCTATCACGTACGAGGGAATCAACAAGGCGTTCCACTTCCTGAGGAACGGCGCGGAGCTCATAGCCACCCATCCGGACGACGTGTGCCCCACCGAGGATTCCTACGACATCGACATCGGGCCGTTCATCAGGATGTTCGAGCAGATGTGCCAGAAGGAGGCCGTCGTCATCGGGAAGCCGAACAGGCTCATGCTGGAGATGGCCGCCAGGGAGATGGGCGTGCCGCCGGAGGACACGGTGATGGTCGGGGACCGTCTGTACACCGATATAGCGATGGCCGCGAACGCCGGCACGCAGTCCATACTCGTCCTCTCGGGGGAGACGGACAGGGCCATGCTCGACGGATCGGACGTGAGGCCTACGATGGTCCTGCCCTCGGTGGCGGACATCCCGAGGGCGATGGGGCCGCGCAGCTGAACACCGTCCGATACGTGCCGACAATTAACCCACTTTAAATATCCTTAATGCATGCCTATATCGTCGCGTGCGCGGGCGCGGGGTTGAAGGGACCCCGGGCCGATGACCGTCGTCCGCGATTGGGATGCAGGGCGCCCCGGGAAGGGTGCCGGAATGGGATGTCGAGATGCATTTGCAAGCGGTCGAGATGGAGAACTTCAAGTCCTTCGGGGGCAAGGTAACAGTGCCCTTCATGGAGGGCTATACAGCCGTCACCGGACCCAACGGCTCCGGCAAGTCGAACATCACCGATGCCATACTCTTCGTGCTCGGTCCCAAGAGTTCGAAGGCGGTCCGTGCGGGAAAGCTCACGGATCTCATATTCGACGGCGGCAAATCGCGCTCCAAGGCGGGGTTCACGCGCGTATCCCTCGTGTTCGACAACTCCGATAGGCTGATGCCCTGGGACGACGATGTCGTCCGGCTGACCCGCCATGTCAAGCTCTCGGACAACGGGACCGACTACAGCTCGTACTTCTATGTCAACGACCGCAAGTCGACCATGAGCGAGTTCGACGCCCTGCTCACCAAGGCGCGCATATCGGCGGACGGATACAATCTCGTCCAGCAGGGCGACGTCACGCGTATCGTCCAGATGGGCAATCTGGAGAGGCGCAGGATCATCGACGGCATATCGGGCATAGCGAGCTTCGATGCCGACATAGACAGGGCCAGGGGCGAGAGGTCCGAGGCCGAAGCGAATCTGGAGCGGATCGGCATCATAATGGACGAGCTCTCGGCCCAGGTGGAGAAGCTGGACAAGGACCGCATCGATGCCCAGAGGTATCTGGATGCCCAGGCGTCCCTGGAGGTCGCCAAGGCGCAGTACGCCCATCGCAGGCTGCAGATGGAGTCCGCCAAGGCGCAGTCCGTATCCGAGCAGGTGGGCCGTCTGCAGGCCAGGATAGACGACGGCAACAGGGCCGCCCTCGAACTGAAGGCCGCCCGCGAGGCCAAGATCCGCGAGATCAGGGACAAGGAGGACGAGATAGCGTCCAGGATCGGTCCCCAGTACGCCGAGCTGAAGGAGAGGATCGACGCCGCCCGCATAGACCTAGCCACGAAGCGCAGCGACGTGGAGAAGGCGCAGGAGGACCTGGAGGAGCAGAGCGGGTTCAGGCAGTCCTTCGAGGAGTCCCTCGCGGCGAACGCGGACCAGGAGATCGTACTCAGGCAGAGCGTGGAGGACCTGCGCAGGCGCTTGGCGGAGCTGGAGGCCGAGCAGGAGGCCGCTCGCGCCGAGGAGCAGGAGGTCTCCGGCGCAATATCGAGGACCGGCGGGGAGCAGAAGGAGCTGCAGGACCGCCTGGACCGCCTGGATTCAGACATAGACGCATGCTCGGAGGTCCTCAGGGCGGCCCAGGGGGAGCTGTCCAAGCGCGATGCGGAGGCCGACGAGGCCCACAGCAAGGTCGCGGCCCTGGACGAGAGGATCCAGAGTATAGATTTCGAGATCAAGGACGCCAGGTGGAGCCTGGACCAGATGAAGAAGGAGGCCGGGCCCGGCACCGAAGACTTCGCCAGGAGGATCCTGGACGCCAAGCGCAGGGAGTCCGAGCTGGAGAAGCAGGAGTCCGAACTGGATGCGGCCTACAGGAGGATAGACTCCGAGTACAACGCCATGCAGGCGGAGAAGAAGGTCTCCGAGAGGATGAACGCGGGCAATGCGGCGGTAGAGGCGGTGCTCTCGCTCAGGAACCGCAACGAGATGCCGGGGATCCACGGGACCATATAGGAGCTCGCCACCGTGGAGCAGGGGTACGAGACCGCCCTGTCCGTGGCCGCAGGAGGGAAGATGACCGCGGTCGTCGTGGACGACGACCAGGTGGCCGCGGACTGCATACGCTACCTGAAGTCCCAGAGGCTGGGCCGCGTCACGTTCCTGCCGCTGTCCAAGATGATGGGCGGCAAGCCCCGGGCCAAGGCGATCATGGCCGTCAAGGGCACTGAGGGGTTCGCGCTGGACCTCATAGATTTCGATCCGAAGTACCAGAACGCGTTCTGGTACGTCCTCGGCGACACGCTAGTCGTCAGGGACATGGACCGCGCCCGCGCCATAATGGGCGGGGTCCGCATAGTGACTATGGCGGGGGAGCTGATCGAGGCCTCCGGAGCCATGGTCGGAGGAACGCTCAGCCAGAGGAGCATGCTGAAGTTCGGCGCGGCGTCCGAGGACAAGCTGACGCAGCTCGGGGAGAGGCTCCGTGCCGCCGCCGATGCGCTGGCCGATGTCCGCTCCAGGCTCCGCGAGGTCCGTGCGGAGATGAAGGAGATCGACGACGAGATGCGCAGGGTCTCCTCCTCCGGTATGGAGCAGAGGGAGGAGATGGCCAAGATCCAGGGGCGCCAGGCGGAGCTGGAGAAATCCAGGAAAGCCTCCGCCGAGGAGATGAGGGCCGCCCGCGACAGCATGTCCGAGGCCGATTCAGCGCAGGAGTCCGCCCGTTCGGCCTTCGCGGAGGCATCGGACCGCATGTCCGCGCTCACCGAGGAGAGGGCCGCGGTGAAGGCGCGCATCGCGGAGATTGCTCCGGCCGGGCTGCAGGCCAGGATCCAGTCCGTCCGCGACAGGCTGTACAGGCTGAAGGAGGGCGTGTCCGACGTCAGGCTGGAGATGGGCGGCGCCGAGACCGAGATCGCGGGCCTGGAGAAGCAGGACGAGTCGCTGAGGATGCAGCTCGACTCCGTCAACAGGGCCATAGCGGCCGACGAGGCCAGGATCCGTGAGGGCCGGGACCTCATGGACCGCGCCAGAGTGGAGCTCGACGCCCTCAAGAGGATAGAGGCCGATATGGAGAGCGGCATCACCGACCTGCGCAACCAGAAGGACGAGCTCGTCCAGCAGAGGTACGCCCTGGATTCGGAGATCCGCGAGATGGCCAAGGATGTGGAGAACGCCGACGCGTCCCTGCAGTCGTTCAGGGCCCAGCTGATACAGTTGGAGCAGTCCGTGGAGGAGTGCCGCAGGGAGGTGGAGGCTCTCGCCGTCGAGGTCCCCGAGCCGATCCCCTCCGAGGAGGAGATCCGCAGAACGATCAGGACATACGAGGCCACGATAGCGAAGCTCGGATCGGTCAATCTCCGCGCCATACAGGACTACGAGGAGAAGAAGGCCCGCTACGACTCCCTGGCCGCGGAGGTGGACAGCCTCAAGCGGCACATAGCCGAGCTCAACGGTCTCGTGGGATCGCTCACCGCCAAGAAGAAGGGGCTCTTCCTGAAGGCGTACGATGCGGTCGACACGAACTTCAGGGCGATATACGCCCAGCTGTCCGGTGGAGGGGAGGCGTTCATGGGTCTGGAGGATCCGGACGACCCGTTCTCCGGAGGACTCATGATAAACGCGAAGCCCAGGAACGGCAAGCTCCTGAGGCTCGAGGCGCTCTCGGGAGGGGAGAAGTCCCTCACGGCGCTGTCCTTCATATTCGCCATCCAGGAGTATCAGCCCTCGCCGTTCTACGTGCTCGACGAGGTGGACATGTTCCTGGACTCCGTGAACGCGGAGATGGTGGCCAGGAGGGTGAAGGAGAGCTCCGCCAAGGCGCAGTTCATACAGGTATCGCTCAGGAAGGTGACCCTGGCCCTGGCCGAGCACCTCATCGGCGTCACCAGGCCGCCCAGCGGCGTAAGCAAGGTCATAATGCAACCGGATCTCGCGGAGGTCTCCAAGTACGAGGAGCAGGCCGCGAAGCCGGAGGAGCAGGATTGAGATGGATGGGAACACGACCAGCATGGAGGATCTGGAGCAGCATCTGCTGTTCCACAGGGCGCTCGCCGACGACGGGGAGGCCCTCAGGAGGATAGGGGGGTACATGGACATCCTCTCCCGCGCGGACAGCGGGGAGAGGCTACAGGACCCGGTGGACGAGTCCATAAGGGCGGTCTTCAGCCTGGTGCTGGAGAACGGCATCGACCCCTGGGAGGTGGACCTCTCGGAGTTCGTCAGGCTCTACCAGACCAAGGTGTCCAGCGACCGCTTCGACATGATCGTCGCCGGCAAGCTGACGCTCATGGCGTGGAGGATCCTGAGGCTCCAGTCCGACGCCACCCGCGCCAGGAGCGAGCCTCCTGCGGACATCGCGGAGGACATCGACGATTCGTTCTTCTACGACGACGAGCCCCTGTACGTTCCGGAGGTGGACTTCAAGGAGGCCTTCGCCAGGTCCCCCGAGAGGCCCGTCACCGTGTACGAGCTCATAGACGCGTTCGAGGACGCCCGCAGGGAGATAGAGATCCAGAAGGAGCGCGAGAGGGTGCGCTCGGAGCTCAAGGCCAAGGAGCCCAGGAGGTTCGAGAACAAGGCCCACGACGAGGACGATGAGAAGGACGTCGAGGCCGTATGGCAGAGGGTGGAGAGGCTGGGGGCCGGCCAGATCGAGATGGACGACCTCTACACCGGGAACCTCCAGGAGGATCTCACGACCTTCGTCTCCGTGCTCCACCTGGTCAGGGACGGCAGGCTGGACGTCCGCCAGGACGCGCTGCCGTACGGGAGGATCTACATCGAGATCCGCACCGAGACCCTGTCCGGCACGCTCGAGGACGACCGGGACGCGAGGATCCGGGCGGTGGACCGATTTGGCCAGCGACGTCAAGGGCGCGGTCGAGGCCGCCCTGTTCTCCAGCCCGGAGGTCCTGGGGATATCGGATATCGCAGGGAAGACGGGCTATCCCGAGACCGAGGTCCGCACGGCGCTGATGGATCTCCGCAGGGACTATGACGACCGCGATTCGGCGATAGTGATCGCCAAGATCGGATCGGGATTCAGGATGATGCTCCGCTCCGAGTATACGGACTACACCGGCAGGTTCGGGAAGGCCGAGCTCTCGCCGGGGCTCATGCGCACACTGAGCACGATAGCGTACAATCAGCCCGTGCTCCAGTCCGAGCTAGTCAGGACCAGGGGTCCGAGGGCCTATGAGGATGTCAAGGCTCTGATAGACATGGACTTCGTCGCCGCCAGGCGCTCGGGGCAGACCAAGGAGCTGACCACCACCAACCGCTTCGCCGAGTACTTCGGGATAGGGTCCACCAGGAAGGCGGACATACGCAAGTGGATCGAGTCCAACGCTTCCAACCCGCGCAGGGCAGAGTGATTATATCGCGCGTCCTCGTTCATCGGGACCATGACCTTCTTCGGCCCCGGAGGGATCCGCGGCATCATAAACAGGGATCTGACGCCGGAGGCCGCCCTGATGCTGGGCAGGGCCATCGGCCGTACGTACAAAGGAACCATAGCGGTGGCGGACGACGCCCGCGATTCGGCCCCGGCGCTGAAGGCGGCCATTGTAGCGGGCATAACCGCGTCCGGCAGCGATGCCGTGAATCTCGGGATCCTTCCGACCCCCGGTCTGCAGCACTATATGCGCGCCCATCCGCGCATATCCGGCGGGATCATGATCACCGCCTCCCACAACCCGGCCGGATACAGCGGCATCAAGCTGATCCAGGCCGGAGGGGTCGAGGCGTTTCGCGAGGACGAGCGCGTGCTGGCCGAGTACGTCAGGAGGGACATGCCCGGCGTGCAATGGTCCGACATCGGGGACATCAGGGCGGAGATGGGGGCTCTGGACGACTATGTGGATGCAGTTGTGTCGGTCGTCGATGCGGAGGCCATCCGTGCCGCGGGCCTCACGGTCTGCATAGACTGCGCCAACGGGGCCGCATCCCTCACGACGCCCGCGATACTTGCCCGCCTGGGCGTCCGGGTCGTATCGCTGGGGTGCGACATCAGCGCATCCATCCGCAGGGAGAGCAATCCCGAGCCGGACAATCTGTCGGATCTGCGTTCCGCGGTTCCAGCCATAGGGGCGGATCTGGGCGTAGCCCATGATGCGGACGGTAGCCGCGCGGCGTTCATCGACGCGTCCGGCAGGTTCGTGGACGGCGATGTCATCGGAGCGCTCGTGGCCAAGAGTATGGTGTCGGAGGGCCAGGAGGTCGTTACCCCGCTCAGCTCTTCGAGGACCCTGCAGGATGCGGTGGAGTCCGTAGGAGGGACGGTGGCCTATACGGAGGTGGGTACGCACGCGGTCGTGCGCAGGATCATGGACGACCAGGCCGCGCTGGGAGTGGAGGAGGACGGAGGGCTGATAGTGCCGTCGTTCCAGCTCTGCAAGGACGGCGGCATGGCGCTGGTCAAGGTCTTGGAGCTCATAGTCAGGGACGGTCCGCTGTCGGATCAGGTCGCCACGCTGTCGCGCTATTCCAAGGTGAAGCTCTCTGTGGAATGCCCCGACGATATGAAGGAGCGTGTTATGGACGGGTTCCGCAGGGATCTCGACGGAAAGGGTCTGAATGTAGACAGCACCGACGGTTTCAGGGTCGCGTATCGCGACGGGTGGGTGCTGATAAGGGCATCCTCCACCGAGGATCTCATAAGGATATATTCCGAATCGGCGGACGCGGAGAACGCCGAGACCCGTGCCAAGGAGGCCTACGGCAAGGCTGTGAGGTTCATCCAGGATGTGTCGGGTACGGTGGATTCTTCATGACAGGCTCTTCGCGTGGACCGCAACGACCTCGTTGACGAGCCTCGCGGCCAGGATGGATGTTATGCCGGACGGGTCCGCAGGGGGACAGACCTCGTTGACGTCGAATCCGACGAGTCTGTCGCCGATGATGTTTATCGCCTTCTTGACGTCGATGGGCAGGAGCCCGAACGGCTCAGGGGTTCCGGTGCCGGGCGCATAGGCGGGATCTATACCATCTATATCCAGAGTAAGGTAGATCTTATCTGCTTTCACGGAGTCGAGGGCCTTCTCGACGGCCTTGGCGATCCCCATGTCGAATATATCGTACGAACTGAGGAACGGAACCGCATCGTCCCTTTCTAGCTCCTCGGCCCCGATGGCGCGGGCGCCCAGGACGAATACGTTGTCGAGACCCAGGTGCTCGGCCGCGCGTCTCGTTACGCATGCATGGCTGTACGGGGTTCCGAGATACTCGTCCCTGGAATCCAGATGGGCGTCGATCGAGATCATCGCGATGCTCCTCTCGGGGAACGCCCTGATGACGGGTATGTTCATGGAGTGCTCCCCTCCGAGGCCGATGAGGAACTTCCCGTCCTTCACAGCCGGGGACACGGCGAACCCCACCTCGGACATCATGTCCTCGGGCAGGACGAAATCGTCGACGTTCCCGTAGTCGAATATTGGCGGGATGTCCTGATCGAGCCCGTGCTCGAAGTGGATCTCCTCGAAGTTGTAGGAGGCCCGCCTGATGGCGGTCGGGGCCTCGCGGGCCCCGGCCTTGAAGCAGGCCGTGTGGTCGTACTGGACCCCGTATATCATGATCTCCGATTCGCTGTATTCAGCGTCGGCTCCTGCATATCCGAGTCCGTACGACATGGCAATCACATGAGCTTGTAGCGGCCCATGGCCTCGATGTACATGATCTCGCCGCCCTCGCTGAGGGGCTGCTCGTGGTCCGCGTTGATGGGGATCGAGATCTGCTCGAAGGTCTCCAGGTCCATCAGGAGCGCTTCGGTGTCGCTCAGGGTAAGGATCTGCCCCTTCCTCTTGTCGATCACGGGGACCTGCACCTTGGTGCTGACCGGTCCGACGATGGATTTCTTGGCACCGGTGAAGATGCTGACCGCTTCGACGTTGGCCTTGGCGGATCCGTGCTTTCCGGGCTTCGAGGTCGTGATCTTGATGATTTTGCAGGGCTCGTCGTCGACGTTGACGTATCTGCCCTCTTTCAGCTCCCTGATCTCTTTAGTCTCCCACATAGGACACACTCTCTTCAATGAATAACGGCTTCCCGCCTTACGGCCGGAAGTCCACCCCCGAAACGGAGGAGCAGATGCGCATGCTGTTGGACGTCATGCTATCCGATTCGACCATACGGGAGTCTGGATATTAAGATTCGCCTGCGTCGCCGATTATCAGGTCCAGAATATCGGCGAGGTTGTCCGTCTCGACGTAGTTGGTGGCGGCCTCCATGGTCCATTGGTCAGCCGGGTTCACGGCCACGGATAGTCCGGTGCACTGGAACATCGGTATGTCGGTGTAGGAGTTCCCGACGGACACGGTACGCTCCGGCACCGTGCCGTACTCCGCCATGAGCCTCCTGACATGGATGCCCTTGTCGCGGAGGTCGACGTTCTGCACGCCCTCTCCCGTCAGCGTGCCGTCCGGATTGACGCCTATGCCGTCGGCGAGATAGCCGTCGAAACCGAACTCGTCCACGAGCATCTTCGCGGCCAGGTCTATGCCGCCGCTGACTATTACGCAGGCCATTCCGTTGTCCTTCAGGCACGCGACGGTCTCCTGGATGCCGTCTATCAGCGGCATGTCCCTGAATGTCCTGGCGATGTCCCGTATGTTCACATCCGGGTTCTTGGCCGTCCAGAGTGCTATGTCCCTGCGCATGAACTCCATCTCGTCGATCTCGCCGTTGACGAACGCCCTGTAGTTGGGTTCGCTGTCGACTCCGAAGCATTCGTGCACCCATTGCCACGAACTGCGGACCCGTGTCAGCGTGCCGTCCATGTCGAAGCAGGCGAGATCGTACCTGTGCATAGCGCCCGGAGGCGGTGCGCGTATATGATGGGTGCCCGCCCTCGGCGCCTCCTTCCGATGCCGTATGCGGCGACCGCGAAGGCGGCCGCGGTCACCGCCAGGGCGTAGAGGAGCATGCCGCCGTCCGTGAACGCGAATCCGCCGAGCTCCAGGTCGAACCCCATGTCCAGCCTGAATTCTGCGAGGACGTCCGGCGTGGACCCGGCGAACACGGAGTCCAGAGGCTCTGTGGCCAGAGCATTCCTGAACAGAGCGGCCATATGGCTCGCGGGCACGAGCGTGCCGACGGTCTGCATCGCATCGGGCATGGTGCCCATGGGCATGTAGATCCCGGCGAGGAACCCTATCATCACGCTCATGACGACGAACAGGCCGGAGAACGCCCCTGTGCTGCGGACGCATGATGCCATGGCGTAGACTATGACCGATGCGGACAGCGCGGACGGGACGATGAGGGCCGCTGCCGTCAGCACGCCGGATGCGGTCAGAGGGCATCCCGTGGCCGCCAGGTAGGCGATGCACAGGATGAGGGCGGTGAGGCTCATGATCGCGCCGACGGCGAACGTGCTTAGGATGTGCCCGGACGCGACCCCCCAGGGCGTCATGGGCGTGACCAGGATGTCGTGCTCCCTGCCGTTGCACCGGTCCTCCACCATCGGCTGGAGGCATCCTGCGCAGGTGGTGACCGGAACTATGCCCATAATCCCGGACAGCACCCAGGCATCCATCAGGCGGTCCATCCCGGGGAGATCCGGATAAGAGCCGATGAGCATGTCCCTGAGGAACAGGAGATAGAGCAGAACGACTATGAGGACGCCCATGAGCGAGAAGAAGACGCTTTGGCGGTCCCTCAGATAGATCAGGACGTTGCGTCTGGCGAGCGCCAGGGACGGGTTCATTCCGATTCCTCCGTTATGGAGACGAACGCCTCGTCCAGAGTGCCGGTGCGGACCTCGAAGGACTCGATGCATCCGCGCAGGATGTCGATGACAGGCAGGGCGTCCATGGTAGAGCGCAGGGGGACGGTGACGACCCCCCTGTCTACGGAGTACTCCACGCCGGCGGATCCCAGGGCATCCTCCGCCGCACCCAGATCGGTCGGGACCAGGGTCATGCGGTCCCTGCTGTACCTCTCCTTGAGCTCCTCGGGGGTTCCGCGGGCGACTATCCTGCCGCGGTTCACGATCACGATGTCGTCCGCTCCGGACGCCTCCTCCATGTAGTGGGTGGTGAGCAGCACGGTGATGCCTTTCTCGCGGTTGAGGCGCCGGACGGAGTTCCAGATGACCTGCCTGGTGTGAGGGTCCAGGCCAGATGTGGGTTCGTCCAGGATCAGGATCCCGGGGCTATGGACGAGTGCCCTGGCTATGTCCGCTCTGCGTCTCTGTCCCCCGGACAGGGTCCCGTATCTGCGGTCAGCGAACTCCGCGCAGTCCGCTGCGTTCAGGGCATCCTCCGTCGCGCGGTCGACATCGTCCAGCCCGTACATGGCGCCCCGGACGGCCAGATTCTCCCTCACCGTCAGCCTTCCGTCCAGCATGGGGTTCTGGAACACGACGCCTATGCGCCGTCTGGATTCCGGATCCCGCGAATCCCGCCCGAGCACCCTGATCGTTCCCGAATCGGGTGCAAGCAGGGAGCAGACCATGGATATAGTCGTGGATTTCCCGGCGCCGTTCGGGCCCAGGAACGCCGTGAACGATTCCTCGGGGACGGAGAACGATATCCCGTCCACGGCACGGAATCCGTCGAACGATCTGACGATGTTGTCGATTTCGAGGGCCTGCATGCTGAATGGATGGGCGAACCGTTCTTCTCCGTTTCGCAGGATGCGCGCCATCCCGCTAGCCATTTTATCTCAGATGCAAGTGCGGTGGCATGGCAAACGAATCAAGCAGGACGAGGGTCGCACTCGTGGGCGCATGCGGAAGGATGGGGCAGATGATCGTCCGCCGCCTACTCGGCACGGAGGGCCTGGAGCTCTCCGCCGCATTCGACCTCGTCAACGTCGGTCAGGACATAGGCGAGATCGTCAGAGCCGGGGCGATCGGCGTCCCTGTGAGCGATTCCAAGGACCTCGTCGAAGTGCTGAAGAGCACGTCCACGGACGTCCTCATCGATTTCACCGTGGCTCCCGCCACGGCCGTCAACGCTCCCGCGGCAGCCGCCGCCGGCGTAAACCTCGTGATAGGGACCACGGGGCTCTCCGATGCGCAGAAGGCGGACATCGCCAAGGCAGTCGAGGACAACGGGGTCGCGGCCATAATGTCGACGAACTATTCCGTCGGCGTCGGGATATTCATGAAGCTTGTCAGACAGGCCGCCAGGGAGCTCACCGAGATGGGGCTCGCCGGCGACTACGACGTGGAGGTCGTGGAGGCCCATCACAACCAGAAGAAGGACGCTCCCAGCGGCACCGCGATGACGGCCTCCGAGATTCTCAGCCGTGAGCTCGGTGGCAGGCCGCTCGTGTACGGGCGTGAGGGCGTATGCCCACGCGGCAACGAGATAGGCATCCATTCCATCAGAGGCGGCGATATAGTCGGCGACCATACTGTCATGTTCATCGGGAACTCGGAGAGGATCGAGATTTGCCACCAGGCGCACTCCAGGGAGATCTTCGTGGCCGGCGCCGTCATGGCCGCCGGCTGGATCGCGAAGCAGAAGAAGGGGGTCGTCTACGGCACGGACGACATGTTCGCCTGAACATGATCACGATAATCGGCACGGGCCACGTCTTCAATCTGGCGGAGCCCGTGTCATTCATAGTGAAGAACACATGGCCCGACGCGGTCCTCGTGGAGCTCGATGTGGGCAGGATGAGGGCTCTGACGGAATCCTCCGAGGGGGACGGCCACAGGGAGCAGCCCGAGATGTCCGCCATATACAGGCAGACGTCGCGGTACCAGCAGAGGATGTCCGAGGAGCACGGGGCGCAGCTCGGAGGGGAGTTCGCGGCCGCCATCAGCACTGGAAGGTTGGCCGGGGCGGCCATAATACCGATAGACACGGATGCCATGAACGTCATGAACGAGATGTGGGCGGAGATGTCCGCCGGGGAGCGCATAAGGTACCGCCTTTCGGGCATATCGGACCGCATAGGGGGCAAGAGGAAGGTCGCCGCCGTCCAGGAGAGCTTCTCCGCGGACGAGGACGCATACATCGAGGGGATGCGGAGGAGGTATCCCACGCTGGTCCGCAAGCTCATCGACGAGCGCAACGTCCACATGGCCGGGCAGATCGAGGATGCCGCCAGGACGTACAGCAACATCGTCGTGGTCGTGGGCGATGCCCACGTCGAGGGCATATGCCGTCTCCTGAGCGATCAGGATATCAGGAAGATACGTCTGGCAGATCTGATGGACCGCGACAGGATGGACGGGGTCAGGGACATGGTCTGGAAGGGGGACAGGAAGGAATGAAGGTGGTTCTGATAGCCCATACGCCGGATCCCGACAGGATCTGCGCATCTGCAGGCAGGTCCTGCTATTCGGAGCGCCCTGCGCACGAGATAATGGAGGATGCGGATTCGGAGCGGTCGCTGTCGCGGATCGTCTCCATGGGGCACCATTCCGTCGTCGAGCACGCGGTGTTCACATTCTCCGTGGAGGGGGTCTCCAGGGCGCTGACGCATCAGCTCGTGAGGCATCGCATCGCATCATTCTCGCAGCAGAGCCAGCGCTATGTGTCGATGAGGGATCCCGATTTCGTGGTGCCCTGCACGGTCGAGGCGGATCCGGAGGCCCTGAGGATATACAGGGAGTCCATGGAGGCCGTCTGGAGCGCCTATTCGAGGATCGAGGCTCTCGGCATCCCGGCCGAGGATGCGAGATATCTGTTGCCGAACGGGTGCACCACGAACATCACGATAACAATGAACGCCCGCGAGCTCTTGCACTTCTTCTCCATGAGGTGCTGCAACAGGGCCCAGTGGGAGATCAGGGATATGGCCGATCAGATGCTGGCCCTTTGCATGGAGGTCAGCCCCGTCATCTTCAGGGATGCGGGCCCCGGATGCGTCCGCGGTCGCTGTCCCGAAGGGAGCAAGTCCTGCGGACGTCCGAGGACGCGGGCATGAAGGAGATCGTGCTGGCGGGAGGATGCTTCTGGGGGATCCAGAAGGTCTTCTCGTCGATCGAGGGCGTCGCATCCACGGAGTGCGGCTATGTCAACGGCGACCCGTCCGTGAAGCCCACGTACGAGCTTGTATGCAGGGAGGGCCACGGATACAGGGAGGCCGTGAAGGTCGAGTACGATCCCGCCGTCGTGTCGCTCGACGCCATGGTAGCGGCATTCTTCTATGTGATCGATCCGTCCCGGGACGACGGGCAGGGCCGCGATACCGGTCCGCAGTATCGTACGGGAGTCTATTGGACGGATCCGTGCGACGAGGCCGATCTGGAGAGGCTCTTCGCGCAGGTGAGGCCGATGTACCCGGTGTTCTGCACAGAGTGCGGTCCGCTGACGTCGTGGACGAGGGCGGAGGACGAGCATCAGGGCTATCTCGCGAGGAATCCCGGTGGGTACTGCCACATCCCGGAACACAAGATGGAGGAGATGGGGATGATCCTGTCCGCCTCCAGGTTCTTCCGAGGCCGTCGGTATCGCCGTTTTCTGCCCTGGCTCTTCCCGTGTCTCTGTCTGGGTCTTCCGCCCTTCCTCTTCTGGGGCTTCTTGGGCGGATCGGGATACTTCCTGCGTATCTCGGCCACGCGTCTGTCCAGCTCTTCGTTGAGCCTGTCTCCTGCGAATTCGCCGTGGTACTGGTCGATCTTCGCCGCGATGAGGACCTTCCCCGCCACCGCGCGGGCGATCTTCCCGCGCTGCCAGTAGGGCGCCCGGTGAACAGCGGGGTGCTGGTATATCGCGCCGTGCTTGGGCCCCTTCTTGCCGGAGCGGATGCTCCTGAACATGGCCTTCTCGGCGCCCAGGAGCTGCACGGTCGAGGACGGGAGGGACGCCAGTCTCTCCAGGCCGCCAGCCAGCGACACCATCCTTGCCGCGAGCGGTCCTCCCAGCATCGCGCACATGTTGGGGCAGGTCTGCTCGACGATCCCCTGGATGTACGCCTCCGTCCTGTCGCACTCGCCGTACAGCCTGTCCAGCGAATCAGCCAGGTCGGACACCGCGCGTAGATCCTCCTCGTCCATATCGGATCCGATGGACTCCATCTCGATGCCGAGCTCCTGCATAACCGACCCTCTGTCGCCGTATCTGGCGACGAGCTCCGCGTACCTTCTGTCGCGGGCGTAGTCAGCGAGCTCGGGGAAATGCATCCCGTACCATTCGTGGAGGCGTTCGTTGTAGAGGTTTATCGTGGCTATCTGGTCGTCCAGGCTCCTTATGGCCTGGACGAGGCTCCGGTCCCGGGGGATGGGCTCCGATGTGCGGAGCCTGCCGAGTCCCAGCATGGCCTCGTGCATGAACGCGTCGTCGAATCCGTAGTCGGACGCCTTCACGAACGAGGAGTCGAACATCATCGGTTTACCCAGCTCGGACTGCCGCCTCTCCGAGACGTAAGGCTTCTCCGCGGATGCGGCCAGCTCTTTCTCTTCGTCGATGAGGCCTCCGCGCTGCATGGCGGCCAGCTTCTCGGCCACCTGCTGGGGGTCTCTCGGCATCAGGCGCTTGTCCTGTATCCTGCCGCTCCTCTCGTCTATGAGGAAGACCCCGAACCATTTGGTGACTACGATCGCCATCGGAGCGCCCCCAGTCTGGCGAGCTCCTGCTCGGGCAGGTCCTCGGCTCCGGCGCACATCATGGAGAGCTCCGCCTGGAACTCCAGCTCCTCCATCCTGTCGAACGCCTCCTCCAAGTTGCGACCCTGGGCGATGGCGCCGTGGCGCTCCATCAGCATCGCTTGGCAGGAGTGCATCTCGGCGACGGCGTCCACCAGCTCCTGTGTGCCCGGCGTGTAGTACCCGATGGTCGGGACTCTCCCCAGAAGGAGGACGCCCTCGGGGGTCAGGTTGCAACGTAGGGGCATCCCCTTGATCGTGAGGGCTATGCAGTTCAGGGGGTGGCAGTGGACGATGGCATTGGTCCCCGGTTCCAGGCGGTACAGCGCCAGATGGAAGCGGGTCTCGATGGACGGTTTCGGGCCGGACAGGACGCTGCCGTCCATGGCCACCTTGACCAGCTCGTCCAGGCCGACGAGGCCCTTGTTCCTTCCGGAGGGGGTTATCAGCACGGTGCCATCGTCGAGACGCACGCTCATGTTCCCTCCAGCGGATACCGTCAGCCTTCTGTCGTACAGCATCCTGCACGTCCCGATCAGTGCAGCGCGCGCCTCGGTCTCGTCCATGGTCAGTCCCTCATGACGCCGATCTCGTCGGGCTTCAGGATGCCCTTCTCGGTGATGAATCCGGTCACGAGATCCGCCGGCGTGACATCGAAGGCGGGGTTGAGCGCCCCGGAGCCCTCGGGCGCGATCCTGTGCCCGTAGACGTAGTTGACCTCATCCTCGGATCTCTGCTCGATGACGATCCCCTCCCCGGATTCCATGGAGTGGTCGAATGTGGATACAGGGGCGGCGACGTAGAACGGTATGCCGAAGTGCTTCGCGGCGATGGCCTTGTCGAATGTCCCGATCTTGTTGGCGAAGTCCCCGTTTGATGCGATCCTGTCTGCGCCGGTGATGATGAAGTCTACCCCTTGGCTCATGTAGTAGGCGGAGGCGCCGTCGGGTATGATCCTATGGTCTATGCCCTCCTGTCCAAGCTCCCATGCGGTGAGCTGCATCCCCTGCAGGCGGGGGCGCGTCTCAGATACGTACACGAAGAACTCCCTTCCCGCGTCGTGCGCTGTGCGCATGGGGGCGAGCGCCGTTCCGTAATCGACGGTGGCGAGGGCGCCCGCGTTGCAGTGGGTCATGAGCTTCATGCCGTCCTCTATGAGTCCGGCTCCGTGCTCCCCTATGAGCCTGCACTTCTCGACAGTGAGGTTCGCGTACTCGTCCGCGGCCCCGACGGGGTCCTGCCCCTGTCCGAGCCTGTCCACCATCCAATCCACCGCATGGAAGAGGTCGTACGCGGTGGGCCTGGCGGATTTGATGTCGTCCGCGGCTCTTCCGATGTCGCATCCCTTCAGTGCGGCGAGGCACATCGCGTAGGCGGCGGAGGCGCCTATGGAGGGTGCTCCGCGGGTGGTCATATTCCTTATGGCCTCGGCCACGGCCCTGTAGTCGGAGAACTCCACGAGCTCGAGCCTGGCGGGGAGCTGCCTCTGATCGATCATGACGACCCTCCCGTTCTCGAACCACACGGCTCTGATATCCTTCCTGACTCCGTCGACGATGGCCTTCATATGGGCTCCCCATCGATGGGCGCGTATTAAGGGTTGGGCCGGAGGCAACACCCGCTCCGGTCCGGGCCTGCCCGCGGACCGATCCGTCTGGAACAGGCCACATCGTCTGTTGTGAATCCAGTGAGCCCTTGGAGGCTAGGGGAACGCCGGAATCGGGGGTCC
>CAYUPU010000002.1:0-53688 GCA_964445265.1 uncultured Methanomassiliicoccales archaeon
TCTGATGTTCGATCGTGATATCTATCGCATCAACTCACTGGTGACTTAACACATACATCTTAGACTTCGAGAAGTACTGGGGGCCTTCCGCGATATGTAAAATCGAGAGAACGTATCGGTTCTCTGGAGAGCTCCTTAGGAAGAGTAGCGAGTTCATCTGCAGGAACAGCCGTCAATTCAGGAAGGATCTGGTCGGCATGAGCGGTATGGACAGCAGGGTATTTTCCATATCCAAAGATGACGATGTCCAGACGCGTGAAGAGATAGGGCGGAGGCTTTCGTTCATCGGTAATGGGAAGCGGGTCTTGTTCCTAGGGAGATACAATCATGATGTCAGGCTGCTGAGCGGTGACGGATTCGAATGGATACAGAACATCTCGGATGCCTCGAAGACTATAATCTACGGTCCACGTCCGGATCTGAATATGAGGTTCATGACGATACATTCATCCAAAGGCCTCCAGGCGGATGTGGTGTTCTCCATCAACAATAGGGCCGGGAGGTACGGGTTCCCGAGCGTCAGGGAGGAGCCGATAGCGATCTCGATGCTCCTTGGCGGAGAGAACACGCAGGTCGACGAGGAGCGCAGGCTGTTCTATGTCGCCATGACCAGAGCCAAGGAGGCTGTGTATATCGTCTCTCAAAACGGACGTCAGTCGGATTTCTTCAAGGAGATGTTCCCGAGGCGCGATGCGAACGGCAAGAGGATTGATATGACCTGTCCGTTGTGCGGTGGGATCTTGATTCTGAAGACCAATCAGAATGGGCACAGGTTCTACGGATGCAGCAACTACCGTTCCAAGGGATGTAAATTCACAAGGAACTGTGTCATCGTCGACAACCTTCCTGGAAGCGGGTCTCGTATCCGATGCCGGTCTGGATCTTAGAGCGTATCTGCGATTGTCGGATCGCAGCGGTGCAGTCTTCGGATTCAGTGCGTGCAGCGTTCGTGCAGGGCGGAGCCATTATGCCGACTTCTTTTGTGGTTGGGGATTGTCGAATACGATACTCGCCGTTCGAAACGGTTTTTGCTAGGTAAGCAGTGAGTTGATAAATCGGTCGTCACAAGCGAATCAGCACAATGTCTCCGCCCTTCCTGGACGCCTCCATTCGGATGACCAAGGTCCGAGCATCTGTTCCGCCGCCGTCATCGGACGAGGTTCCATCTCCTCGGAAGCAGGAGAGCATCTGCAGGCGCATCCGATGTCCGCGATCCCCTCAGCACGATAGCTCCGGTCTCGGTCGGATCGCGGTACGGATCACACGGATGGTTCAACGTCCCGAATCGTTCGAACGGCCATCAACTCACTGCTTACATAGCAAGAAACGGTTTGTATCCGGGATCCATCGGATGCATCCAACGGATTCAGGGTATTCTCGAACGGACGTTCTTCTGCCTCCGCCCGATACGGGCGAATCTTCAGATTGCACACGACCGGAGCACGAACTCCGTATATGAGGTGCGATGTTCTATCGACCGTCACAGTAATATATTACGTGACGATGCTTTAGTTCTGCGACCACTTGCGTGGCATGAGTACAGACTGTGATAACTATGGAGAGACCACATGCGGTAGTCCTCACATCCGCTCTGGCAGTGATTGTTCTTCTCGCCTCCTGTCTCCTCATCATCGGAGGGGGGGGGGGGGAAACGAGAACGATGGTGCTGTGGAGGAGGGCGAGCTCGAAAAGAACGGCGTCGCCCATATGGAGTTGAAGAACGGAACACTAACTCTAACAGGCATTCAAGGAATGACAATGAACCTTGCGAATGTCAGCTTTTGGCTTCTAGAGTATTCTATGGGAGGAGGGGAGATTGGAGGTGGTGTAACCAAGATCGTTGTAGAGAATGCATCGGAAGTGGTGACACTCAACAGCGGAAAGCAGTACCAGTTCGCGTTTGAGAATTTCACTAAACTGCAAACGGTCGAACTGGAACAGTCGGTGAAGAGCATCGGCGAAGGCGTCTTCAAGAATGTCAAGACTCTGGAGACGATAAATCTCCACTATGTCGAGACCATAGGTAAGGAGGCGTTCAGTGGATGCACGGGACTGAGTTCCGCAGATCTCGCACATGCGACTAAGTTGGGATACGGCGCATTCAAGAACTGCACATCTCTAACGTCGGCAGATGTTCTGGCTTTAACTTCAGAAGCATCGTTCGAGTACAGGCCTTTCGACGGATGTTCGAAGCTAAATACGGTAAATGTAACCGTATCGTTAGATACCGGACTAATAAAGCCGTTGTTCGGCGGTACGCCTCTGGAAAACTCCGAGGCGTGCAAACAGGTATCAGATCGTAGGGAACTGATTCCCAGGTTGCAGGATGCGGTAAACAATGATTACGGTATCAATACAGAGATCGTTGTGCTGAGAGATTTAGACCTTCGGAATACCGGCGTCAATATAGGAAAATCGATAGTGCTATTCCTCAATAACAGGAGATTGACCGCTGATGAAGGGCCTGCGATCACGATAGATGCAGATAGGGTCAGTTTGTACGGAGCAGACACGAGAGCACAGATGTTCGACGATGGCGGCACGATCGAAGTCAAATCCGGCAATGCGGTGCTGGTCAAAAGCGGGAACCTCAGAATATTTGGAGGAACCTACTCCTCGTCCTCGGGCCAAGCGATCGGAACGGCTTTCACCGATGCAGGGCCGGCGACGATTATACAGATAGTAGGCGGGATCTTCACGGAAGGCAACGGCATCTCCAGAATCGGCAAGATCGATACGGCTTCCGGAACATCCGGGAGAATTATGAAGACGGCGGGTGTGTCTTTGGATCCCCCCGACCAGTACTACAAATGGAAGGATAACGGAAACGGATACCAGGTGCTGACCAGACAGACCTGGGTGGAGTTCTCCGTCGGAGAGGGTGTCGACTTCACCAAGGGTGCGGGACTCGACAGCCTCGCACTGGATTCCAGCGGCCGCGGCAGCATCGCGGTCGAGAACGGCACGACCATCGGGTTCTCCGCCATAGCGAAGGACGGATACCGGAAGCTCAAGGTGGAATCGGGAATTCCTGCTACGGAGAGCGGAAATGTCTATTCCATAGATGTGGGCACGGCCGAGTCGATCAGTGTCGATATCGGTGCGACGAGGATGTACACAGTGACGTTCTCCAACAGCAGTGACGTGAAATTCTACAAAGGCACCCTGCCCGGTACCGAATATGAGTGGAATGAGGATGCGAATATAGCCTATGTCGTTCCGGGAGGATCGCTGAAATTCATGACAGAAGCTCCGAACGGGAGGATCGTCGTAGACTCGCCGTACAGCAGTATAAATGGGGATCACGGGTCCGAGTACGAAACGACCGTAACCATCGGATCCGATGGCGAAGTGAAGATAAAAGGAGAGTATCGTGTCGAACTATCACTGGTCGAAAACGGATCCGTGACATCGAACAAGGACTGGTATGCCTACGGGGAGATTGTGCAATTGAGATTCTATCCCGATACCGGATACAAGCTCGAAGAATGGAGTTGGCGTAGCCAAGATGGACAGAATTATGAGACCATAACAACGGGCAGACCGATGACATCTATGACTGCAGGAGGCATGACCGTCGAGGTGTCATTTGTCAAAGAGGTTTACTCGATTTTAAAGTCAAATCCAGAAGGTGCCACCTTGGAAGTCCAAGAAACCGCTCATTACGGGGATGTTGTGCGGGTTGTGGGCAGTTGCGAAGAAGGATACACCATGATTGGCGTCAGAGTCTTCGGTTCTTCAGAGCCAGTGGATGTCGGTGAAGGTCAAAACGGGTACGAATTCGTTATGCCTGCGGAGGATGTCACACTGACCGCAGTGACGGCAAGGTTGCACACGGTGACCTTCGTTTGTCCGGCCGATGCCCAGATCACGTTGGGAGGAGGACTCAGTCTGACGGATGAGGGGACGGTAACGGTGGAGGAGAGCACCATGATACAGTTCATCACTGCCACGAAGTCCAAGACAGGACGCACGGTACTGAAGTCGTCGGAATATGGCATCGATCAAACGACCGACGGGCCAGAATATAGAATGTCCCTGGTGGTCGACTCGGATGGGACCGTCTCCGTGAAGACACAGTACAAGGTTACCCTCCAAACCGTACCGCATGGAAAGATCACGGCCGACAAGGTGTGGTACGACAATGGAGAACAGGTCGTGCTGACTCTCGAGCCCGATGAAGGCTACAGAGCAGTCCAATACAGTTGGGAGAGAAATGGAACAACTGTCGGAGTCGCAGGATTCGATGGGAGCAGACCCGCAAGAATAACAATGAATGGCGCAGACATAGACGTCAGTGCGTCATTCCTATCTAGAACCTACAACATATCCGCGTCTCATCCGGACAGCGGAGGGACGGTAGTTGTTCCGTCAAGTGCGGAGTACGGTACTAAAGTGGAGTTCACGGCAACTCCGGACAAGGGATACGAAGCGAGAGTCGTCATCGAGGATGTCTACGTGCAGCCGGATCCGGCGGATCCGACGAAGTACACATTTCGGATGCCCGCCCATGATGTGGGAGTGAAGATAGACTTCGAGGCAAAAAGGTACGCCATCACGATAGAGGAGGCCGAGCATACCCGCGTGGTGTCTACTCTTGTAGATTCCGCCCGGTACAAAGATATCCTGAGGTTCAAGGTAGAAACCGATGACGGCTACTCCGAGCATCTGGAGGTCTATTTCGACGGGAAGCAGGTGAGTCCCGATTCCTCGGGCGCATACTCGGTGACCATGCCGTACAACGACGTCGTCCTCAGGACGGAGACTTCGGTGAGCGTCTACACCGTGAACTTCACAATAGGGGAGCACACCAGATTGAGGTTCGACGGCGACTCGGAGGATCGCACCGAATCGTTCCATAGGGAGTATACACACGGCGAGACCTTAGCGTTCAGATGCTCCACCGATACGGGATACGACAGGGCCTTCAAGCTCATAATCGGCGGTACGGCCGTGTCATCCAGGGAGTACAGCGAGCCTGTGCGCAGCAGCATGGATCTGATCCTGAGCACAGAGGTCAACAAGTACATTATCACATGGGTGGATGAGAACGGAACGGAGCTCTATCGGGACGAGGCGGCGCCCTATGGTATGGATCCGGATTACAAAGGGTCGAGACCGACGAAGGCGGAGGATGAAGCCAGGACATATACTTGGATTGGGTGGAACCCGAAGGTGGAACCCGTTGTTGAGGATAGGGTCTACACGGCGAATTACGAAGGAAATCTGAAGGATTACACCGTGACATGGCGGGATTGGAATGGTGATGTGCTGGAAAGCAGGACTGTCAAGTACGGGGAGTTCCCGGAGCGGGCGAACCTCGAACGGGATCCCGATGAGATGTATGAATACGAGTTCAAAGGGTGGAGCCCGTCACCTTCGAAGGTGACAGGCAATGTCACCTACGATCCGGTGTACAAGCAGACCGATAGGCTGTACACCGTGATCTGGAAGGACCACGATCAGAAAGAGCTCAAGAGGGAACAGTTGAAGTTCGGTGATACGCCGGATTACGGCGACGGTCCTGAAAGGGCCCCCGATAAGGAGCATGTCTATTCGTTCGATCATTGGCAACCTACCGTCACCGATGTGAGGAACGACGCCGAGTACCAGGCGGTATACAAAGCTAAGGACAGAGAATACAAGATTGTATTCAACAAGCTGGATGGCGCAGAATTCGTCCGCCCTGCTGGATTCAGCTTCTCTGAGAAGTACCACAGCAGAGTGGAGTTTGCCATAGTTCCGACGACGACTCACATCGAGGTCCTCGATGTCATGATCGGTTGGGAAAGTGGATCCAGGCCCCTTTATCCGGATGACTCAGGGATATATTCGTTCGAGGTAGAGGGCGACACGGTGGTATCTGCTACGACCAGTCCGGATGAGCATATGGTATTCATCATCGGAGAGGGCATCACGGTAATGAACGGCGATATCGAGGTGGTGGAAGGAGGAAGGGTCAGACACGGGGATGTCCTTATAGTGACGATCGCCTCGAAGGCGGGGCATGATGCGGAGGTGACCTCCGATGTCGGCACGATAGGTTCCGACGGGACTTACTCGGTAGAGACGGATGTAACCTTCACGGGCAAGTACACGCCCGTTATCTATGCCGTGAAGTGGCTCGCGGACGACGGCTCCATCATCAGAACGGATCCCGTGGCATACGGGGTGCTTCCGGCTGCACCGGAGTCTCCGATCAAGGAGTCCGATGAATCGGCCACGTACGAATTCGCAGGATGGTCGCCGTCCGTGACGGCCGTCACAGGCGATGCGACATACACCGCGACATATAACAAGATACCGAAGAAGTACACCATCCGCTGGCTGAATGACGACGGCATCCTTCTGTACAGTTCCAGTGTCGAGTACGGCGTAGTCCCCGGATTCGTGGGCGAAGATCCGCAGAAGGTGCAGGATGCACGGTACAGGTACGAGTGGAGGGGATGGACCCCGGAGGTCGTCCCGGTGACTGGGGACGAGACCTATACCGCGGACTACCAAGCTGTCGAGAGGACCTACGCAGTCAGATGGACGGATTGGGACGGCAGCGTTCTGCTGTCAGACGATTACCCCTACGGCACCACGCCCGTGTACCGGGGCCCGGCTCCGGAAAGGGGCGGCCACACCTTCGCAGGGTGGTCGCCGTCCGTTACGGCTGTCACAGGGGACGCGGTCTACACCGCGACGTACTCCGCCTCGGGGCAGAGCTGCACCGTTACGATAAGGGGCGAGGGCGTGGTCGTGATGGACGGGCCGACGCGGATCGTCGACGGGGGCGCCGTTCCTGCCGGGACTGTCCTCACCGTGACGATGGAGCAGAGGGACGGCCTCGCCGCGGTCCTGACCGCATCCGTCGGGGCGGTGGCGTCCGACGGATCGTACACAGTCTCGGAGGACGTGTCCTTCACCGGATCGTACACGCGGTCAGCCGTCGCGGGCGGCGATGACGACGGCGGGTTCCCGTGGTGGATCCTGATCGTGCTGGCCATCATCATCGCATGCCTGGTGTACAGGCACCACAGGGACAGCGGCCGCGACTGATCTCACACCCCCTCCGGAAGGGGGCGCAAACGCATCACGGGCCGGCGGGGCCATCCCCGCGGCCCGGCCACATCCGCCCGGTCCGGCGTCCATCCGCTTTTATAGCTCCACCTCGTAGCAGCCAGCATGAAGGGTCGCATCGCGCCCAGGGCCGAGATATCGGGCCTACCCAGGACCGTCCACGGAGGGCAGGGATGGAGGTTCGAAGGAGTGGAGGACTACAGCCACAACCTCAACCCGTTCGGTCCGCCGGACGGCCTGGAGGCGGTCGTCTCCGAGGCCCTCGGGAGCGTCGGCCACTATCCCGACGACTCCTGCGCCGCCTTGAAGGAAGCGGTCTCCTCGGCGTACGATGTGGGCGAGGACGAGATCGTCGTAGGCGCCGGCTCCTCCGATATCATCAGGTGCGTCCCGAACACGTTCTTCGAGAAGGGCGACCGCGTGGTCATACCGTCCCCGAGCTTCGCCGAGTACTCGCAGCAGTGCAGGATCGTCGGCGCCCGCATAGACCCGTTCGAGCTCCTGCCAGAGGAGGACTTCCGCATAGATGCGGACCGCCTGCTGGAGAGGGCCGAGGGGGCCAGGGCCGTCTACATATGCAACCCGAACAATCCCACCGGTAGGATAGAGCCCAAGGACAAGCTCCTCCGCATCGTGCGCGAATGCGAGGACATGGGCGTCCTGGTCTTCCTGGACGAGACCCTCCTGGAGCTGGTTCCCGGCTTCGTGGACAACACCCTGTCCGGCCATGTCCGCAGGTTCAACAATCTCATCGTGGCGTCGTCCCTCACGAAGTCGTTCGCCATCCCCGGGATACGCATAGGATTCGGATTCGCGAATCCGGACCTGGCCGACGCCATGAACGGCGTGCGCATGACATGGAACGTAGGGGCCATCGAGCAGGCTGTCGGAACGGCGCTGCTCAGGGACTTCAGGTCCCATGTGGACCGTGCCGCATCCATCATGGCCGTGGAGTCCGAGGTGATGAACGCCGCCCTGAAGGAGATAGGGTTCCCCGCGGGGGACGTCTCCGACTCGTTCTTCTACTTCACATCCGTGGAGCCGCTCGGCATGGATGCCGGCGAGTTCAAGGCCAGGATGGAGAAGAGGGGCGTATCCGTGAGGGACTGCTCGTCCTTCGGGCCGGCCTGGTCGTCGTACGTGAGGTACAGCGTGAAGGACAAGGAGCGCAACTGCAGGTTCGTGGCCGCGGTCGATTCCGTCATCAACGGGTGATTATCCCATGGACCTGTGGGCCGATGCGGTTCTGGCGGTCGTTCTGGCGGTCCTCATCGACCGCTTCGTGGGCGAGCCCCCCAACAGGATCCACCCCCTGAGGTGGATGGGGAACATGCTCGACGCCATAGACCGGAGGATATCCGACCGCTCCAGCAGGATGAACGTCCTGTGGGGGCTCCTGTCGTACCTGCTGGTCTTCGCGGTGTTCTGCGGGATCGCCCTGTGCATGACATCCCTGATGAGGATCGGGGTCTCCGGATACAGCGCGGCCCTGGGCGAGGCGCTGTGGATCGCGGCGACCGCATGGCTGTTCAAGATGACCTTCGCGGTCTTCTCGTTCAGGAGGCACTGCCGTCCGATATGCGAGGACCTCGAGGCGGGGGACATAGAAGGGGCCGATGCCAAGGTGCAGATGATCGTCAGCAGGGACACCAGGGGGATGGACGCCGAGCACGTGGCATCCTCGT
The DNA here is from genome assembly GCA_964445265.1 of uncultured Methanomassiliicoccales archaeon. Taxonomy (GTDB): domain Archaea; phylum Thermoplasmatota; class Thermoplasmata; order Methanomassiliicoccales; family Methanomethylophilaceae; genus Methanoprimaticola. Next base: position 8,751 of record CAYUPU010000002.1, read on the forward strand.
GCTGCGAGACCGTGTCCGAGAACCTTGTGGACAGCGTCTATTCGCCCGCGCTCTACTTCGGGATCCTGGGCCTTCCGGGGGCGTTCATGTTCAGGTGCTGCAACCTGATGGACGCCATGTGGGGATACCTCGATGACAGGTACTCCCTCCTGGGGAGGTTCCCCGCGAGGTTCGACGATGTCCTGGGGTTCATCACGTCGAGGATCTCCCCGTACTTCATCGCCCTGGCGGGCCTCCTGCTCGGAATGGACTGGAGGGCGGCCGTTCCGGCCGCGAGGGCCGAGCACGCCAAGACCCCCAGCCCCAACAGCGGGTGGTCCATGACGGCCGCAGCCGCCGTCCTGGGGATAAGCATGGAGAAGCGCGGGGTCTACGTCATGGGGAGCGGACCGCTCCCCTCGGCGGACGATGTGGGGAGGTGCTGCAGGCTCATAGAGGTCGCCTCCGTCCTGTTCATCCTCACGGTCTGCCTGATCCTGTTCGTCTCAATCGGCGTCCATGTCCAGGTCCTCCTGGAGGACGCCATCTTCGGATTCTGGGGGTCGATTCTCTGAGTCTCATAAGCTCTCACGGTGTGTACGAGGTCGACGGCATGCCCGTCGGCGTGGCGGAGTTCGCGGAGCCCATGGAGGTCCTGAGCTGCGCCGTCATGAACGGCGGTGTCTCCACCGCTTCATGCGCTTTCATAATGCAGGTCCCCAAGGACTACTGCTGCGACGATCCGGACAAGGATGCGATCAGGGTCAGGGACGCCCTGGGCCTGCCGTCCGATGCCCTGGGGATGATGACCGCCGCGGAGGTGGACTACGTCTTCAACGTGAGGTCGTGCACGTTCAACGGGGCCGAGGCGTCCGTGTTCGCCACCGCGGGGCTGAGCAACCACGTGGTCGCCGGCGAGGAGATCCGCGACTACGGCGGGCGGTCGCTCGTGTCTCTGAGGAGGGCGCGCGAGATGAGGGCCGGCACGATCAACATAGGCGTGGTCTCATCCGTTCCGATGACCATGGAGGGGAGGGTGAACCTCATGATCCCTCTGGTGGAGGCCAAGTGCGCCGCGATGGCGGAGCACGGGTTCCGCGAGACCGGCACGACGTCGGATGCGATGGCCGTGTTCTCGCCGATCGGGAGCGATCCGGTGTCATGGACGGGCACGGGCTCGGACATAGGCATAGCCGCCGCCAGGGCGGTGTCCGCCGCCGTGGGGCACGCGCTGGACGTCCGCAACGAGCATCCGATACCGATAGGGCTGGACGGCATCATGGAGAGGATGGGCCTCGGTCCGGAGGATCTTCGCAGGATGTCTGGGACGGGCATCCCTGCGGACGGCTTCCGCGATGCCCTCAGGGGGATCGCGGAGCGTCCGGACGTAGCGGCCGTCCTGGATGCGGCATGGTTCATAGCCGATCGCGCCGATTCCCTGTCGGACGACGGAGGTCCGGAGCTGTCCGACGCCATCGTGGACGGCATGGCCCGCATGGTCGGCGGGAGCCCGGTATCCGACGGATGCCTCATGGACCGCGTCATGGGGACGATCGCCAGAAGGGCGGGTGGTCTCCGATGGCGGGCAGCGCTATCCGCGCGATGGTGTCGTTCTTCACGGTATGGCCCACAGACATGACGCAGGAGGACCTGGACGCCATGGACTCCCGGTTCCATCTGGCTCCCGTGGTGGGAGCCATGATCGGCATCGCGGTGGCGGCCCTGGTCGCACTGCTCCTGATCCTGCAGGTCAACGGTATCATCGGATCGGGGATGTTCTCCGCGGCCGTGATCCTCCTGGCCGTTTATGCCGGGAGCAGGTTCCTGCATTTCGACGGTCTAGTCGATTTCGGCGACGGGTCGGTCGTGGCGGGTCCGCAGGAGAAGCACGTCAGGGCCCTGAAGGACACGCTCATAGGCGCCGGCGGGCTGGGGGTGGCGCTGACAGTGACCCTTCTCAGCTTCTCCGAGTACGCCATGGCGGGGACCGCTCTGGTGATCCTCGCCCCCGTGGCGGAGGTCATGGTCAAGAACTCGCAGGTGGCGGCCGCCGCGTACGGCGATCCCAGCAACGGGATGGCGGGCAGGCAGGTGTCGGAGACCACCATGCGCTCCCTCGCGGCATCGTCCGCCATATCCCTGGTCCTGGGGATGGCGGTCTGCCTGCTGGGGATGCTCCTGTTCGAAGCCGTCATGTCATCGCACGGGAGTCCGGTCTCGGGCGGTCTGGTGGCGGTTCTGCTCTGTCCCGCGGCCGGCGTCCTCGTCAGCATACTCGTCGGGCGCGCCGTCGCCCGCAGGGCCAACAGGGTGTTCGGATTCGTCAACGGGGACGTCCTCGGAGCGGCACATGAGATCTGCAGGGCCACATGCATGGCGGTCCTGATCGCGGTGTACTGCCTGGTGGTGTGAGTGGAGGTCCTCGTCAACGCCGGCGGAAAGGGGTCCCGCATGGGGCCGTGCGGCATAGAGAAGCCCATGCAGATCGTCGGCGGAAGGCACACGGTGGACCGCGTCGTGGACGTCCTGGCGTCGTCCGACGGGCTGGACCGGGTGCTCGTATCGGTGAGCGGCAACACGCCGGAGACCGAGAGACATCTCCGGGACAGGGGCATCGAGACCGTCCGCACGTCCGGCGAGAGCTTCATGGACGATCTGCACACGGCGTTCGAGGTCATGAGCGGCGAGTACGTGATGACGTGCCCCTCGGATCTGCCGCTGCTCGACAGGCTCTCCGTGGAATCATTCCTCCGCTTCTTCCGTCCGGGGAGGATGGACTCCGCCATAGCGGTGATAGATGCGGCCACCGTCGAGGGGCTCGGCATACACCCCTCGTTCACGAGGGAGTGGAACGGGTCGGAGTGGGTGCTGTCCGGCCTGTGCATAATGGACCGCCCCAGGACCCTTGCGGGTGACTACCTGGACGAGGTGCTGTACGCCACGCGCTCCAAGGCGCTGGCGGTCAATGTGAACACGCAGGAGGAGCTCGAGCTGGCCAGGCTCCTCTGCGACGATGGGCGATGCGCCCGCCCGGACCCCGCGGTCCGGGCGGGCGCGGGGTCATTCGAGACCCATTATGCCGCGGTAGATGTCCTCGACGGCATCGGAGAGGTCCCTGGCGGTGATCCTTCCGGCGGATGAGGCTATCGCGCCGACCGAGGCCCCTCCGCATCCCGTCCCTTCCTTGATGAAGCCCCACTCGTAGGCCTGGAGGCCCTCGTAGGGGCTGTCGGAGTAGTCCACGTTGACATAGACCGACGGGACGTCGGGCGTGATGGCGTCTATGATCCTCCTCATGGACGAGTTGGCATCGTCCATGAGCCATCTGGTCGTTCCCTGGAGGAAGTTTCCTATGAGTTCCGGGTGGAGCGCGACGACCCCGGAGATGACGGCGCCCATCTGGGTGCCGCCTCCGACTATCACGGGGATGTGGGGTGCGGCCCCGCAGACTATCCCGATGTTGGCGGGCATCATGGGGTCTCCGACGCACTCTATGGCTCCGAGGGGGTCGTCCCTCATGTCGCCCGGTTCGATCCCGGCGGCCTTCAGGGATTCGGCGACGACCTTCGACTTGAGCTCCCTGGGGTTGTTGGGGGAGCTGCTGCTGACGAGGTTCTCCCTCACGACGCCCATGGCGGTCATGACGGCCAGCGCGGTCGTGGTCCCTCCGGCGCAACTCTCGCTGATGACCAGGAAGTCGTTTCCCTTGGACAGCATCCTGCCGAGCATGACGCCCTTCTCGAACTCCTTGCGGACGTTCTTCACGGCCTTTCCGGTCGTGATGAAGTCCCCGCACTCCCCTCCCATGTCGAAGTAGGGGACGTACGGCTCGATGGAGCATCCTCCGTTGACGATGTAGCAGGGCATGCCGGAGAGCCTCAGCGCGGCCATGGTGAGGGTGGCGGGCGTCGGGATGCCTCCGGGGTTGATCGGGATGCCCTTCATGCAGGTCGTCCTTCCGTTGATCAGCAGCTCCGCGTCGGCGGGGCCGGTGAACATGGTCAGCTCGGGGGTGTCCCCGGCGTCCGACAGGCCCGGTATGGTGGACGTGCGGGTGTTGGCCACGGTGCATGTGAAGGTGCCGCGTCCTCCCCAGATCCTGGAGAGGATGTCCTTCGCAGTGTCCTCGTTGCCGTATACGCTCAATGATGGTGGCAGTTCGAAATCCATTGTGTTCACCTGTGGCTGCATATCCTCGGCACCAGGGTGGACAGATCGAGGATCTCCCCGTCCGCTCCTCCTATGTCGAAGCTCGTCCATACCGGGACGTCGGTCAGGATGTGCTCGCCGGTCACGCACGATGTGCCGTGGTCGGCGAAGTAGACGATGCGGTCCGCATCCGGGAAGTATTCCGCCATCAGGCGGTCCGTCCTCTCAAGGACGGCCTTCTTCTTGAACGGGTCCTTCTGGTGGCTGTATTCGTCTACCTCGTCTATGTGGAGGAGCACGTCGCCCTCCTCGAGGGCCTTCCGCGCCACGGGGAAGCGGGCCTCCAGATCCTCGACGAGGGCGATGTCGTATCCGAGGGATGCGCATATTCCCAGCGAGGTGGGGCTGTCCGATATGGCCGTGAGCTTCCCGATCCCGGGGAATCCGGGATGCTGGCGTCCCATCCTGCCGCACCCCCAGGGGTACACGGTTACGCCGTCCATGTCCTCGGCCACGGCATCGATGAGCTCGCCCAGGGGGCCGCCGATGTCGACCCAGGGCGCGTCCACCGGTGGAGCGGGGGTCGCAGGCACGTCATCGGAGACCATGGTCAGGACCGAGCGGCCCTCCACGAAGAACCTTATGTCGGGATCGCGGGGCCCCAGAATGTCCATATGGGACATCACGGACCTCTCCAGCTCGTCCTTGAACCCCTCGTTGTGGTAGGACCAGTGCACCATCCCGTCGCCCGTCCTCCTGACGGGGCTGAGGCGGTACGCGACCCTCGCGGGATCCTCCAGACGGAGCCCGAGGCCCAGCGCCTCCAGCGCACCCCTCCCGATCTCCGGCCCGTGGCCGGTGAAGAACTCGTTGAGGAACAGCTGCGTGTATCCGCGCCCGGTGGTCCTGCAGCGGTGCGACACCTTGGACTCCAGATACGGCATGTCAGCGACGTCTATCGGCTTTTTCCCGTCCAGCTGGGGGCAGGGATCGTCCTCCGCGCCGTCCAGAAGGACGAAGAGAAGATTGCTCATGTTTTCCTCCTTGCGGCGATCGCGGCCTGTCCGACCGAGATGCCGCCGTCCCCGTTGGGGACGTTCCTGTGGAGGACTGGTACGCGGCCGGCCCTTATAACCGTGTCCTCGAACATCCTGGCTATTGCGCCGTTGCAGGACACTCCGCCGCTGAGCCCTATGGGGCCGTCGGAGGCCTCGCAGGCCAGGGCGACCAGCTCCTCGACGATGCCGAGGACGATGGAGTACGCCACGTCCTCCGGCCTGTCCCCGGGATCGATGCGTGCGAACAGCTCGGCGGTCTGCACCACGCCCCCGATCGAGCGGGCGGCGTACCCGTCTATCCTCTCTCCTCTGTTCAGCAGGGGCTCGAGGCACATGGCGGGCTCCCCGTCGTAGGTGCGGCGCGAGCAGGCTCCGAGGCGGTAGGACAGCGCATCCAGGATGCGGCCCATGGACGACGTCTCCACGCTGCGGCCCATCATCTTCATCAGGACGGACGCGTCCCTGTCGCCGAAGTCGCGGTTCTCGACGCCGTTGATGGCGTCTACGGCGAAAGCCAGTCTGCGTATGTCGTACAGCGCCTTCTCGTTCCCGAGAAGGGGGATGTACTGCAGATGGGCGACGCGCCTGTATCCGGAGTAGTCGGCGTCCAGGACCTCCCCGCCCCATGCGGCCCCGTCGTCCCCGTGCCCTGTGCCGTCCAGTGCCAGAACGGTGCAGCGGTCCATGCCGTTGTCCGCCATCAGGGAGGCGGCGTGGGCCCAGTGGTGCTGCACCTCGATCAGCTCCGCCCCGTTCTCCTCGGCCAGTTTCCTGCCGAGGGGCCGGTTGGCGTATCCCGGGTGCAGATCCACCGCGATCACCTGGGGCTCGCATCCGACCAGGGCCATCTGGGTGCGGACCGCCTCCTCCAGGAACTCCGGGACCCCGATCTTCTCCCCGTTCCCTATATGCTGCGTCGGCCATATGCGGCCGTCCGCCGCGACGGACCCGGTCAGGTTCTCCTGCGCGCCCAGCGCGACGGCCTGCACGTCCGAACCGGCCTCCAGGCTGTACGGCACGGCCCCTCTGGACCGCCTGATGTACTGCGTCCTGCCGCCGAGCATCCTCAGGACGGTGTCGTCGGCCCGGTTGACGATGATCTGGTCGTGCAGGAGCCAGGCATCCGCAGGGACCCCTCTGGCATCGGCATCGTCCACGGCCATGGGCTCCCCGGGGGGATTGGCGGATGTCATCACCAGCGCGTCGTGGTCCATGCGGGAGAAGAGCAGGTGGTGCATCCCGGTGTAGGGGAGGAAGACGCCGATGTTGTCGAGCCCGGGGGAGGCGGCCTCGGATTCCTCGGAGCGAACCTTCCTGCACAGGACGATGGGCCTTCCCGGGGAGAGAAGCATCCGCTCCTCGTCTGGGGTCGGATCCGCGAATCTGCGGAGGGCGCACATGTCCCTCGCCATGACGGCGAAAGGCTTCCTCTCCCTCCCGTACCAGCTCCTGAGCTCCGGTATCCGTCCGGTGATGCAGCATATATGGGTGCCGCCCCACCCTTTGACGACCGCCCGTCCGCCCGAGTCCAGGATGCCCGCGAGCCTGCCGATGGGGTCGTCCGCGAACACGCCGTCGGTGGTCTCCAGACGGTAGGACGGGCCGCACGCGGGACATGCGATGGTCTGATGGTGGAACCTGCGGTCCCCTGGAGACGAGAACTCCCTGCCGCAGTCCGGGCACACGGGGAACGCGTCCATCGATGTGAGCCCGCGGTCGTACGGCATCCCCTTCAGCAGGGTGAATCTCGGTCCGCAGTCCGTGCATGTCGTGAAGGGGTACAGGCGCCTGCGGCCGTCCGACATCATATCCTGCACGCATCTGTCGCAGATCGCGCTGTCCGCCGGCACCGATGCCCCCTTGCCCGAGCCGTCGGACGGAGCGATAGAGAATCCATCGGGGCCGTCGTACGCGAGGTCCTCGCGCTCGACGCCGTCTATCCTGGCGAGAGGGGGCAGGTCGGACAGGAGCTCACCCATCAGGCCGTCGCCGTCGTCCGTATCGATCACGACTCTGGATCCGTCGTTCCTGACGGTGCCCGACGCGCCCGCTCTGACGGCGGCGCGGTAGACGGCGGGTCTGAAGCCGACCCCCTGCACCGTGCCCGATATGACGATCCTCATGGCAGGGCGATGCGGGTACTGGTTTATCACTGGTCTGGATGCGGCGCTCCGGCCGCACGTAGAAACGGATGGGGTTCGCCGGGCCCGTCCCGGAGGACGGGCCGGCCGCGCGCTCAGGCGCAGTACTTCTTCTTGTAGCCGTCCTTGGCCTGGACGACCATCTTCTCGGCCTCGGCCTTGCCGACCGTGCCGTTGATCTCGGTCTTCTTGTTCTCCAGGGCCTTGTAGACGCTGAAGAAGTGGCACATCTCGTCGACGAGGTGCTTGGGTATGTCGTCCAGGGATCTCACGTCGCGGTAGTCGGGATCCCCCTCTGCGACGGCTATGATCTTCTCGTCGTTGTCCCCTCCGTCGACCATCAGGATGGCTCCGATGGGGCGGCACTGGACCAGGGTCATGGGCGCGATGGTCTCGCTGCACAGGACGAGGGCGTCCAGAGGGTCCCCGTCGTCGGCGTACGTCCTGGGGATGAACCCGTAGCTGGCGGGATAGTGGGTGGATGTCGACAGGATCCTGTCGAGCCTCAGCATGCCGGTATCCTTGTCCAGCTCGTACTTTGCCTTGCTGCCCTTGGGGATCTCGATGACCACTGTGAAGCTCTCCGGCTCGATGAGGGCCGGATCGATGTCATGGAAGATGTTGGACATATCTTAGCCTCTGACATCCCTATCGGCGGTTCTGTAAAATATCTTGCTGGACCTGTCGGTATCCGTCGGTCGCGCGCTCGGCGGCGTAGGCCTTGTACATTAGCCCCCACTCCTCCAGAGTATCCAGCACAGGGGACAGGGTCCTTCCGAGATCCGTGAGCGAGTACTCCACCTTGGGCGGGACCTCGGGATAGACCTTCCTGGACACCAGGCCGTCGCCCTCGAGGTCGCGGAGCTTGTCGGTCAGCACCTTCTGCGACACGCCGCCGACGGACTTCTTGATCTCCCCGAATCTCCTCGTCCCCTGGAGCAGCTCCCTGATTATGAGTACTTTCCACTTGTCCCCTATCATCAGCAGCGTTGTCTCAACGGGACACGGCGGCAGTTCCTTCATGTACGGTCTCCTGTCGAAGGGTGTTTGCTCCGATCCGGGCATCAAAGAGGTCGCGGAATCGATGCGGAATCCATGCTCCCGCAGTATATGCACCCGATAGTTATCTAGAAGTAACATAGATTCTTTTAGAAACCATATGTCCGATTCTCCGCGCATCCGCACGCGCTGTTCAAATACGCAGGATGTCCTCGAGCATCCATGGACGCGAAGACCAATCCCATGAGGCACCTCGACAAGCTGGGCATACCGTATATGGTCCACTTCTACGGGGACGAGCCCCTGTCCGGGATGGAGGTCGCGGAGGCGATGGGCGAGAATCCGGCCGAGGCGTTCAAGACCCTCGTCACGGAGTCGAAGGACCGCAGACTCTACGTCTTCGCCGTCCCGGTCGACGGGGACCTGGACATGAAGAAGGCTGCCGCCAGCGTGGGGGAGAAGTCGCTCCAGATGATAAGGTCGAAGGACCTCCTCCAGCAGACCGGATACGTCCACGGCGGATGCTCGCCCCTGTGCCTCAAGAAGCCGATGAGGGTCACGTTCGACTCCAGCGCACTGGATCACGAGAGGATATACTTCAGCGCGGGCAGGATTGGATACCAGATCGAGATGGCCGTGGCGGATCTGCCGAGGGCGCTGGATTTCCAGTTCGCGGATGTCAGGAAGCCGTTGCAGCGATCGCAGTAGGGCGAGCCATCTCCCGGCGGCGGCCCCCGCCACGCACAGCGCCGAGTTCAACAGGATGTTGATTCCGGCGAGGCCGTACGATCCGTCGGCCAGCAGATTCACGGTATCGATGGAGAACGTGGACATCGTCGTGAACGCGCCGAAGAAGCCCGTGAAGACCAGCGCTCTGGCCGTGTCGCCCGTCTGCACGCCCCAGGCGAACATGAGGTACGATGCGGCGCAGCAACCGATGATGTTGACGAGGAACGTGGCCAGCGGGAACGGGGAATCCACTGCCTGGTAGATGCCGTACCTCGAGAGCGCGCCGAGGGCGCCTCCCGCGGCGACCGCCGCGAACGGGACGAGGGATTCGATGCCCATGGGACGGTCCATCGCGCGTAGCGCCTAGAATCTTGCTGTCGTCGCGCTGTCGGAGCCGACGATTCCGATCGTTCCTCTCCCGGAAACGATCGCTAGGTCAGAGAGATATCCGATTCGCGCGGTCTACGGAGTCCGTCGTCAGTATAGTGTTTGTAGTCATCGCCTATTGTATTAATAAATTTCAATAAGTGTGCTAATAGCGGATTTCAGGAGCCATCTTGTTTTGCGGAGTCCGTTGTTAGCACATCCATCAACTCTTTTACCTGCATACTCATCGGCTCCGCCATGTACCTGACCAGGGAGGAGCAGGCGATCCTCGACGGAGAGGAGGGGGAGAGCAGGCAGAAGGCCATGGAGCTGGTCACCGCGCTCGGGAAGATTTACGGGGCGGAGGACCTCATCGACATAACCTCGGCGCATCTCTCCGGGGCGTCCTACAAGACCATCGGCGACGGGGGGCTGAAGTACCTCGAGGACATGGCTGCCGGCGGTGCGAGGGTCTCCGTGCCGGCCACCCTGAACCCTGTCGGGATGGACCGCGACCGCTGGAGGGAGATGCACATCTCCCCGGAGTTCGCCGAGAAGCAGCTCCGGATAATCGATCTCTACGGGAGGATGGGGGTCATGAAGACGTGCTCCTGCACGCCTTACACCGGCGTCAACGTCCCATCTCTGGGCGACCATGTCGCCTGGGCGGAGTCGTCGGCGCTGTCGTTCGTCAATTCGTTCATAGGGGCGAGGACCAACCGCGAGGGAGGGCCTGGGGCCCTGGCCGCGGCCATCCTCGGCAAGACCGCGAACTACGGGCTGCATCTGGATGAGAGGAGGGTCCCGACTAAGGTGATCGAGGCCGACATAGACGGATCGGTGTTCTCGTACTCCCTCCTGGGCCAGGCCGTCGGCATGGCCATGGGGAGCGGGGTCCCGTACTTCAGGGGGGTGTCCCCCGGCGTGGAGGAGGCCAAGACGCTGTCCGCGGCCATGGCGGCCGCCGGGTCGGTGGCCCTCTGGCATGCGGAGGGCGTCACGCCCGAGGCCGGCGGCTTCGACGTGTCGGACCTGGAGGTCGTGCACATAGGGGAGCCGGAGCTCGAGGCCGCGTACTCCAAACTGAACACGGTGGACGACGTGCAGCTCATCGCGATAGGCTGCCCCCATCTCACGGAGAAGGAGATGCACCAGATCGCGGCCTTCCTGGACGGGAAGGAGAAGGTCAGGGACGATGTCGAGATCTGGTTCTGCACGTCCGCCGAGGTCAGGGCCAGATGCCCGAAGGATGTGGAGGTCATGGAGCGGTTCGGCCCCGTCCTGGCGGACACGTGCATGGTCGTCGCCCCCATCGAGGGCGCGTTCCAGCGCACCGGCACGAACTCGGCGAAGGCGGGGAACTACCTGCCCACGCTGTGCTCGCAGAAGGCCATGGTGCGCGACATACCGGCCCTCCTGGAGGTGGTCATGTGATAATCGACGGGCGCACGATATCCGGAGGAAGGGCCTCCGGAAGGGTGCTGAGGCTGGACGAGCCGCTGAGCTTCCTCGGAGGCGTGGACGGTTCGACCGGCGAGCTCCGCGTCGGTCCCGGCGGGAGCGTGGCCGGACGCGTCCTCGTATTCCCCCGGGGCAAGGGCAGCACGGTCGGATCCTTCGTCATGTACGATCTGATGGTCCACGGGAAGGCCCCTGCGGCGGTCGTGAACGAGTCCGCGGAGACCATCGTCGCCACGGGCGCGGTGATATCCTCGATCCCGATGGTGGACTCCGTCCCGTCCGTGTCAATGTTCGAGGACGGCGACGAGGTCGTCGTGGACGCGGATGCCGGAACGGTGGAGATCGTAGGGGTCGAGCTCAGGACCGCGGTGTCGTCCGTCGTGGAGAGGGACGGGAGGATCCTGATGCTGAAGCGTCCCGATGCATGCCGTTCGTTCCCCGGCCGCTGGTCCCTCGTGTCCGGCAGGGTGGAGCCGGGGGAGTCGCCGGAGCAGGCCGCCTCCAGGGAGATCCTGGAGGAGACCGGGATCCGCGTGGGGGAGCCCGATGCGGTCCTGCCGGTCCGGCACGTCCGCGAGGGCTCCGTGCTCTGGGAGGTCCATCCGTTCCTCTACAGGATACCGGAGGGGGAGCCCGTGCTCAACGGGGAGAACGTCGTCTTCGAGTGGGCGGATCCGTCGGATGTGCCCGGCATGGGCACGGTCGACGGCGTGCCGGGGATAGTGTCCGATGCCATCGGGAACCGATCCGCTCGTCCTTCGCGAGAAGCGATTCGACGAGCTCTCCGCACACGAGCTGTGCGCGATACTCCGTCTGCAGAGCGAGGTGTTCGCGGTGGAGCAGGACAGCGCCCATCCGGATCCGGACAGGGCGGACTCCCGGCCGTGCACCTGTGGCGGGATGGCGCTGACGGCATCGCGGCGTACGCCAGGGTCATCCCCGCCGGCGTGACGACATCCCTGCCATAGGCAGGGCGATCGCAGCGAGGCGCGGCGCCGGCCTGGAGACCAGGATCATGAAGGAGATCATCGCGCCCCGGGGCGCGATGCCCCTCCCCGAACGAGGGGCCGCCCTCCGCGAGGAGGGCATTACTTATTCTACCGCTTCGTCATCACGCGGGCATGCCAGGTTTCGACAACGACCTCTATCTGCGCATGCAGTCCGAGCACATACGTCAGCGCATCGAGAGGTCGGGAGGGAAGCTGTATCTCGAGTTCGGCGGGAAGCTGTTCGACGACTACCATGCATCGAGGGTCCTCCCCGGGTTCATGCCGGACAGCAAGATACGCATGCTGATGGAGTTCGGGGATCAGGCCGAGGCGATAATCGCCATAAGCGCCGAGGACATCGTCCATAACAAGGTCCGCAAGGATTTCGGCGTGGGCTACGACATGGAGGCCCTCAGGCTGGTGGACTCGTTCCACGACAGGGGGATTCCCGTCTGCGGCATAGTCATCACCAGATACAACGGGCAGGCGCCGGCGGACGAGTTCAAGAGGAAGGCCGAGGCCATGGGGTTGAAGGTCTACCGCCACTACCCGATCCCGGGGTACCCGTCCAATGTGAAGCTCATAGCATCGGACGAGGGGTACGGGAGGGACGAGTTCGTGGAGACCACCCGCCCCCTGGTCGTGGTCACCGCGCCCGGACCGGGCAGCGGCAAGATGGCCGTATGCCTGTCGCAGCTGTACAACGAGAACAAGAGAGGGGTTTCCGCAGGATACGCCAAGTTCGAGACCTTCCCCATATGGAACCTTCCTCTGAACCATCCGGTGAACATAGCCTACGAGGCGGCCACTCTGGACCTGAAGGATGTGAACATGATCGACCCGTTCCATCTCGAGGCCTACGGGGAGACGTGCGTGAACTACAACAGGGACATCGAGATCTTTCCCGTCCTGAACGCCATTCTGGACGGGATATACGGGGAGTCCCCGTACAGGTCGCCCACGGACATGGGGGTCAACATGGCCGGGAACTGCATCATCGACGATGCGGCCGTCGGCAAGGCGGCCCGGAACGAGATCTCCAGAAGGTATTTCGGGGTCCTGAGGGACCGCAGGGAGGGCAGGGCGGACGACGACGACGTCCTCCGCGCCGAGGCCCTGATGAAGAGGGCCGGGATGACGCCCGAGAGCAGGGGGACCGTGGTCACAGTCAGGAGGTTCATGGCCGAGTCGGACCGGCCGGTCGTGTGCGCGGAGCTTCCGGACGGCAGACTGGTCACCGGCAGGGCTTCCGCCCTATTGACCGCGTCGTCCGCCATGCTGATCAATGCATTGAAGGTCCTGGCCGGGATAGATGATGCGACCCCGCTCATATCGCCCGAGATGATCAGGTCCATGCAGAAGCTCAAGATGGACTATCTGGGCAACAGGAATCCCCGCCTGCACACGGACGAGCTCCTGGTAGCTCTGGCCATCGTGGCCGAGTCCAGCACGGCCGTCGGGGAGGCCCTGGACAGGATCCCCGACCTCAGGGGGAGCGACGTCCACTCGTCGGTGGTCATCTCCGCGGTGGACGAGGGCGTGTTCAAGAAGCTCGGAATGTACGTCTCCACGGAGCCCCAGCACCAGACCAAGTGCCTCTTCCATTGGGGCGACTGAACATCCCGTCCGCGCACCGCTCCTGTGCCGCGGACGGATAAAATGGTTTGGGCGGGGGCGTCGCCCCCGCATTTCATCACTCGATCGGCGTTATGCCGATCGAGACCTTCTTCCCGGTGAACTCCCAGTCCTTGACCTCGGTCCCGGCGGGTTCCGTCGCGAAGGACAGGGTCTTCGCCCTGACCTCGTTGGAGATGTGGTCGCTCCAGGTCCCCAGCAGCTCGGCCATCCTGGGCTCGGCGGCGATGGTGCAGTCGATGAACTGCTCGACGTTGAGCTTCAGGTCCTTGCGCATCTGCTGGATCCTCCTGATTACCTCCCTGGCGTAGCCCTCCGCCTCGATCTCCGGGGTGACCGTGAAGTCTATGAACAGGGTTCCCTCGTCGAACGGCACGGGCTCCATGGACCCCGCCGAGGGGATCTCGTCCTTGCCGAGGTAGACCAGGCTCTTGGTGTTGGCCTGCGCGGCGAGGACGCCGTCGAATCTCTTCACGGCCCTGTTGACGTCCGCGTCGTTCCCGCGGATGAAGATCTGGAGCAGGGGCCACCTGAGCTTCGAGGCGTTCTTGGCCCTCTCGGCCGCGACGACGTCGACGATGTTCTGCACCAGCGCGGTGCTGTGCTCGATGTCGTCGTCCACGAGCGACGGGTCCGCGACGGGCCAGTCCTCCATGTGGACGGACTCCTTCTCGCCGCCCATGTGCTGGTAGATCTCCTCCGCTATGTGCGGGGCGATGGGGGCGAGCACAAGGTCGGTGCTCATGATGGCGTACCACAGGGTGTAGTACATGGCCTCCTTGTCCTTCTGCTGGTCCGCGGACTCGGACCAGGACCTGTCCCTTACGAGGCAGACGTACCATCTGGAGAGGTCTTCCATGATGTAGTCCGTCATCGTGCGGGCGAGCTTGTGGAGCTCCCTGGATTCGAGGAACTCGGTCGCGGCGGAGATCATCCTCTGGGTCCTGGAGACCATCCAGCGGTCCTCGTCCCTCATGAAGGGGGCGACCTCGGCCAGCGTGTGCCGGGATGGATCGTAGCCGTCGATCAGCATGTACGTGTCCGCGAAGTTGACCACGTTCCAGAAGGTGTTCAGGACCTTCCTGGCGTTCTTCGGTCCGTCCTTCTGGAAGGCCGTGTCCTCCCAGGGGGCGTTGGTCATGATCAGGTAGTACCTGAGCGAGTCCGCTCCGACCTGGTCTATGACCTCCAGGGGCTCGATGACGTTGCCCAGGGACTTGGACATCTTCTGTCCCTTGGGATCCAGTACCCATCCGTGCATCATGACCTCGTCGTAGGGCGCACGGTCGAAGGATATCACGCCGGCTCCCAGCTGGGAGTAGAACCATCCGCGGGTCTGGTCGTGGGCCTCCACTATGAATCTGGGGGGCCACCACTTGTCGAACTCGTCCTTCCTCCTCGGATAGCCGAGATCGGCCCAGGACGCCACTCCCGAATCGAACCAGACGTCCAGGACGTCCGGGATCCTGCGCATGGTCCTGCCGCACTCGGGGCACTTGAACGTGACTCCGTCGATCCAGGGGCGGTGCGTGTCCATCCCCTCGGTGTAGCCGTCGCCCTCCTTGAGCTCCTCATACTGGCCGACGACCCTCCTGTTGCCGCACTCGCACTCCCAGACGGGCATGGGGATGCCCCAGTACCTCTGCCTGGAGATGCACCAGTCCCTGGCGCCCTCGACCCAATTCCTCTCCCTGGTGGCTCCGGCCCAGTCGGGGACCCACTTGACGCGGTCGATCTCCTCGAGCATCTCGTCCTTGACGTCGGGGACGGTGACGAACCACTGGCGGGTGTTCCTGTAGATGATGGGCGACTTGCATCTCCAGCAGTGTCCGTATCTGTGCTTGATCTTCCCGACGTTGAAGATCCGCCCGCTCTCGGTCAGTATCCTGACGACATCGTCGGCGACGGTCTTGACCTTCTTCCCCGTCATCGGGGGGAACTCGTCGGTGTACCTTCCGGCCTCGGACACTGGGCAGAACGGCGGTATGCCGTAGCGCTTCCCGGTCTCGTAGTCGTCCGGACCGTGGCCGGGGGCCGTGTGGACCAGTCCGGTGTTGTCGTTCTCGACGTAGTCGGCGGTGACGACCCTCCAGGACCACTCCGTCCTCGGAGCGGCCTCGACCTCGAACGGAGGCATGTAGCGGAGGCCTTCCAGGTCCTTCCCCTTCATCCTCTCGAGGACCTCGAAGGACTCGTATCCGCCCTTCTGCATGACGTATTCGGCCTGGGCCTCGAGGATGATCACGTCCTCCTCGCCCTTGGCGCCCCTCATCCTGACGCGGGCGTAGTCCAGTTCGGGGTGGACGGCGACAGCCATGTTGGCGGCGAGGGTCCAAGGGGTGGTGGTCCAGATGAGCAGGGACGCGGTGCCGTCCTCCAGCGGGAATCTGACCATGACGGACGGATCCGTCTCGTCCCAGTACTCGATCTCGGCCTCGGCGAGGGCGGTCTCGCATCTGGGGCACCAGGTGACGACCCTGCTGGCAGGCTTCAGCAGACCCTTCTCGTCGGCCCTGCTGAGCGTCCACCATGCGGACTCCAGATAGTCCAGGTTGATGGTCTGGTACGGCTTGTCCCAGTCCATCCACACGCCGAGCTGCTTGAACTGCTCGGTCATGTCCTTGTGGAAGTCCAGGGCGAACTCCTTGCAGGTGTTGACGAACTTGTCTATCCCGAGGGCCTCGATGTCCTTCTTGGAGTGGACGCCGATGTTCTTCTCGACCTTGACCTCGATGGGGAGGCCGTGCATGTCGAACCCGGGCTGGTCGCGGACGTTGTATCCGCACATCCTCCAGTATCTGATGAGGATGTCCTTGACGGTCTTGTTCATGGCCGTGCCCAGGTGGATGGCCCCGGTGGTGTAGGGAGGCCCGTCGACGAAGTAGAACCTCTCCCCGCTCTCGCGGAGCTCCTTCGTCTTGCGGTAGGCGTCGGTCTCTCTCCAGTACTGCTGGACATCCTTCTCGATGCCCTTGGCATCATAATTGGCGCGGATCTGCTTTATCATCGCATTCCCTCGAATCCTCCGGGATTTATCTTCACCCGGGGCGGCTTCGGGCGTCCATGATGGTGTCTCTAATAAAGGTTGGGCAGGCGCGACGGATACTCGATCGCAGGCCGAGGATGTACCTTATGGCCTCGTTGGCGAGCGTCATGCCCATGACGGCCGGCACGGTTGGCATGGATCCAAGGACGGACTTCCCGTGCTCGTCCCTCCCGTCCCCGGTGCGGATCGGCGGTTCGATGTTGTAGACACAGGTGATGCGCGAAGCGTCGAACCCTCTCATGCCATTCCTGACGGCCGCCGCCACCGGGCACACCCGGGTCTCGGACAGGGGCCCCACCCTGACGGTCGTGACGTCCATGTGGCGGGCGGCTCCCATGGAGGAGAACGTCCTGATGCCCTTCTCAGAGGCGGCCTGGAGCAGCTGGATCTTGCATCTTACGGTGTCTATGGCGTCGATGAGAACGTCGAAGTCCCCCTCGAGGATGCCGGGTATGGTGGATCCGTCCACATGGAGCCTCATGGGGACGATGTCTATGTCCGGATTGATGGATCTCGCCCTCTCGCAGGCCACGTCCGCTTTTGGCCTGCCGACAGTCCCGGTGGTCGCGAGTATCTGGCGGTTGATGTTGCTGGCCGAGAACTCGTCCCCGTCGACCGTGCGGATCTTGCCGAACCCGGCCCTCACGAGCCCCTCCAGCGCATACCCTCCGACGGCGCCGTTCCCGACGACGATGGCGGACGCCCTTCCGATCCTCTCGACCCCGTCCTCTCCGATGAGCAGGGAGGTCCTCTCGCTCATGCCCTCCATCCGACCGTCCTCTCCGCGTTCATGGCCGACAGCTCTAAAAGATGTTCCGGGGAGGTGCCGGTCGCCTCCGACAGGCGGTCCGCGAACCAGGACATCCCAGCGAAGCCGCGGGGGGAGTACGGCGCATCGGATTCCAGCAGGAGTGCGTCGCCCGGGATCGAGTCCAGCAGCCTCTCCACCCTCCTGTCGGAGCGGGCGAGGATGCGTGGATTCACGGACAGCATGCATCCTAGGTCCAGGAACGGGCCGGCGTAGCTCTCGCTGGAGAACGAGTGCATGATCACCGGGATCCCGGGGCGGATATCGCGCAGCATGTCGAGCACTTGCTTCTCGCAGCCGACATCGTGGATCTGCACGGGACGCCCCATCTCCGCCGCGATCTCCATCTGCTCCCTGAACGCGGCGATCTGCACGGACGGGTCCCCGCGCTTGGCGTCCAGCCCTATCTCGCCCACTCCCGCCGCCGGATCGTTCTCCAGATAGGACCTCAGCGCCGCGCGGGCCTCGCCGCTCCATTCCCCGGCGTGCCACGGGTGGACGCCGTAGAATCTCGTCACGCGGGCGTCCGCCAGATCGCGGAGGCCCGCCCATTCGGACATGCGGGATGAGCATCCCAGGACGCGGACGGCGTCCGTGTAGTCCGAATAGGGGACGGCGATGTCCGCCGGATGGGCGTGCGCATCGGAGAACATGCGTGCCATGGCATCCTCATGGGGATGCCCCGTTAAGATGTTCCGCATCCGGTCTATTAGGCTCGCCTAAACCTTTTATACCAAATTTAGGATATCCTCATTACCATGAGGT
Organism: uncultured Methanomassiliicoccales archaeon; assembly: GCA_964445265.1. Taxonomy (GTDB): domain Archaea; phylum Thermoplasmatota; class Thermoplasmata; order Methanomassiliicoccales; family Methanomethylophilaceae; genus Methanoprimaticola. The sequence goes on from CAYUPU010000002.1 coordinate 26,876, forward strand.
CGGACGGAATCGCCAACGCCAACTGCGGAAGAGGACTTTCCGACAACAAGACAGAGATCCATGAGCCAGCCTGCCCCATATTAGAGACATGCCCTGGGCAGGCGGAAACCTCCGTGCCCGATCTGCGGTGCTGCGTCGTCCGCCACTGTTCGCCGACTCTGGCGGGTCTGAAGTGCGGGAGCATGTTCAGAGTGGGGTCCGACCTTCATGGTATTCGCGATCAGCTGTCCGATCTGGAGCTGGAGCTCGGGCCGTGCGGCATCGAGGTCGCGGTCATCCGCACCGAGCCCGCCGCCGTCCTGTTGTACGTCTACCGCCCTGGGATGCTGGACGCCCTGCTATCCGATCCGGATATAGTGGAGTTCATGGCGGGATACGGCTACGAGCCAGGCTCCCCTGTTGGAATGGTCGCACAGCTCACTGCCCGTTTCGCGCTGTGTCCCTCGATGCCCCCCGAGGTCGGCATATTCCTGGACTATCCGCTGGAGGACGTCAGGGGATACATCGAGAACGAGGGTCGCTGCTGCAGGTGCATCGGGTGCTGGAAGGTCTACGGGGACGTCGAGAGCGCCGAGAGGCGCTTCAGGTCCTTCAAGGAGTGCAGCAGCATCTACCGTCGCATGTACGAGAGCGGATGCGGCCTCTCGCATCTGGCCGTGAAGGTCCGACGGCATCCTCGGAACCAGGCGTCCAGGGACTTCTGCTTGCGCCTGTCCGACTCCGCCTTCCTGGCGGTGGCCATCTTCTCGAGCACGGTCCTGACGCGGTCCTCGGAGAACCCGTATTCCGTCATCATGTCTAGCACGCCCTCGGTGTCCACGGGACCCGGCCTTATGCTGTATTCGTCGGATGTCGGACCCTCCAGGAATATCCTCCTGACGTCCTCGTATCCCGGGACGTCGTATCCCGTGGCCTCGATGACCCTCTCCAGGGTTCCGTGCTTCTGTATCAGCTTCAGGCCCTTCTTGGGACCTATCCCCGGTACGCCGGGGTTGAAGTCGGTGCCGATCATGATGCACACGTCGACGAGCTGCTCCCTGGTGATCCCCAGGTCCCCGAGCATCTTCTCCGAGTCTATGATCTCGGGCGTCACGGTCCTGTACACGTTCTTCCCAGGCATCTTGCGCCTGCCGGACACGGTGAGGTTCCTGAGGAGGAGGGGGGCACCGAACAGGAGCGAGTCGAAGTCCTGGGATGCGGCCGCGTACACGTCGCCGCGCCGGCACATGTACGCGCCCTGGGCCTCTCCGTCGCTGGGGGCCTGGACCACAGGTATCCCCATGAGGCCGAGGAGCCTCTTGGAGGACTCCAGTATCTCGGGCGTCATCCTCGATGTCTGCTGGGCCTTGGAGAACGCCCTTTCGAGGTCCCCGTGCTCCAGGGCCTCCCTGTACTCCGCCTCGGCCTTCTCCCTCCTGGCGATGCGCTCGCCTATCGTTCCGGCCTTGAGGGCGTTGGCCTTGCCGTCGAAGACGTAGGACGGTTCAATCCCGTTCTCTATGAGGTTGGCCGTCCTGTAGAGGAGGCCGGAGAGCTGGGACGTGGTCCTCCCCTGCTCGTCGCACAGGGGCCTGCCGTCCGGCTGGCGGATGATCGACAGGAACTGGAATATTGTGTTGTAGGCGTCCACCGCGACGGATCTGCCGCGGAGGTCGGAGAGCTCGACGGGGACGGCCTCGGCGATCGGGGACAGGTTAACTCCCATATCGGCACCCCTTCCGCCCGAGGGCCTTCCAGGACGCTATGGTCGGGGACATGTCCTCCTGCTTGAACAGGAACGATCCCGCCACCAGGACGTCGGCGCCCGCATCGACGCAGATCCTCGCGGTCTCGTCGTTGATACCGCCGTCGACGGAGATCAGGAGGGAGGGGTTGTGCTCCTCCGCCCAGGCCCTGGCGCGGGAGATCTTGGAGACGCACTCAGGTATGAACGACTGTCCTCCGAACCCCGGATGGACGGTCATCACGAGGACGATGTCCGCCAGAGGGAGCCATCCGTCCAGCATCTCGTCCGGGGTCTCGGGGTTTATGGATATCCCCGCCCTGAGCCCTCTCTCCCTGATCCTCTCCACGGCCGCGCGGACGTTCCCGCCGGCCTCCATATGCACGGTGATGGCATCGCACCCGGCATCCGCGAAGTCGTCCACATAGCGGACGGGGTCCTCGATCATGAGGTGGGCGTCGAAGAGCTTGCCCGAGCATCCCCTCACGGCCTTGACCACCGGCGGTCCGAACGTTATGTTGGGGACGAATGCGCCGTCCATGACATCGAGGTGTATCCAGTCGGCGCCGGAGGCGTCCGCGCGGGCGACCTCCTCGCCTAGTCTGGAGAAGTCTGCGGAGAGTATGGACGGGGAGATCAGCGTCATCGGCCTTGCATGTCCCCCGTCGTAGTTATCGGTTGCCGTCGCCGGGGCGGGTGACGGCCGGAGGCGCTTCGCGCTCGAACCTGTTATCTACCCTCCCGCCCTTCTCCGTGGCATGGAGCCAGCAAAGCACAAGACGAAGACGGAGATCTGCGACGTCGACGGCTGCGACAAGCCCGCCGAGCGCTCGTTCAACATAAAGCAGGTCAGCCGCTCCAAGTTGGTACTGAAGTCCTCCGATCTCCGCAGCGTCCACCTATGCAAGGACCACTACAAGGAGTACAAGAAGGACACGAAGAAGGACAGGGCGCTCGATCAGGTCTACGACTGATGGAGCTCCTGTTCCTGGGGACGTCGGCCGCCGTCCCTTCCAGAGAGCGGTCGACATCCTGTGTAGCCGTCCGCGACGGACAGGACATAGTCCTTCTAGACTGCGGGGAGGGGGCGCAGCGCCAGATGATGGCGTCCCCGTTCTCGTTCATGAGGATACGCGCAGTGCTGATATCGCATCTGCATGGCGACCACGTGTTCGGCCTTCCGGGCCTGCTGCAGACCATGGGCCTGTCGGACCGGCGGGACCCCCTGGTGGTATGCGGGCCGCCCGGGCTCAAGGGATACCTCGAGGCGTCCATGTCGTTCACGGAGGGCGAGACGACGTATCCGGTGGAGATCGCGGAGCTGTCCGGCGGGGAGTGGCTGGATGTGAGGCGGTTCCGCATCGGCTGCTTCCGGACGGAGCACGGGATAAGCTCCCTGGGCTATGTCATCAGAGGTCCCGACTCCCCGGGGAGGCTGGACCACAGGAGGGCTCTGGAGCTCGGCATCAGGGACGGTCCGGACATGGCCCGTCTCAAGAACGGGGAGACCGTGAACGGCGTCTCGCCGGAGCAGGTCATCGGGCCCGTGATCCCGGGGTTCACGGTCGCGTACACGGGGGACACCCGTCCGTGCGACCGTACGGTCGAGAGCGTCCGCGGAGCGGACGTCCTGATCCATGAGGCCACCTACACGTCGGCGGAGTCCGATAACGCCAGGGAGCACAACCACAGCACCGCCCTCCAGGCGGCGGAGGTGGCTCGCGCCGCGGGCGTGGGGCATCTCATCCTGACGCATATAAGCAACCGCTACGACGACCGGTCGGTCCTGGAGTCCGAGGCCCGCGCGGTCTTCCCGGAGTCGTACGTCGCCGACGACATGCGGATGTACACCGTCCTCAGGAGCGGCATAAGGCTGGAGACGCCGCAGGTCAGACGAGCTTGAGGATATCGGCATTGGTTATCATGCCGGTGATCGATCCCTTGCGGGACACCAGAACGGCGTTGTATCCCACCATCAGCCCGGTCACGGCGCTCATGGAAGTTGTCTCGGAGACGACCGGGTAGGGCTCCTTCATGACCTTGGCTATGGGCATGTCGCCGATATCGTCCATGGTGCTCCCCTCCCTCAGGAGCTCGAATATCACCCTCTCGGATATGCTCCCCACGGGGACGCCATTGTCGATGACAGGCAGCTGGGAGTAGCCAGTGCTCCTCATCAGCTCCGACGCCTGATGGACCAGTTCGCTGCTGGATATCGATACGACATCCGACGATGCGACGTCCATGGCCTTCATGTCGTTGGCGCTGCCCTTCTTCATCGATTCGAGGGTCTCGAAGAGCCGGACTATGGTCTCGTAGGACGCGGACGTTCTGCCACCCTCTATCTTGGCGATGGTGCTCTGGCTCACACCCGATCCCTTGGCCAGCTCCGACTGCGTGATGTCCAGGGATTTCCTGAGCCGTCTGATGTCGGATACCGGAGGGAACTTCATGCGGTCCTGCATCAGATATGCGTATTAGAATATTTGTGGCAATGGAGTCTTTATACGGCGATACCCTCGGTGTGACAGGAGTTTATAAACAATGGCTAAGAACATCTATGTGGAGGGGCTCAACGAGATCCCCACCCCCATGAAGGACATCGAGATCGTCGAGCGCAAAGGAATCGGGCACCCCGACAGCGTCGCGGACGGTCTCGCGGAGGAGGTGTCCAAGGCTCTTTGCCGCATGTACAAGAAGGAGTACGGACACGTCCTCCACCACAACACCGATGAGACCCAGATCGCGGCCGGACAGGCAGCGCCGAAGTTCGGCGGCGGAGCCATCATCGACCCGTCCTACATCCTGCTCGTCGGACGCGCCACCACACATGTCGGCGAGGGGAAGGATCTCAAGTCCCTCCCGTGCAAGCCCGTCGCCCTCAAGGCCGCCAGGGACTATCTCGACAGGACGTTCCCCAATCTCGATGTCGATTCGGAGATCATCCTCGATGCCAAACTCGGCATGGGATCCGACGACCTCACCGGCGTCTACAAGGCCTCCGGCCACCTGGCCAACGACACCTCCTTCGGTGTCGGATACGCGCCGTTCTCCATCGCGGACAGGCTCACCCTTCAGACCGAGGAGTACATCAACGGCAAGATGAAGGAGTCCCTGCCCGAGACCGGTCAGGACGTCAAGGTCATGACCTCCAGGGTCGGGAAGACCGTCACCACCACCATCGCCTGCGCCATGATCGACAAGCACATCGAGGACGTCACCGCGTACAGGTCCGTCTGCGAGCAGATGTACGACAAGGTCTACGACAACGCTCTGAAGATCATCGGCGACGAGGATGTGGAGTACAAGCTGGAGATCAACACCGGCGACGACTACGACCGCGGCGTGTACTACCTGACCTGCACCGGTATGTCCCAGGAGATGGGAGACGACGGATCCGTCGGAAGGGGCAACAGGTGCAACGGGCTCATCACACCCTACAGGCCCATGTCCATGGAGGCCACCTCCGGGAAGAACCCCATCACGCACATCGGGAAGATCTACAACGTCATGTCCAAGCTCATCGCCGACGATGTCGCCAAGAAGGTCACCAACGAGGCCGAGATCCGCGTCAGGCTGCTCTCCCAGATCGGGAAGCCCGTCTCCGAGCCTCTGAACGCCTCCGTCCAGATCGTCCTGCCCAATGCGGAGGAGGACCCCCACCTCAAGGCCTGGAAGTCCGAGGCCGAGGCCATAACCGCCGATTGGCTCGACAACGTCGACAAGGTCAGCGACATGATCATCGAGGGGAAGGTCCGCACCTTCTGAGTCTCCGAAACCGGGGTCGTCGGTTCGCCGGCGGCCCCGTTCCCCCTCCATCGGTCGTCGGTGACGACTGCGGCTCCCCCTGCTATTTCTGGCGGGGGCGTGTACCCATCATGTGCAGTGCGATAGTGCGGCGCAATCCTGCAATCATCGAGACCCCTCAGTGGTGATGCACCCCGGACAACAGGATCGATGCGATCGGATGCCCCTGACACACCCCCTCGTGCCGATGGATCCCCGCATACCCCTTACCCGTATCCACAGGGTTAAGAACCCAGCAGTGTATACATGAATTATGAAGATCATCGACGAGCCCCAGTTCGGACCGATGTTCCGCTTCAACGACGCGAACGTCTATTGGGCGCTTTACATCCTATCCAGCGGCAGGCGCATCGGCAGGAAGAGGCTTGCCGACGAGGTCGGCGTCGGAGAGGGCAGCATGAGAAGGATCATCGAGACCCTCAAGGAATGGAGCTTCATCGACATCAAGCAGACCGGCATAACCATAACGAAGTCGGGGCAGGCGTTCCTCGCCCAGGTTCCCATCAGGCCGGTTGACGTCTTCATCGAGGGCTCCGTGATCGGCGCATGCCAGCAGGGCGTCCTCGTCATCGGCGGGGAGAGCAAGGTCAAGAAGGGCATGGAGCAGAGGGATGCCGGCATCAAGGTCGGCGGGTCCGGCTGCACGACCCTGGTGATCCGCGACGGCGCCCTCATGATACCACCGGACTGGAACCTCGACGAGAAGGATCCCGAGGCCGCCTACAAGATCCGCAAGGACACCGGAATGACCCAGGACGACGCTCTCATCATCGGCGGGGGGGACACGAAGCCCCTGGCTGTGGAGTCCGCCATCGCCGCGGCGCTGTCCATGTTCCGATGAGGCATCAGCTGTCCTATTCGGTCTATCAGGATCTGTCCGTATTCGGGGACGATCCCTCCGCATCGCTGCGGTCCATGGGATGCGATTCCCTGGAGATGCTCACATCCTACGACACTCCGGACGCCTCGCTCAAAGGTCTGATAGGATCGGTCCACTTGCCGTACGCCCCGGACTGGCTCGCGGCCTGGGAGGATCGCCCGGTGGAGATGCCGTCGGATTATGCGCTGTACCACATGTTCGGCTCCTCCCGGGAGGAGCTGGTGGCCAATGTTCGCAGGGCCGTGGCCGCCGCATCCGTCCTGGATCCCCCGTACGGGGTGTTCCATACGGGCAACGCGGACACCCCCGAGATATTCAGGAGGACGTACTCCCGCAGCGATTCGGATGTTCTCTCCGCGCTCTGCGAGATGCTCAACACGGTGGTGTCCGGCCTCCCGGGAGGGGAGCCGCCGTTCGACCTCATGCTCGAGAACCTGTGGTGGCCGGGCCTCCGCCTGCTGGACCCATCCGGGTTCAGGCGCCTGGAGCGGGATCTGGAATTCGAGAGGTGGGGCATAAACCTGGACACGGGGCATCTGATGGACTGTCTGCCGGTGTCCACGGAGGCGGAGGCGATAGATGCCCTTCTGGATGTTTTCGACGGGTATCCGTCGGACATGATAGAATCCATCCGCGCGGTGCACCTCCATTGGAGTGCCACGTGGCCGTACCGTTCGTCCTTCGAGGAGAGGGGGTACGAGCCGCCATTCGAGGAGTTCATCGTGGAGGCCAACCGGCACGTGTCCCAGATGGACCGTCATCTTCCGTTCTCCGATCCCCGCTGCAGGGAGCTCGTCGACGTCCTGCGGCCGGATTTCATCACCCATGAGCTCCCCGGGTCGGAGCGCGGCATGATCGAGGATCTATCGAAGCAGAGGGCGCTCCTTCCGCGATCCGTCCCGTGTCCGTGCCCATCGACGGCCCGTCGTTCCGCCCTGTGCAATTCCCTTTTATATGTCCTCCAGATACTCGGTTCCAGAGGAATAAGGAATGGCACGCTTCAAAGAGGCAGAGCACAGGCTCCTCGACAAGACTGTTTGCATGAACTGCTACGCCACCAACCCCAAGAAGGCTGAGAGGTGCAGGAAGTGCGGGAGCAGCGACCTCAGGCCCAAGGCCAAAGAGAGCAGGAAGCAGTGATTCCAGCTCGCAGGATCGTTTTTTCTTACGGCCCGTCCCGGGCCGGTCAATAATCGATCAGCGCGAGCTTTGAACGTGTCCGTCCCGTCCGCGGCCGATAGTATGAAGTCGTCCGCGGCCGTGGAGGGAACGGGTGCATCATGAAGGTCCTCGTAATCGACGACAACCCGTCCCTCCGGGCTGTTCTGAAGGACATACTGTCCGAGGAGGGCCACAACGTCCGTCTGGCGCGGACGATCGATGAGGCGGTCTTCAAGACGCAGTCTTTCGAGCCGGACGTCGTGGTCCTGGACTCGGTCGTCGGCAGCGAGGACGGGCTCCTGTACCTGGGCCGTCTTGCGGAGGACCTTCCGCGGCTCAGGCCGGCCGTGGTCTATCTCAAGTCGCATGTGGAGATCGTGCCCGGGGACAATCCGTATGTGAAGGCGAGCATCGACAAGCCGTTCAGGACGGAGGACATCGTATCGGCGGTCAAGGATGCGGCCGATGGGATGCGCGCCCAGGAACCCCAGGGGCTCCGTCAGAGGGCCGAGAGGAGGCTCGTCCGCCGCAGGAGGGTCAGGCAGGACGCTCCCGACGGGGATGCGATGGAATCCCACGGCGTCCGCTTCGGCACATCCTATGCGGTGTTCACCCGCGATCCAGAGGACATATACCGGTTCATCGGTCTGGTCGATCCGACGAGATACGATCTGATGGTCGTCACCACGGACCGGGCCAAGGCCGTAGAGGAGAGATTCTCCTACGGAACCATGGAGGTCGTGCCGCTCTCGTCGAACGGGAAGGCGGGATCCCTCGGGATAAGGGAGATAGGCACCATGACCGAGCGGATCAAGGAGTTCATAGATTCCAAAACGCGTCCGGTCGTCGTAATCGACGGCTTCGACGACATTATCGCCGCCAACGGCATCAACCAGCCCCTCATGATGATCCAGCAGATCGTCGGGAGTAGGAGCAAGGAGTGCACGCTGGCGCTCTCGGTGGACGGAGCCGTCCTGACCGAGAAGGACAGGAGCATAATCCTGCACAGCATGTCGGAGTACATAACGGAGGAATGAGAATGCAGATCGAGAAGGTATGGGCCAGAGAGGTGCTCGACTCCAGGGGCAACCCCACGGTCGAGGCGGAGATCACAGTCAGAGGGCACAGGATATCGGCCATCGCGCCGTCCGGCGCCTCCACAGGCACCTGGGAGGCCCTGGAGCTCAGGGACGGGGACAAGTCGCGCTACGGCGGCAAGGGCGTCCTCAAGGCCGTGGAGAACGTCCGCGGTCCCATAGCCAAGAGGATCGTCGGCATGGATCCAGCGGACCAGGAGGGGATCGACCGCGCCATGATCGAGCTGGACGGCACCGAGAACAAGTCCGGCCTCGGCGGGAACGCCATGGTCGCCGTATCCCTGGCGGCCGTCCGCGCGGGTGCGATGGCCGAGGGCGTGGAGATCTACGAGCACATCGGCGGGGATCACGCGACGCTGCCGGTGCCCATGCTGAACATCATCAACGGCGGCAAGCACGCCGGAGGGAATCTGAAGATACAGGAGTGCATGATCATTCCCGCCGGTGCGAAGTCGTTCTCCGACTGCCTCCGCATGTCGTCCGAGGTCTACATGAGCCTCAAGGGCATACTCAAGCAGAGGTACGGCACATCCGCCATCAACATCGGCGACGAGGGCGGGTTCGCGCCTCCCGTGGACACGGTCGACGAGGCGCTCACAACGATCACCGATGCAGTATCCGATGCGGGCTACGTTCCTGGGAAGGATGTGTTCCTGGCGATGGATGCGGCATCCTCCGAGTTCTACAAGGACGGAGTGTATGCCGTCGATGGCATGGAGCTCGATGCGGGAGGCCTTCTGGAGCACTACGTCCAGCTGACCAGGGACCATCCTCTCGTGAGCATCGAGGATCCGTTCTTTGAGGACGACTTCGAGACCACGGCCGAACTCACCCGGAAGGTCGGCAGCCATGTGCAGATCGTCGGGGACGACCTCTTCGTCACCAACTCCAAGCGCCTCAGGCGCGGGATAGACCAGGGCGCCGCCAACGCACTGCTTCTGAAGGTCAACCAGATCGGCACCGTCACGGAGGCCGGCGAGGCCGCCGCCATGAGCTTCGCGAACGGCTACAACGTCGTCGTCTCCCACAGGTCCGGCGAATCCGAGGACACGACCATCGCGGATCTGTCCGTTGGATGGGGCAGCGGGGAGATCAAGACCGGCGCACCCGCCCGCGGGGAGCGCACGGCCAAGTACAACAGGCTCCTGGGGATCGAGGAGGACCTCGGCTCCTCCGCCAGATTCCCCGGACTCTCCAAGTTCAGGATCTGAACCCTCTTCCAGCGTCGTCTGCGGCTTCCGAAGGCCCTTCATCGGTCTTCGGAAGCCGGTTTCTTCCCGAATATTACATATTTAAATGTGATTCTTGGAAAACCCCTTTATTTCCACTGGAGAATGCAGGTTAACAGTGTGATTTAGGATAACCTGAAAAACTCCATAGAGAAGGCTTATATGTGGACTCCGGATAGGGTGGACTGCAGCGGCGGAGTCCGAGATGGATGGATACGGACACTCGTGATTGCTGCTAATCTCGGGGGAGAGGATTGATAGCGAATAAGAAACTCAGTAGCGGTAGCTATGCGGTCACCGGCGGTCGCATCGAGATGCTGGATGCGTTTCCGAAGGCCGATATGATGAGCGTCTACTGCGCATGTGGCAGGATAGTTCCGCTCGACCGCTCGGAGATGCATATCCGTCTCGGTCTCGGAAAGAAGCTCGAATGCGTGTCGTGCCGCAATGCCAGGATCTCTCGCGAGATCGATGTCATGAATGATCACTTCAATGGCATAGACGAGCAGGATGCGGATCTCTTCTGAGGGGTCCGTCATCCGGTCTTAAAAAACTAGATTTTATTACTTTTTCTAGAATTCGTAATACCGAATGCGATGCACGATGTCTGCGCCCGCGGCACATGGTTCCGGCATTCGGTCAGGCATCCTCGTCCGAAGGCTCCTCAGTCTTCTTCTTGGCCTTGGATTTGACGGGCTTGCGGATGATCTTCTTCTTCACGGCCTTCTTGCCGGGTTCCTCTGCATCCTCGCCCTCCTTCTTCGTCTTGGACGCCTTCTTCCTTCCAGGACAGTCCGGATTGATGCACTCTTCTATGGTGCCCATCCTGATGACGGGCGCCTTGCAAAGCGTGCACTGCCTGCCGGCGTACTCTATGCTGCCCCTGGGCCTGAGCGGATAGGTCTGCGTGCATGCGGGCCATTCCGAGCATCCGGCGAAGCGCTTGCCGGCCTTGGAGTACATGAGCCTGATCCTTCCGTTCCCGCAGGCCGGGCACGGTCCGAGATCGTTCCTTTCGGTGTTGCTGAGGCACTTGGGATCTATGCACTGGACTGAGGGCGGCATGCCCTTCCTGATGATCCTGAGCATCGGCAGGCCGCATGTCTCGCACACCTGCTCGGTGGTCTGTATGAGCGCCCCCCTGGGAAGCGGGTACGCGCGCTTGCAGTCGGGATATCCGTCGCATCCGATGAAGTTCCCGTTCTTCGACCTTTTTATCGTGAGGCTGTTCCCGCAGGCCGGGCAGGTCCCGATGTGCTGCTGGGAGTGGAGCGCGGCCTTTATCTCGCTTCCGATCTCGTCGGAGTCCTCGGAGATCCTGACCGCGACGTTGTACAGCATGTCCTGCGACTCGGTTACCACGGAGTCGAGCGTCCTCTCGCCGTCCGTGATCAGGACCATGTCCGCCTCCAGCTTCGCGGTCATGTCGGGCTCGGTGATCCCTCCCCCGTGGTTCTCCAGCGCCTTCGTAAGGGCTATGCCGCTGGGCGTCGGAATCATGTAGTTCCCTTGGACGTAGTTCCTGGAGTACAGCTTCCCGATGATGTCGTGCCTGGTGGACTTCGTCCCCAGCTGGAGCCTGTCCATCTCCTGGATCAGGGATCCCTGGTTGTACCTGAAGGGGGGCTTGGTGGCCGATTCCACCATCTGGACGGACCTTATCTCGATCTCGTCGCCGACGCTCATGACGGGGAGTCTGGCATCGTTCGATTTGAGGTACTTCCCGTAGTACTTCTTCCAGCCCTTCTTCTTGAGCACGTAGCCCGATGCGGAGAACTGCTCCCCGTTCACGTCTATCGTGCACTTGGTGATCTCCGCCTCCGCATTGGGGGCGACGGTGGCCAGGAACCTCCTGGCGATGAGCTCGTAGAGCTTCCACTTGTCCCCTTTCATCTTCTCGGGGGACGCGCCGGCGGTGGGGTATATGGGCGGATGGTCCGTGGTGCGCCTCTTGCCCCTCGACGGGGTGATCTTCTCCTGGGTCAGGATCTCCTCGGCCTCGCTCTTGAACGCCCCGTCCTTGAGCTTCTCCAGCACCGAGCGCAGCGACAGGCTGCGCGGGTACTCGGTGTTCTCCGTGCGCGGATAGGAGATGTACCCCCCGGTGTAGAGGTCCTCCGCCAGCTTCATCGCCGTCGTAGGAGGTATCCCGATCTTGTTGGACTCCACCTGCATCTGCGTGGTGTCGAACGGGGCGGGGCGGTACTCCTCCTTCAGCTCGGTTTCGTACGACGAGACGGTCCCCTTCTCCGCGCCCCCCACCCTGGCGAGGACGGCGTCAGCCTCCTCCTTGTCCCAGAACGGGTTGCCGGAGTGCTCGCCCTTGAATGCGAGCATGCCGAACTTGGCTATGACGTTCCAGAAGGGGGTGGGCACGAAGCGCTCGATCTCCTCGTGGCGGTCCACCAGGAGCTTGAGCGTGGGGCTCTGCACCCTGCCTACCGACATGAAGTTCTTGCCGACCTGTCCGGACGACAGGGATATGAGCCTGGTCAGGACCGCTCCCCAGGACAGGTCTATGACCTGCCTGGCTTCGGCGGCGTCCGCCAGTCTCTCGTTGGGGTCGGTGAGGTTGTCGAACGCGTTCTCGACCTCCCCTTTGGTCAGGGCGCTGAACTTGGCCCTTCTGACCGATGACATGTCCGCTCCGACGGCCTTGACCGTCTCCATGCCTATGAGCTCCCCTTCGCGGTCGTAGTCGGTCGCGATGATGATCTCGTCGGCCTGGGATGCGAGCTCCTTGATTTTGTTGAGGATGGACTTCACCTTGACGGTCTTGACCTGGGGGGCGTGCACGAGCTCCGTGGGATCGGTGGCGCTCCAGTCGTTGTACTCCTCGGGATAGTCCAGCTCTATGATGTGTCCGCGGAGGGACACGACGTCGTACTCGTCCCCTCCTGCTTCGAAGGAAATCACCGTAACGCCGCCCGACGATGCGGACTTGGAGGTGCCGTCGGAGAGGATCGTCGAGATCCTGCGCGCGGCATTGGCCTTCTCGGTGATTATCAGCTTCTTCATCGCGCATAAGACCCTGACTTCTGATATAACTGTTTCCTCTTGCGATAAAGCAATAATGTAATCCGTCTCCGCCGATGCCCGCCTCTGTTATATAAAAGATGGAGGTATCGTCCAATCCAGATGCTGTACTTGGATTTCCTGGATGCGGTCCGCGGCGTGCCCGGCGTCATAGACGCGGTTCCGCTGGGCCGTGCGATGGCCTCTAGGATATGCGATGTGGAGGACGGGCTCGTCAGAGGGGCGAGCGGATTCCGCATGGAGAACGCCGGCATGAACGCGTGCGCCTCGCAGGACAGCCTGTTCGTCATGTTCTGCGATTCGGACTACGACAGGGGTTCAGAGGTGAGCATCGAGATGGTGGATGATCGCGGCGTGACGGTCGGCCATGACGTGCCAGAGGCGATGAGGCCGCAGTTCGCGGATCGCGGCGATGTCGTGTGGATAGCCGACAACTTCGTGATGTTCCCGGACAGGCTGGGTCCGTGCGATGCCCGCATGGTCATGAAGGCCGTACGCCCGGACTGGAGCGCCGGGATGGACGTCTCCCCGCGCACGTTCCTCCCGTCGATGGAGTCGGCCATGATGCTGAAGGGCGCATACGGCTACGACGACCCGATGGTGAGCGCCGTGGTCCTGGGCGTGAGCGGGCTCGAGGCCTGCCCGTCCTCGGTTCCTGTGTCCGATGTGGTGGAGGTTCCCTGTGCTGGGTGCGGCCATGGTGAGTCTGCCTCTCAGGACCCCCTTTACCGATGTGATCTCGTCGGCGAACCTCTTGAGGTCCTTCAGCCTCCCTTCGCAGATCAGGATCTCCATGCACTTGTCGTGGTCGAGATGGACGTGGACGGACATGTTCACCAGGCCTGGGTGGTCGTGCTGCATGTCGGTGATCTTGTCCCCGACCGCCGTCACCGTATGGTCGTAGACGATGACGATGGTGCCGACCATCCACTCCTCCTCGTTCTTCCACTCGGATTCCGCCAGGGAGTCGCGCACGAGGTCCCTTATCGCCTCGGAGCGGCTGACATAGCCCTTCTTCGAGATCGATTCGTCGAACTGCTTTAGGAGCTCCGGCTCCAGGGACACACCTATGCGCGTGACGCCTTCCATGCTCACCTGGAACCGCGAGCATCCGTTTAACACCTGCGATGGGCCGGATATCGCCTCCGTGACACCGCGGATCGGTTATGTGCCACCGGCGCCGGCTTCCGCCCCTTCCCGCGCTTCTTTAATAGACAGGCGCCGATACCATCTCCGATGTCTGTCGATTTCGAGAATCTGGAAAGGGCGATCGTCTCCGCCATCAAGAACGACGTCGAGGATCAGGACGTCGCCGTGGCCTTCTCCGGCGGTCTGGACTCGGGTCTGGTGGCGGCCATTTCCAAGGACTACGCGAGGTCGGTGACGCTCTACACGTCCGGTCGCGACAAGTCATACGACGTCGTCATGGCGCAGGAGATGTCCGAGAAGCTGGGCCTGCCATGGCTCCATATCCCCATCACCGAGGACAACATAGAGTCGAGGCTGAGGGAGATGATAACCATCACAGGCACCTCGTCCCCGCTCACGCTGTCCTTCGAGCTGCCGATGTTCTTCGTCTGCAGGACCGTGCACGAGAAGTACATCATCGGCGGGCAGGGATCGGACGAGCTCTTCTACGGGTACAGCAAGTACGTCGGCCTGCCCGACGACGAGCTGGTCAGGCTCAGGAAGACCGATATGGGGAAGCTGATCACATCCACCATACCCCACGAGACGCTGGTAGCCGACCACTTCGGCAAGAGGATCTACTACCCGTACATGGACCCGCTGGTCACCATGCAGGTCAACGCCATGGATCTGGACGAGCTCAAGCCCAAGGACAAGGACTCCAGGAAGATGCTCCTCAGGGAGATCGCCCGGGACCTCGGCTATCCGTTCATAGCGGACAAGAGGAAGAAGGCGGCCCAGTACGGCTCCGGGACCATGGACCTGGTCAGGGACGTCGCGAAGAGGAAGGGCATGACCTACTCCGAGCTCGTCGACTCCATCTACAGGGACATATTCGAGCGATTCTGAAACCGCGGCGGGGGTCCGCCCCCGTCGCTCCGTTGCATCCATCTCGCGGATAACGTGGTCCGCATAGGCGCCGGCGACATCCACCCCTGTGCACTCCTCGAACGATTCGAAGAACGCGTTCGAGTTGACCTCGCAGACTATCGAGTAGTCGCCGTCCTCGTCCTTCAGGAGGTCTATCCCGCAGTAGTCCAGCCCCAAGATCTCCGCGGCCCTCTCGGCCAATCTCCTGGTGCCAGCTCCCGGGTCGAAGGGCTCCGCGGATCCGCCCAGGGCGCAGTTCGATCTGAAGTCGGACGCGGACCTCCTGACCATCCCTCCCAGCGCCCTGCCGCCGACCACGATCACGCGCAGATCCTCCCCGATGCTGGTGGCCACCGCCTCCTGGTACAGGTGCCTGGTGCCCTTGAGCTCCTCCGATGCGGCATCCAGCCCGGCCCTGTCGCGGACCATGCGGACGCCGGTCCCTCTGGATCCGTAGCATTCCTTGACGATCATCGGATAGCCGTACCTCGACTCCAGGATGTCGGCCGTTGCCGGGTCCAGGGGCATGGACCGGTCGTACATCATGGGGGCCGGGGTCGTGTCCGGCATGCGGATGCCGCCGCCGGCGAGCGCGATGTACGTGAGCATCTTGTCGTCGCAGACCTCGATCGAGCGGGCGGTGTCGAAGAGCCTGGTCCCGGCGGCCTCCAGCATCCTCGACGTGTACAGGTCCTTGTCCAGGAATAGGCAGAAGTCCGGGGCATCCGCGGCTATGCGCCCCTCGGCAATGCGCGCGGGGAGCGACGTGTTCTGCACGATGTCCACGTCGGCGCCGCGGGCCAGGAGCTCCTCCTCCATCCTGGCAATCTGGTTCTCGTACGGTCCGTTGCGGAAGTAGGCGTTGCGAACGATGGATCCCCTCATGCCGCTCGGACATCCGATAGCGCATCATCGCCTATAAACCAGGGCGGATGGTCGGTACAGATATAAGCAGGCCGGCCATCGCACGGCAGCGTAGATTCAAATGTCGACGGGTCCCAATACTGAGTGGTACGCCGGTCTGTCAAACAGGGGCGTGAGGCTGGGCCTCGAGGACGAGCGCGAGCTCCTCGGGAGGCTCGGCAGCCCTCAGGACTCCCTCCGGATCCTCCACGTCGCGGGAACCGACGGCAAGGGCTCCGTCTGCTCGTTGATGGAGTCCGTCCTCATCGCGTCCGGATGCTCGGTGGGCATGTTCACCTCTCCCGAGATCCTCAGCGTCAACGAGTGCATCAGGATAGCCGGCGCCGAGATCGAGGATGCGGATCTGGAGCAGGTCATGGGCGTGGTCAGGACGGAGGCGGAGGCCATGGCCGCGGAGGGGAGGCCCTGCACATGGTTCGAGGTCCTCACCGCCGCGGCCCTCGTCGCATTCAGGACTGCGGGGGTGGAGTTCGCCGTCCTCGAGGTCGGCATGGGAGGGAGGCTGGATTCGACCAACGTCGTCGTTCCGGAGTCCTGCGTCATCAACAACATCGAGATGGAGCACGGCAGGTTCCTCGGTTCGACCCTGGAGGAGATAGCGGAGCAGAAGGCCGGGATAATGAAGCCGGGCGTCCCTTGCGCGACTATGAACCCGGACCCCGTGTTCCGCGTGCTGGAGGCGCGCTCCGCAGAGGTCGGGTGCCCCCTCCGCAGGATAATGCCGGAGGAGGTCGGCGTGGTGTCCATGGATCCGCGCTCGATCGTCATGGAGTACAGAGAGGAGCAGTTCCGCGTGGGCCTCCCCGGGAGGCACCAGGCCAGGAACGCCGTGCTCGCGATGGCCTGCCTCGCGGCCCTTCCAGACTTCGAGGAGCGCATCCGCCCCAGCCTGCACCGCGGGCTCGAGGACGCCGCGTGGCCGTGCAGGATGCAGAAGCTGCTGGCCGACCCCATCGTCGTGGACGTCACCCACACCGTCGGCGGCGCCAGGGACCTGGCGTCGGACGTGTCGGAGATATACGGCAGGGTCGTCCTCGTGATAGGGATGCTGTCGGACAAGGACGTGGACGGCGTCATGAGGGAGCTGGCCCCCGTGGCCGAGAGGGTGGTGGTCACGGAGCCGCCGTCGCCCAGGGCGATGCCGTATCAGGAGGCCGCGGAGGCGGCGTCCCGGCATATGCGCGTGGACCTGGCGTGCCCGACGGTGGCCGGGGCGATGGATGCGGCTATGGGGATGAGGCGGGACGAGACCGTTCTCGTCACCGGGTCCCTGCGCATGGCGGAGGGGGTGCTGAGATGGCTCAATCAGAGATCGTACCGATCCTGGACATCCTGTCCGGAGTGTACCTGGGCGGAGCGTATCCCGGGCGCAGCTCGGAGGGCCTGAACCCGTGGTGGCCGGCCGATCCGTTCCACGTGCTGGTGGCGACGATACTGTCCCAGCGCACCAAGGACGACAACACCCGGAGGGCGTCCGACAGGCTGTTCGGCCGCTTCGACTCCGTGGACGCGCTCGCGGATGCGGATCCGGCGGAGGTTGCCGAGCTGATCCGTCCGGCAGGGTTCCCGAACCAGAAGGCGAGGGCCGTGGTGGAGTGCTGCAGGATCCTGAGGGACGAGCACGGCGGCACCGTGCCGGAGGAGACCGAGGAGCTCGTCAAGCTCCCGATGGTCGGCAGGAAGACCGCGGCCTGCGTCCGGTCCTACGCCATGGGAATACCGTCCGTGTGCGTGGACACCCATGTCCACAGGATATCCAATCTCATGGGATTGGTGGACACCAGGACCCCCGAGCAGACGGAGCTCGCTCTGATGGCCGTCACACCGAGGGACAGGTGGAACGACATAAACCGCTATCTGGTCCGCCACGGGCAGGTGGTGTGCCTTCCCAACCGTCCGCACTGCGAGCGGTGCCCCGTGGCGCATCTGTGCAGACACGGCAGGGAGGCCGCGTCCGACGGCCCCGCTCCGCGGATCCAGACGCGGCCGGGGGAGGAACATTAAAAGGACGATTGCATGGTACACCGTCCATGCACGAGGTCTCTGTCACGACGGGGATAGTCGATGCGGTCATCCAGGAGCTGTCCGGGTACCGCATCGAGAAGGTGAACGCCGTCAACATCGCGATAGGGGATATGACGAGCCTCGGGGACGAGCAGATGCGGTTCGTCTACGAGATCGTGACCCGCGGGACGATACTCGAGGGCTCAGAGCTCTCGATAGAGCACGTGCCCGTCGAGGTCGAGTGCGACTCGTGCGGGTACAGGGGGCCGGCCAGGATGCTCACGGACCCCGACTACGAATCCCATTCCGTGCCGATACTCTCCTGTCCGGACTGCGGCGGCAGGATACGCGTCGTCAAGGGGATGGAGTGCACCGTCAGGAGCATGGATATCGAGGAGGCGGAATGATGTTCAAGTACAGGGACGAGGCGACGGCCAGGAGGATACTCGAGCGCATCGGGAATCTGGATGTGGATGTCCGCCTGATGCACATATGCGGAACGCATCAGGACACCATAGTCAGGTTCGGCCTGGAGGAGATGCTGAACGATGTGGGCGTCAGGATCGCGCAGGGCCCGGGGTGCCCGGTGTGCGTCACCACCAGCGCGGAGATCGCCGATGCCATCACCCTCGCCAGGAACGGCGTGACGGTCACGGCGTTCGGGGACATGATGAGGGTGCCCACCACGATTGGATCCCTCTTCGGGGCCAAGGCCGAGGGCGCGGACGTGCGCATCGTCTACTCCATAGACGACGCCGTCCAGATGGCCCGCGACGAGCCGGACAGGCCCCTGGTGTTCGTGGGAGTGGGGTTCGAGACGACCGCCCCGTCCACATGCGTCCCGCTCCAGAAGGACGACTGCCCCGAGAACTTCAGCGTCTACAGCTGCCACAGGATCTGCCCGCCCATCATAGAGGCGCTCTACGAGCTCGGCGAGAACAGGATAGACGGGTTCATCATGCCCGGCCATGTCGCCGTTATAACGGGCCTCGACATGTTCTATCCCGTGGCCGAGAAGCACCACGCGCCCCAGGTCGTCGCCGGCTTCGAGCCGCTGGACGTCCTCATGGCGGTGTACATGTTGTGCAGGCAGATCAAGGAGGGCAGGGCCGAGGTGGAGAACGAGTACACCCGCCTGGTCCGTCCGGAGGGCAACCCCGTCGCCAGGAGGCTGATGGAGGAGACCTTCGACCCGGTGGACCGCGCATGGCGCGGATTCCCCGTCATAAGGAAGAGCGCCCTGGCCCTGAAGCCCCGGTTCGCCGACCACGATGCGACCAAGGTCCACGAGGACATCCTCGCCGGGACGCCGGCCGTGGAGGCGGAGGCCAAGGGGTGCAGGTGCGGAGACGTCCTCAGGGGCGTCCTGTCATCGGAGGAGTGCCCCATGTTCGGGAAGGCATGCAAGCCCATGAGCCCGCTCGGGCCGTGCATGGTGTCGGCCGAGGGCAACTGCTCCATCGCGTACCGTCTCGGGTCGAGGCGGTACCGATGTCCGACGGTTGCGCAGGCACGAGGATCCTCGCCGAGATGCGCCTCGGCAAGAGGATCCTGGTTGTCACGAACGATTCGACGGTCTTCCTGAAGAGGGCCCTGTCGACCCCCTGGGAGATCTTCGGCGGCCGCGTGACGGAGGTCAAGAACCTGGTGGAGCGTCTGGACACGGCGGTCGACGGCAAGGGCGGGAAGCTCTGCGACGTGTCCTTCGGCGTGATAACGACGAAGTACGGCTTCGTCCCGGCCAACTACAACATCCTCCCGTACGACGGCGTGATGTCCGATAGGAAGGGCTACGAGGAGGCGGACGGGAGGAAGCACTTCGTCGAGCAGACATCGTTCCTCACGAGGCCGTTCGACAAGGTGGTGATGTGCGTCCCCAACGACATGTTCGAGATGTTCCTGGACAGAGGGCAGATCGAGGACGGAAAACTCATCGCGGTCACATCCCCCAGGTTCAGAGAGGAGTGCGAGCGCCGCGGATGGACCTGGCTGGAGAGGAGGGGCGCCAGGGTCGGCTCGGGCAACGCCGATGAGATCGAGCGCCTCGTCCGCGAGCTGTGCTCGCCTCGAGGTCGAGGAGCTGCTTCTTCAGGGCGGTGCCGCCGCTGTACCGCCCGATGCCGCCGGCCGCGGGAACGATCCTGTGGCAGGGGACGATGATGGGCAGGGGGTTCCAGGCGCACGCCGTGCCGACCGCTCTGGATGCGCCCGGGTGCCCCGATGAGGCCGCGATCTCCCCGTATGTGCGGGTCTCCCCGTACGGTACGGAGGAGACGGCCCTGGAGACATCCATCGAGAAGTCGGTGCCGGTCAGGCGCAGCGGCAGGTCGAAGCGCCTGCGTCTCCCCGACAGGTACTCGCCGATCTGCCCCTCCGCCTCTGCGAGAGCCTCCGTGACCCTCTGATCCATTGGGTCCAGATTGTCGCTGGGCAGGTAGATGCGGATTATCCGCCCCTCCCCGTCCTCAGCGACGCTGAGGGTGCCTATGATCGTCAGGAACGAGTGCATGCAGGGACCCGTCATGGGGCGCACCATACCCCTGCCCCGTTTATCCCTTTCCCTATAGCGACATGTTTTTCGGAACGGAGCGTTCCGGATGGCGATGATAATCTGCGCCAGCCGCCGCACCGACATCCCCGCGTTCCACGCGGAGTGGATGATGGCACGGCTCCGCGCCGGGCACTGCCTGGTGAGGAATCCGGTGAGCAGGGGCGTCCTGCACCGCATCGACCTCGACAGGCGGAACGTGGACTGCATAGAGTTCGTTACGAAGGACCCCCGTCCGCTGGCGCCGCACCTGAGGGAGATCATGGGCATGGGGCACATGTTCGTGTTCCATGTCACCCTCACGCCGTACGGCAGGAGGATCGAGCCCGGCGTAGGCCCCAAGGCCGACATCAGCGATGCGTGCGAGGCCATCGCGGACAGGATAGGGAGGGACCGCATGGCCTGGAGGTACGATCCCGTGCTGATGGCACCGGGGGCGGACGTCCGCTACCATCTGAGGAAGTTCGCAATGCTCTGCGGGGAGGCGTCCAGATGGACCGATCGCTGCATATTCAGCTTCGTGGACACCTATGGGAGGACGCCGTCCGGGTACCGCGAGCCCACGATCGGGGAGCAGGACGAGTTCTGCAGGGAGGCGGTCCGCATAGCGGCGGACCACGGCATCTCATTGGACGCCTGCTGCCCGAAGCGCGATCTCTCCGCGTTCGGCATAGGGAGGCGCGGATGCTTCGATCCCGCCTCGATGCGCTCCCTGGACGTGCCGTACGAGTCCCAGAGCGTCCCGTACAGGGCCGGCTGCAGGTGCGTGAAGGCCGTCGATATAGGGGAGTATGGCACGTGCGGGCACGGCTGCATCTACTGCTACGCGTCCCGCCCCTCCCTGCCGGCGGGCTCCACCAGGCTTTACTCCCCGGACACCGAGCTGCTGTGGGGCGCGGTCATGCCGAGGGACCGCATAGTGGATCTCAGGGGCCGGGACGCCTCCAGGATAGACGATTTCCGACGCACCGTCATCCGCGGTGCTGGAAGTGTCATAAACACGGATCGCATGGCGGGCGTATGGACCTGCTGGCCGTGGTTCTCATAGGCGTGGGGCTCGCCATGGACGCGTTCGCCGTGTCGGTGTGCAAGGGCATGGCCATGAGGCATCCGACCATCCGCCAGACGGTCGTCGTCGGCCTGTGGTTCGGGGGCTTCCAGGCCCTGATGCCCGTGATAGGGTTCCATCTGGGCGGAGCGCTCTACGACCATATATCGGCCTACGACCACTGGGTGGCGTTCGTCCTCCTTCTCCTGATAGGCGTCAACATGGTTCGCGAAGGCCTTTCGGACGACGGTGGCGAGGCGGATGCGAGTCTGGGGTTCAGGACGATGCTCCTGCTCTCGATCGCGACGAGCATAGACGCTCTGGCGGTTGGGATATCCCTGGCCATGACGGAGGGCGAGATCCTGCTCCCGGCCGCGATCATAGGCGCGGTGACGTTCGTCCTCAGCGCATGCGGGATCAGGCTCGGCAGCGTGTTCGGCGACAGGATGGGGTCCAGGGCCGAGATCCTGGGCGGGATCATCCTGATCGCCATCGGATCCAAGATACTGCTCGAGCACCTGGGGATCATCTGACGGGCTCGGATCGCTCGCAGTCCTTGGACTCCTCTTCCGAGGGCGTCCCGTCGGCGGGCTCCTCGACATCGGGCTGATGCTCGATGAGGAGCATGTTCTCGACGTAGTCCTCGACAGCCGTCTCGGGGTCGCTCTCGCCCTCGTCCTTCTTCATGATCATCTGGAGGAGGCCCTTCTTCTTGCCGAGGAGGTCGTCCAGGACGGGTTCGGACTCCTTCTGGAGATCGATGTCGCTCCAGTGGTCGAACATCCTCACGAAGTCGGAGTCCGTCATGCCGGCGGTGTCGTTGGACAGGGCCCGGCGGATGAGGTCGTAGACGTGCAGGTCCTCGTTCTCGTCCTCGTCGTAGGTCTCCGGATCGTAGTTCCTGCTCTGCAGGTACTCGTCGATGACGGATATGAGGCCGGAAGGGTTCCTGTGGTATGCGACGACCCTCTTGAACAGGAGGGGGAATATGTCCTTGTAGAACTCGTCCTCGCCCTCGGCGGCCAGTCTGGCCGCGTCGTTCCTGCAGACGACGTAGACGGAATAGTACAGGAACGCCTTGCAGGAGAGCCCGGTGCTCTCATCCAGGTCGTCGGCGACCCTGTCGATGTGGGAGAGGACGTTGAACTCGATGAACTCTCTCTCCTTGTAGTGTATCATCCTGGACAGCGCGCTGGACATGAGGCAGACGTACGCATCGAGGTTGAACGCGTTCCCGATGAGCTCCAGCCCCTTCTTCCAGCTTACGAGGACCTTGCCGTCCTCGCCGGCCAGGGCGTAGACGTATCCCAGCACGAGGTGCGAGTCCCCGTTGCCGACGGTCTCCACGAGGTCCGTCGCGACCTCCATGGCCTTCTTCTCGTTGCCGTCCTCGATCGCTTCGAAAACGCTCCTGAAGCGGTCCTCGATCTCGCTGGGGCGGATGAACGCGGTCGCGTTCGCGCGGTCCTTCAGGATGAATTTCCCGCAGCTGTCGCAGACGTATCTGTCCGGGTATGTGGAATCGACGGTCCTGCCGCAGTAGGGGCAGCACATCACAGCGAAATCCATGGACGCAAAAGAAGGGTATCGATATAAGAGGGTTGTCCAGGCCGTATCATGGTTGGACGATGCAGCCACAGTGGTCGTTTCATGGAGGAAACCGTCCGTATTTCGTGCGCGGCTCCTCCGTTTTCGCACCGTCTGGCCGTTCCGGACGTAGCGCCGTCCGGTATTGGTTGCACGCCGCATCGATGGTCCGAGCATCGCATCCGCGTGCCGCGCCCGTTCCGCGGAGGGGCATGCGCCCCTGCGCGCCGGAAGGCCCGGCCGGCTCCGCCACCCTGTTCCGGTGCGGGGATGCGATGATATTATGGAATGCCTAAAATATCGGCGACAGGAATCGGAGGGCCATGTACAGGACGACAGTGAGCATCGAAGGCATGATGTGCGGCCACTGCGAGATAGCGGTGAAGGAGGCCGTGACGAGGGCTTTGGACGTGAGGAGCGCCAGGGCGTCGACGGCCAAGAGGAACTGCGTGATCGTGTCGGAGGGGCCCTTGACGGAGGAGGACGTCCGCAGGGCGTTGGATCCGACGGGCTACACCGTCACCGGATTCAGGTGCGAGCCCTACGAGAGGAAGGGGCTGTTCGGAAGGAGGCGACCGGGGCCCGCCGGCCCCGTCGCCGGTTCAGCGGCGGCGTCCGCCGCGGGGACCGTTCCCGCGGCCCCTGCCGCCCTTCCCGCCGTGCCTCTTCACGTAGCCGTCCTCGGCGAAGATGTCCTCGAACCCCTCGAGGTCGCCCCTCTTCTCGTATTCCGAGCGGACGTAGGCCTTCACGTCCTCGTCGGCGCACACCTTGGCCAGCCATTTGGGGCTGGGCAGGGCGGCGGAGTCGCCTATGGAGAAGTACAGTCTGGCGGCCTCCATGTCCTCCCCCACGTCGTGGAGGGCGTAGACGAGGCGCTTGGACCATCTGGAGGGGTCGGATGCCAGCGAGACTATCGCGGCCCTGCACTCCTCCGATCCCGCGCGGTAGCACCGCTTCAGCCAGTCCAGCTCTTCCTCCTCCTTCATCAGCGACCCGGCCTCGATCATCCTCCGCGGGTCCCCGGCGCACCAGGCGTCGAGCCATTGGGCGTCCTCCCCGTCGTACATCCGCACGAGCGCCTTGGCATCGCCCTTCCCGAGAGCGATCTCCGCCATGGCGCGGGAGACGTCCCCGCGCCCCTTCACGGAGCCGAGCTCCTTCTCCGCGTCCTCGGACCCGCTCTTCGCGGCCGAGACCATCAGCGGGATCCAGTCGTCGCCGTCCGACTTGGCCCTCATGGCTCTGAGGTACCTTCCGAATCCGGAGTCCAGGTTCAGGTTGGCGGCCACGGACACGATCAGGTCCCTGTTCCCCGCCATCCCATCCCTCAGGTACCCCTCGGGGTCGTCGGACTCTATGTATCCCGCGAGGAATCCCGCCTCCGGAAACTCCCCCGACATGTCCTCCAGCCTCGCGAGCGCCTTGGCGTCGTTCCTCATGGCCCTTGCGAACGTCTGGTTGATGGAGGCCCTGGCCTTCGCGCGCTCCTCGATCCTCCTCAGATGCTCCGCGGCCCTTTCGGAATCCTTCCTCCTCCTGAGGCGGTCCAGGCCCTTCGCCACCATCTCCGGCCTCTCGTCCGCGCATCCGGCGAAGGCGTCTATGATGGGATCGTCGCCCTCGATCTCGTCGAGGCGGATCCTGCAGTATACGGCGAGGGGGCTCCCCTCGGCGGAGGCCCTGTCGATGAGCGTCCTGTCCGCGGCCGGGTCCAGCTGCAGGCGGACGTAGTCGAACTCGATGAGGGCGTCCTCTGAGCACATCCCGGCTATGGAGTCGCGGGCCGCCTGCCTCTCCTCGGGGCCCATGCCCCTGAGCAGCTTCTCGGCGTTGCCCTCGCATCCGCCGCTCATCCTCGCGGCGCCGTGGAGGTAGAGGACCAGGGCGAGGTCGCTCCTTCCGTTGACCTCGCAGTCTATGCCCTTGAAGAGTATCCTCTGGGGATCGGACGGGATGGTGACCCTGTCGGCGCGCTCCGTCGGCACGTCCCTTCTCCTGTCGGGCCGGCGGTCGTCGCGGCGTCCCCCCTCGCGTGGCCCGCGGCAGGCCCTGTCGCCGGACCTCCTCCCGTCCCCGTATCCCCTGTCGCGGGGCCGGTCATCCCGGGGGCGGCACCCTCCGTCGCGGCGCGGCCTTCCGGATCCGCCATCGCGCCCGTCGTCCCTGGGGCGGTATCTCTTCTCGCGGGGTCCGCGGTCGTCGCGGTAGGTCCTGTCGCCGGACCTCCTGTCGCGGCCGGGCCCGCTCCCGGACCTGTTGCCACTGTACGGTCCGTTCCTCTGACGTGTTCCGTCGCCGCGTCCGCGGGGTCCGTCTCCGGGCCGGTCATCCCTGGGACGGCGCCCTCCGTCGCCGCGCGCCCCGCGACCATCGCTTTTCGGGCGGTATCCGCCGGTGCGGTCGCCGTCGCGCTTCTGGCCGCCGCCGGAGTACCTTCCGCCGGAGGGCCTTCCGCGGTATCCTCCCCTGTCCTTCCGGTCGTTCCTGTCGTAGTGTTCGTCGGCCATTGGCATCCTGCCTCCCCACAGGCACCGGCTATTAAAAGGACGTCATGGGCCCGGATCCCGGGAGCACGGCCGATGGGGCGGCGGCACGGGCGCTGCTCGCATGGAGGAACGGGATGTGCGATGCGATGGGGATCCGGGCCTCGTCTTATGCGGATTAGAGGGCCGATGATAGGTATTTAGAGAAGGAGGATCACCGGAAATCCGGGTGACGGGATGGCAGCGAGCTCGCTATGCAGGGGCCTGGTTCCGGATGCGTCCGAGGCTGTCCGCAACACGGAGATAGTCTTCGAGCGCGCGGAGACCGAGGAGGAGAATATCCCCTGGCGCGAACCGAGGATCTGCACCGATCGGAGAGGATCAGGAAGTTCATCAGGGGCTGATCGCTCCACGGACCACGCTCTCCTCCCGCTCAGGCTCCTTCTCAAGGACGAGTATGGCGTCCAGGTCCGTTTGGATGCGTTCGAATGCTCCCGGAACAGGGACCTCGAGCAGTTCCTCTACAGGAACGCCATCATCAATGAGGAGGATGAACTCGCCAGGACACATCTGGCCGTCCCTCCGGACGACCGCATCCTCGGCTGATTCAGCCTGAACCTCCGCTGCGGCATCGTTCCTCCGGGCAGCGTCTCCAAGAGCCTCTACAAGAATCCCAACGTCCCGGAGGATACCGACATTGCTCAGATGTATCTGATCGCCCAGCTCGGCCGTGACGATCACCGGTCCGTTTCCGGATTCTCGGCATTAGATAATCTGTATCATCTGATTGAGAGGCGGTTTGTCCGGAGCGGGTTCCGTGGTGCACAGGTATCTGAAGCCTTGTTCTCTATAGTAGGGAATGAGATTATCGAGGCAGTCGACTCTGATGACACGGCATCCTACAAGTTTGTTGGCCTGCTTGATCAACTCCACAGCATCCTCCAGAAGATCCTTCCCCATGCCTTTGTATGAGCAGTCGGCCCTTCCGAGTTGACCGAGGAGGTAGCTCTGTGCGACGTTGTTGTCCGGATCCACGTTCATCTTCCTGCTCAGGGTTTTTGACACTTCTTGATTCCTCGGAACCTGGAGACACCTTATGGAGAGCGTAAAGTACCCTGCGATCCTGTCGTTCATGAGAGCCAAGTAAGTTCTGGCCATGTCCTTTCTTTCAAACTCTAACTCACCCATTATGAGGTATGTATCAAATCCAAGGAATATCCCATCT
>CAYUPU010000003.1:0-50768 GCA_964445265.1 uncultured Methanomassiliicoccales archaeon
TCTTTAAATACAGAGCAGAATCCAGTGATGTCACTCCGTCACTGGATATTCAACGATAAGCTTGGTTGCACCGCCTGCAGGAAGGGTTTTCTCCGACAACTTAGAGGTCTCATCTACGACGGTATGGTATGTTATTGTTCCATCACTGTTGACGGATGCCAGATGATCAAATGTGCAATAGGTGGACCAGAACTTGGTGTCCGCCTTGGCATCATCCAGTGTCAATTTCTCCGCACCGGGTGCGAAATCGCCGTACACGGCATGGTACATCTGCTCGAGGGTGTCTATCATCTTAGGAGTTCCGCTCATACCGCCCATATCGAGGCCTATGACCGTGGCGTTGAGCGCATAGAGGCCGCCCTTCTTTTCCTCGTTCTTATCATCGCCATTCAGATAAACAGCGGCGACGGCCGCTACTACTACGATGATGACTGCGAGAATTGCAATCAGTTTCCTGCTCATGTATTCACCTAATCAGTTGGTTCCAATTGGATTAATCATCCAATGCAGAAAAAGATGCATCAAACAAGTATACAACCGTTTCTAAACTCCAATACACGCCGAAACTTCCGCAAACCTCGCGGCTTCAGGTTGATTCATATATTAGTTTCATTATGATACGTCATTGGATGATGCATCCAATGGATGAATCTGATCGTTGTCGGACGTGCCTGGAAAGGCCTTCATCCCCGGAATCCGCCCCGGACCAGACAGATGGAGTTGTGGCTTTGACAGATGTAGCGACGTTGCAGGACCTCCATGTCCTTAAGAAAAAGAATCAGCGTAGAGCCCTGATTGCGGTCGTCGGAACAGGTTTGGTGTTCATCGTATCATTCATCGCCTGCATAAGCGTAGGGAACTATCACGCGTCCATATCGGATGTCTTCAAAGCGCTGATAGGCAATCATGAGGACGACACCCTCGTGACGATGATACAGAACGTCCGCCTGCCGAGGGTGATTTCGGCCGCGGCGGTCGGTGCGGCCCTGTCCGTCGCAGGACTGTCGATGCAGAGCCTGTTCAAGAATCCGATGGCTTCACCATCGGTACTTGGAATATCGTCGGGAGCATCCCTGGGCGCCTCGGTCGCGATATCGTTCGGAATGGGATCGGCCGTGTTCGGGGACTATGCCACGTCGGCCATGGCGTGCATAATGTGCTTCCTCACTCTGCTCCTCGTCTATTCCATCGCCCGTTCGAAATACGGGATCTCGACGGTCACTCTGCTCCTCGCAGGTGTCGCAGTAGGAGCGTTCTTCAACGGTCTTGTGTCCCTGCTCCAATACATAGCAGACGATGATACTCTGGGCGCCATCGTGTACTGGACCATGGGGAGCTTCAACAAGGTCACATGGGATTCATTCAACAGATCCATAATCCTCCTCCTGGCTGGAGTGGTATCGCAAATCCTCATCTACAGGGAGCTCAACATGATATCCGCCGGGGAGGAACAGGCATCCAACCTCGGAGTGAACGTGAAGACGGTACGGTACGCCGCGCTCATCGGCACCGCACTCTGTGTCGGCGGCTCGGTGGCGATCGCAGGGACCATCGGGTTCGTCGGTCTGATCGTTCCGCACATCTTCAGACTGATAGTGGGCCCGAACCACAAGCTTCTGATTCCGATGTGCATATTCGGAGGAGCCGCGTTCCTGATGCTTATGGACACTCTGGCGAAGACAGCGTTCACGATGTCTTTCCCTGTGGGCATATTCACATCGCTGCTGGGTGCACCGTTCTTCATCTACATCCTGAAAACCCGCAAGAAGGAGATATGGGAGTGAGGACATGCAGCTTCGGATAGACGATATCGGATTCTCATACCCTTCCAGGGACGTTCTGAAGGACATCAGCTTCGATGCAGGGAAGGGCGAAGTCATAGGGATCATAGGCCAGAACGGCTGCGGAAAGACCACACTGCTGAAATGCATAAACACGACACTGAAGGCCACGAAGGGCATCATAACACTGGACGACAGAGATGTCCATACCCTGTCCAAGAAGGACATAGCCCGTTCCATGGGATTCGTGATGCAGACCACCAGCACCACATTCCCGTTCACCGTATACGAGACCGTCCTTATGGGCAGATACGCCCGCAAGGACACCCTATCCGCGGACGAAACGGAGGAGGACACCCGCATCATATACGAGGCCATGCGCGATACGGGGATCCTGAAATTCGCCGACAGGGACATCGACGAGCTGTCCGGAGGCGAGAGGCGCAGGGTCATGATCGCCCGCGCACTGGTCCAGGAACCGGAGATACTCCTGCTCGACGAACCGACGCTCCACCTGGATATCAACCATCAGTTCGATCTCATGGACCTGGTAAGGAACCTGTCCAGGAACAGGGGCCTGCTGGTCATCATAGTCACGCACGACCTGATCTTCGCGGCGAGATACTGCGACAGGATCATCGCTATCGAAAACGGCATGATCGCCGCCGCAGGGACCGCCAGGGAAGTCATAACCCCTGAGAACATGAGAGACCTGTTCGAGATAGAGGCGGAAGTCAACGACGACCCGCGCGTGGGGCTCAGTGTGACGATACTGAACAGATATCGGAGGAATCGCGAAGAACCCGGAGAGGATACAGCCGTGATGCATGTCCTCGGCCGGGAGACCGGGTCCGAGAAACGTCGAATCGGATGATGTTTCGGCCGGGCCCCGCACGGGGCCCGGCAACCCCGGAAATCAGTTCAGCCTGTCCTGCACGTCCTCCACCTTGCCCTCGAGATCGAGATATATCTCCTTCATCCTCTCGAGGGTCTCCGGCCTGGCCTCCCAGAGCCCCCTGTCTACGGCCTCGAACAAACGGCTCATCACGTCCATCATGGCATGGGGATTCTCGTTCTCCATCCATTCGCGGGTGTCATCGTCGAACAGGTACGTCTCGGCGAGCTTCTCGTACACCCAGTCGTCCACAATGTCGGAGGTCGCGTCCCACCCAAGGGTGTACTCCGTGAGGTTCGCGACCTCGGTGACCCCGCGGTAGCCGTGCCTCTTCAGCCCGTCGATGAACTTCGGGTTCAGGATCTTGGTCCTGTAGACGAACTGGAGCTCCTCCTTCGTCCCCCTGATCTTGACCCTGCCCGGATCCGATCCGTCGCCCATGACCGTGATGGCCTCCGGGTCGCCGTAGGCGCGGACGAACGCGTTCAGACCCCCGAGGTACTGGTACACGTCATCGCAGTCCAGGAGATCGATCTCCCTGTCGGGCATGTTCTTCACGGTGACGCCGACCTTCGAGAACCTCCTCTTGAACTGCTCCTTCATCGGCACCCCGGACATTCCACGGCCGTAGGCATAGCTGCCCCAGGTCACGTATATGTCCGCCAGATCCTGGACCGTCTTCCAGTCGCCGGACTCGATGGCCTTGTTCACCCCCGCCCCGTATCCTCCCGGAGCGCAGCCGAACACCCTCACCGATGCGTTGCGACGGGCCTCGTCCACGGATATTCCCTTGGCCATCTCCTCGATCAGGTCCTTCCTGAAATTGGCGGCCATAATGTTCTCCTCGTCGGACTCGTCGAGCTCCTCGACCATCCTGGCGGCGTCGTCGAGCAGGTCTATGAGATTCGGGAAGGTGTCTCTGAACAGCCCCGTGATCCTGACCGTGACGTCGATCCTCGGCCTCTTCAGCTCCTCCAGAGGTATGACCTCCAATCCCACGACCTGGTTCCCGTGGGACGACCAGACTGGACGGACGCCCATCAGCCACAGAATGTACGCCACGTCGTCACCGTTGTTCTTCATGGTGTCCGTGGCCCAGATGATGAACCCGACCTCCCTGGGCATGGATCCCCTCTGCTCCTCGTACTTCTCGATCATCTGATCGGCCATGCGCCTGCCGACCTCCCAGGACGCCTTCGTGGGGACTATGTCCGGGTCTATGCCGTAGAAGTTCCTGCCCATCGGCAGGATGCGCGCATTCCCCCTGGTGGGCGCTCCGGACGGACCGGGGAGGACGTAGCCGCCGTCGCAGGCGTGCATCATGTTCCCCAGCTCGTCCTTCATCCTCCCGAGGCCGGGGACCAGGAACCCGCAGATGAAGCCGATCACATCCCCCAGGTCCGCATCGCCCTCCGCCAGCTCCATGCACGAGTCCGCGTCGTAGCCCCTCCGCTGCATCTCGACTATCAGCTCGTTCGTCCTCTCGTCTATCCTGTCGAGGACGATGCTGTTCAGCTCCCCGCCGGTGGAGCCCGACGGATCGTCGAGGATGGCATCGATCGCGTACCCCATGGACGAGGCCACGGAATCCCTCAGGGACGGCACGTCCCCGTTCGCCAGCCTGGTGAGGGAGTACACCGACTCCTGCAGCAGGTCGCCCTCGGGGGCCTGCCCGAGAACATGGAGTCCGTCCCGGATGATGGCGTCCTTGATCTCGGTGAGGTAGTCGTGGATCCTGTCGAGCTCCCCCTCGAAGTCTTCGGGGGATATGTCGTCCGGGATCCCTAGCTCCTTCAGCAACTCGGCCCTCCTCGCAGCCTCCAGGACCTCTCCGACCATGGCGGCCCTCTGCTCGCCCTTGGCGGCCCGGTTCTTGAATACCTCCTGGAGCGGCGCATCCACCGACTCCAGCGCATCGTAGGATCCTGCGCGGGCCATGGTCGGGCACATGTGGCCTATGAGCACGGCCTCGGCCCTCCTCTTGCACTGGATGCCCTCCCCGGGATCATCGATCACGTACGGATAGATGTCCGGGATCCCGTCCAGGATGAGGTCGGGATAGCACTTCCCGGAGAGCGCCACGTTCCTGCCGGGTAGCCATTCCAGGGTGCCGTGCGTCCCCATATGGATGACCGCATCGGCGCCGAACCCCCTTCTGAGCCATCTGTAGAATGCGAGGTATTGGTGCTGCGGCGGGAGCACGGGATCGTGGTAGACCGCCTCCATCTGCTCCGCCCAGCCCCTCATCGGCTGATAGCCGATGTAGATGTTGCCATTGACGATTCCCGGAACGACAAACCTGCCGTCCTGTGTGCAGATGGATCCGGGGGGATCGCCCCAGCTGTCCTCCATCTGGCCGCGGTTGAACGCGGACAGCCCGTCGTAGTCCCTGCGGTACTCCTCCACGGAGACCGTGTCCGCGGCCTTCTCGCGGACCCTCTCCTCGGACGACCACTCCAGGTCGTTGGTGACATTGGAGAGGATCTCGTCGATCAGCTCCTTGGACGTCTCCGGCACATGGTCCACGGTGTATCCGAGGTCCCTGAACCTCTCGAGCATGTCCCTGACGCTCTGGATCGTGTCCAGGCCGGCCGCAGCGCCGATGCGGCCGGAATCCGGACGCGACTGCCACAGCAGCACGGCTATCCTCCTGTCCTTCCTGGGGGTGCGGCCCATGCGGACCCACGACCCGACGCATCTGGCCAGATGATCTATCCTGTCCGGCAGCGGGGTGTGCATCCTGGGCGCGCCACGACCCTGCTCGTTGCTCCCGATGGGGACCGTTATAATCTGTCCGTCGATCTCGGGCCAGATCACGAACGCGTCGAAATCGCCCTTGGCCAGCCCCTCGGCCCTCTCCTCGTAGTCCGCAAAATGGACCGACGGGGCCATCGCCTGGAAGACGGGGACGTCCGTGAGGGTGTGGAAGAAGTTCTGCTCGTCCGGGGTGTAGACGCCCGTGCAGTCGCGGGACCCCTTGACGAAGGAGAAGCCGGTGGCCATGACCAGCGCGTCCACAAGCCTCCTGTCCCCGTCGAAGAAGTACATCCGGAACACGTCCTCGATCGTGTCGTCGCTGCGCCCGGAGAAGATCGGGATCGTGTTCATGCCCTGGCCCTCGAGGGCCAGTATGAACTCGTCGATGTGCTGCATATCCCCGTATAGCCAATTCCCTCCGGGGAAGACTATGCCCACCGTGGGTCTGGAAGGATCCAGGGTCCGCCGGTAGTCCTCCAGGGAGACGTCCCTGTCTGATCCGGGATGGTACACCCCGTGGCCGCGGGGGACGTCGGGCTCCGGGACATCGCCCTCGCCCGTGAGCGCCCTGTGGAGCCACATGACCACCGCACGGTCGTTGGCCACGCCCTTGGCCTGGCAGTACTGATAGATCCGCTTGAAGTCCTCGTCCCCGTACCTGAACAGCGGACGGTAGAGCTCGCTGATCTCCGGATTCCCGGAATACAGGAACACGCTGCCCTCCACGCCCTTCAGGACCTCCTCGTACTGCTCGAAGCGCAGCATCCTGTACGGATCCGCCATCACCCGTATCAGAACCAGATCGGCCGCCTTCGTCCTGTTCACCAGATCGTGGTACGCCACAGGGTCCTGATCGGCATCGTTGCCGTTGATGCCGAAGAAATCGAGATCCCAGCCCTTCTCGGACGCGAGGTCCTCGGAGGTCCGCCGCACGGCCTCCGCATCCGTGCTCTGAATCGAGAGGTAGACCATCCTCATCTTCATGGACATGCCATCCAACTCGTAGTAGAAATGAGGATACGGTCCTCTAAGGTACCAGCATATTAGGATGTATCATCCTATGGTCGCTGGAGATTGCACCGTTCCGATGCTGGCTAAGCATCCTACTATAGCATTATGATGCGATTAAATGCCACGATGCAGGAACGGTGTTATACTCGATTGCGGATTCTGCTCTCATTATCGAAGGTTATCGATATGATTCAGATTGCGATCTACGGAAAGGGCGGTATCGGGAAATCCACGATATCCGCGAACATCTCGTATCAGTTGGCCGGAAGGGGGCACAGGGCGGCGCAGATCGGATGCGACCCCAAGCACGACTCCACCAGGCTGCTCCTGGGCGGAAGGACGCAGCCCACCATCCTGGACCACATAGACTCCGGCTCCGACGACGATTCCGGGATCGTCTCCATCGGCGCGAACGGCGTGGTGTGCATGGAGGCCGGCGGCCCCGAGCCGGGCGTCGGATGCGCCGGAAGGGGCATACTCACGGCGTTCGACTTCATAGAGAGCAGAAACGTGATCCCCGACGCCGACGTCGTTGTCTACGATGTACTGGGCGATGTGGTGTGCGGAGGATTCGCCGTTCCGCTAAGGCGCAAGTACGCGGACCTGGTGTTCATCGTGACATCCGGGGAGTTCATGTCCCTGTACGCCGCGAACAACATCCTGAAGGGCGTCAGGAACTACGACGGGACCTCGAAGCGCGTGGGCGGACTCATCCTGAACTCCCGCGGCAACGACGGGGAGGTCCAATACGTGAAGAACTTCGCGGACGCCGTCGGCCTGCCCATAGTGGCCGTGGTTCCGAGGGACAAGGCGTTCTCCGATGCCGAATCCAGGGGGATGACAGTCTCCCAGATGGACCCGGGATGCGATGTCGCGAGGTCCATGGCCGGCATCGTCGATGTGGCGGAGAAGGTCCTGACGGGCGGCGCCGAGCTCTATCCCGCCATGCCCCTGGACGACGAGACCCTGGACATGGTGGCCAAGGGGATCCGCGTGCCGAAGGCGGGCGGCGCGCCCATCCGAACCCGCTCCCCCAACGTCTGCCGTGGCAAGGCGCTGACAGGCTGCGGGGTCCGCGCGGCGTTCTATGTCTTCCTCGAGATCGAGGACTCGGACATCATCATCCACGGCCCCATGAGCTGCCTGAGCATGTTCGCCGCCGGCATGGACTACATGAGGCGCACGCGCGGAGAGCTCCACATGAGGCCCGTCGACGAGCGCGCGTTCTGCACCGACCTGAAGGACATCTCGGCCATCTACGGCGGGATGAGGCCCCTCGAGGACCTCATAGAGGCGCGCATAGCCGCCGGATCGAAGACGGTGTTCGTCGCCACCGCGTGCGTGCCCGGGATAATCGGAGACGACGTTCCAGGTGTGTGCAGGGCCGCCGAGGCGAGGCATCCGGAGGTCAGTGTCGTGCCTTGCATCTGCGACGGCGTGCTCAACGGAGGAGGGATAGACTGCCACGTCATGGCCGTGAAGTGCCTGGCCGAACAGGCCGATCCCGCCGTGGAGCCGGCGGCAGGAACGGTCAATATCATCGGATACGGGCACTCCAGCGACCCTGTCGCCAGATCCTGCGACGACGCCGTGCGCATCATCGAGTCCCTGGGGCTGGAGGTCAACTGCCTGTTCCTATGCGGCAACACTTTCGATGAGATCAGGAGCATCAGGCGCGGCTCGATCAACGTTCTGGCCGAGGAGGGCACCGCCAACAGGATGGATGCGGGGATACTCGAGGAGGTCTGCGGGATCCCCTGCTTCCCGGACCCCCTGCCCAGAGGGATCACCGAGACCCTCGCGTGGACCGAGGCGTTCGGGAGACGCATGGGCGTGCCGGAATCGAGGATCGCGGAGGTCCTGGACGGGATGAGGAGGGAGTACGGCGAGCTGTCCGCCCCTCTGAAAGGTGCGCTGAAGGGCAGGAGGGCCGTGATACACGCCCCGGTGTCCCTGGACCTGAACTGGTTCATCGACATCTCCGAGCTGCTGGGATTCGAGATCCTAGAGATCGAGTGCCCGACCATCACGATATGGAGCCACAGCAGGACGTGCAACGGGCTCGAGGGCCGCTTCAGGGTGAACATCGGTGTCAACCAGAAGGAGATGGCCGCCCGCGTCGAGGATCTGCGTCCGGATCTCGTCCTCGGATCGCACAGGTTCCTGTCCACCTACGGGGTCCCGTACCTCCAGGTGGGCCAGGGGGTGGCCGGGTACCGCGGATGCCTGGACACTGCGGCCAGGATCGTCAGGATATGCAGGCTGGAGGAGATGGAATGACGATAAGATACGACGGCTTCATCGGATCGATGCTGGCAGGGGAGAGCGTCCTCGACGGGACCACTCTGCTCCACGGGCCGGGGGGATGCAGGAACACCAGCGCAGGGATATCCGAGAGGTATCTGGACAGGGAGTTCTCGGTGGATCCGAGGGAGTTCTTCCTGGACCGCTCCAGGATGCCCTGCACCTTCGTCGACGCCTCGGACTACATATACGGATCCGCCGACAAGGTCGACATGGTGCTCGACACCATCAGGAACAGCAGATTCACCGTCCTCATGGAGTCCCCCGGCGCATCGCTGATTGGGGACAGGCTGTGGGACAGGGTTTTCGAGAAGGGGATGGCGGATAACGCGGTCGTCATAGGGAAATGCTTCATGTCCGAACCGTTCTCCGTGGGATTCGACCATGTGCTGACAGAGATCTGCAGGAAGCTCGCGGAGCCGGGCGAGAGGGAGCGGGAGCTCGTGAACATCGTGGGTGCGCCGTTCATCTCCAGGGGATGCGACCACCTGATCGACGAGGTCCGCATGCTCCTGGGCATGATGGGGCTCG
Source organism: uncultured Methanomassiliicoccales archaeon (assembly GCA_964445265.1). Classification (GTDB taxonomy): domain Archaea; phylum Thermoplasmatota; class Thermoplasmata; order Methanomassiliicoccales; family Methanomethylophilaceae; genus Methanoprimaticola. Next base: position 9,280 of record CAYUPU010000003.1, read on the forward strand.
AGGTGGCGGCGGGACTGGGATCCGGATGCACCGTCGACCAGATCGCGATGTCCGGACGGGCCTGCGCCAACGTCTGCATAATGCCGGAATACTGCAGGGAGCTCTCATCGTTCTACGAAGGGATCGGGATCCCCGCGGCCCGCTGCCCGCAGGGCGCCCCCGTCGGATGGTCCGGCACCAGGGCCCTGCTGACGGAGGTCGGCAGGCTGACCGGTGCCGATCCGACGCCCGCCATCGAATGGATCGACCGCGACGAGGAGCGCGCCAGGGAGCGCCTCCGGAACGCGCTCAACCTGGCAGAGAAGCTCAGGGGCAGGACCTACTCCCTCGAGTGCGAATCCTCCATGGCCCTCGGACTCGTCGGATTCATGGGCTCATGGCTGAGAATGGCTCCGGAGGCCGTCTGCACGGTGGAGGAGGACCCGGAGTGCATGCGCGCCCTGGAGGCGGCCCTGGATTCCATAGGGTGCTCCGGCTCCCTCGGAAGGGACATCGGCGGACCCTATGCGGACGTGATGATCGGGCCGGGGGCCAGGGTCAAGCTCCTGGAGGCCCGCGGCATGTGCAGGACCGGGATCGACGTGGCGCTGCCGTCGCAGGACCAGGTGGATCTCATGCCCAAGTCTGTCCTCGGGATCGCCGGAGGCCGCATGCTCCTCGACCGCGTCATCAACGCGGTCATGGTCGGCACGGAGGTCGGCGGCGGATGCGGAGGATGCCGCTGACGCCCCTCGGCCGAGGGCGGCCCGGCCGCCCTCCGCCAATCCTTATACGGCCTGCCCCATCCCCCATCCATGACCGCCGAATCCGTCTGGATGGAGAAGTACAGGCCGAGGAGCCTCGACGATGTCCTGGGGCAGCCCGTGGCCGTCGAGCGCCTGAAGGCGTTCTCGTCCGACGGCGGCCTTCCCCATCTGCTGCTCGCCGGGCCGCCCGGATCCGGCAAGACGTCCTGCGCCCTGATCCTAGCGGACGCCGTCCTCAAGGGGATGACCGAAGGGAACTTCCTGGAGATTGCCGCCGCCGACCTCACCAGGAATAGGGCCGTGGAGCAGAAAGGGGAGGACGAAAACGGCAACGAGACCAGCAGGACGGTCGTCAGAAGGGACTCCAGCCCCTTGTGGAGGATACGCGAGTTCGCATCCACGACATCCATCGACGGCGTCGGATTCAGAGTCGTGTTCATAGACGAGGTCGACCGCCTCCCTCGGGCGACACAGGAGGCGCTGCGGAGGACCATGGAGGTCTACTCCGGCAACTGCGCGTTCATACTCGCGTGCAACCACCCGTCCGCGCTGATAGACCCTGTCCGCTCCAGATGCAGCCTGGTGGCGTTCAGGCCCGTTCCCAGGGAGGACATCGCCGCACGCGTGTCCGTCATCGCCGCGAAGGAGAGGGTGGCCCTCGCGGATGGTGCGGCGGACGGCATAGCCGTGGCGTCCGGAGGGGACATGCGCAGGGCCGTAGGCATGCTCCAGGCCGCCGCATGCTCCTCGAAGATCGTGGACCTGGATACCGTGTTCAGACTGACCGACACCCCCGCCACGGACACGGTGGATGCGATGCTCAGGAAGGCTCTGGAAGGGGACGTCATGAAGGCCCGCGACGGCCTCGACTCGCTGCTGATCGAGGGGGGCATGAGCGGACGCGACATCATGGGAATCGTCCAGGCCCGCGCCCTCGGGCTCGGGCTATCCGATCAGGAAACCGTCAGGCTCATAGACAAGATAGGCGAGGTCGACGAGAGGATCGCGCAGTGCGGGTCCAACGGCACGGACTCCCCTATCGAGAGGGTGCAGATCGAGATGCTCCTCGCATACCTGGCCATGACCGGACGCAGGCGCAGATGAGCCGTTAAGTACCTCCATCCTGCTTTACCGGCCATGACACAGGTCACACTCCACACGACGATGGGAGACATCGTCATCAGGATGCACGACGACATGCCCATCACGACCGGTAACTTCGTCAAACTCTGCAAGGAGGGCTTCTACAACGATGTCATCTTCCACAGAGTCATCCAGGACTTCATGGTCCAGGGCGGGGACCCCACCGGGACCGGCATGGGAGGGCCCGGATACAACATCCAGGACGAGTTCGGAACGGGCCACTCCAACATCAGAGGCACCATCTCCATGGCCAACACCGGCAGGCCCAACACCGGCGGAAGCCAGTTCTTCATCAATACGGTCAACAACACATACCTCGACAAGGAGGACCCGCGTACCCCCTACGCGCACCCCGTGTTCGGGACCGTCGTGTCCGGCATGGACGTCGTGGACAGGATCAGCAAGGTCGAGACCGACAGGAACGACAAGCCTCTGACCCCGGTCAAGATCCTCAGCGTCGACGTCGAGGAGTGAAGGGGCGCATGTCCCGGCATGTCATGGAATGCCTTGGCCTGAGCAGGGTCACCATCGAGGACGGGAAGGTCATCGGTATAACGGATCCCGTCGTCAGGCACTGCCCCCTGTTCGCCAAGCACAGGGGCATAGAGGTGCTCGACCGCGATACCGTCCGCGAGAACATCGAGTACCGCATAAACAGCTTCGGCATATGCTCGGAGAACAGGGAGACCGCCATGAATGACTTCCTGTCCTTCGGCATATCCGAGACCCTGAGCACAGGACTGTTCGACGGTGCCATCGACGCCGTCGTCCTGGCGGCGGACGGCTGCGGGACGGCCGTGGTGACCGATGCCTCGCTTGTCCAGGGCCTCGGCGGACGCATATCCGCCATAAGGGAGACGGAACCCGTTCCGAAGGTCGTCGAGGCGGTCGGAGCGGACAACATGCTGGACCCGGACACCGCCTCCATAGACATGCCTGCCGGGGTCGAGAAGGCCTTCGGCATGGGGTTCGGAAGAGTGGCTGTGACCACCGCGTCCGTGGATGATGCGACGGCCATACGCGAAAGATGGGGTGACAGAGCGGTCATCGCCCTTGTGCACACCACTGGGATATCCATGGAGGATGCCGCGAGGGCGTTCGAGATGTGTGATCTCATCACCGCGTGCGCATCGAAGCATCTCCGCGAGGTCGCGCACTCCCGTACGGATATCGTGCAGGCCGGCAGCGCGGTGCCCGTGTACGGAGTGACGGACATCGGGAAGAGGCTGATGCTCCGGCGCCTGGAGATAGCCGGGCGGAGGCCTTGGGACCCGTCGCAGAAGGAGGATCCCCCTCGGCCGCTGTTGTGAACGACGGGTATCGAACGGCATGACGCACGAGAGCGAGAAGGATTTTGGGGCCATGCTCCGCGACAGCAGGGGCATGCCCAGGATCCAGACTGTCACGGATCCAGGGACCGTCGAGAGATACGGAGGAAACAGGATGCTCCTGGCTCCTCCCCTGGACTACGACAAGATCATGAGGACGGTCCCCTGCGGGAAGGTCGTCACGGTCGGCGTGATCCGCAGCCACCTCGCGAAGGAGCACGGCGCGGACTTCACCGACCCCATGACCGCCGGGATGTTCGTCTCCATCGTGGCATGGGCCAGCAGTCAGCGCGCAGAGGACGGGGCCCCGTACTGGAGGACCCTGAAGGCCAACGGCGAGCTCAATCCGAGGTATCCCGGAGGATGCGAAGAGCAGAAGGCCAGGCTGGAGGCCGAAGGGCATACCGTGGTGCAGAAGGGGCGGAAGAACATCAGGTACTTCGTACAGGACTACGAAAACGCCCTGTTCAATCTCCGACGCCGTCGGAGATGCCGCGATCGGTACGTCTCCAGAGTGAGATGCGTGCCGGACCGGAGATAGATCAGCGGGATTCTCTCCTTCCTGAGACGCCTGCGCAGCTCCTTGTCGTTGGTGAGGACGTAGGCGTTCTCCTTCCTGGCCAGTTCCACGACGGCGTTGTCCCCGGTCTGATCCGTTGGGATTATCTCGTACTTCCTGGCCAGAGCCAGCGCGGCGCCGGCGTACCTGTGGTCGAGATGCTTGAGCTCTCCGACCAGCGGGCCTGGCACCACTATCCTCGCATCCCCCAGAAGATCGCGGAGCGCGAGATCGATGTTGATCCTTATCTCGAAGGGCATTAGTAAGGCGTTTGTGTCGAGCACGACCGTCTGCATGGCGGTCACTGCTCGACGATACCGTAGCCGATGAGCCTCCACTTGTTGGAGATGCGCCTGGATATGGCGACCCTCTGACCCGGCAGTATGCACACCGGGATCTTGAGTGCGACCTCCGCAGATCCGCTTCTGGCGCTCTTGACCACACCGACTGTGGTAGCGGTGCCTACGGACAGCATGAGGGGCTCGTTGCTCTTGATGTCGTCCACGGACAGCTCCGCGGACGACCCCACGACACGATCGAGGAGGACGGTCTTCATCTGGAAATCGTGCACTACCGGAGGCAGCTGCCCGGGGAGCCCTATGACCCTTCCGGTCAACCCGTCCGACTTCGTCAGAGATGCATCCAGACCAGTTCCGATGGCGATGAGCCCTCCGGGAACGACCTGCTTGACGCTCTTTCCGCCGGCCTCGAGGGACAGGACCTCCGCCCTGATGTTCTCATAGACGGCCTTCCCTGCGACCTCGGTCTTCCGACCGGGAGCGATCTCGATCTCGTCTCCGACATGGAGGGTGCCCTGGATCAGGGATCCTCCGAGGACGCCGCCCTTCAGATCCTCCGGCCTGGCGCCGGGGGAGTTGATGTCGAAGGAGCGCGCGACGTGCATCAGCGGGGATGCGTCGGGATCCCTCTCGATCCTCCTGACGATGTGTTCCTCGATGGCCTCGATGAGCATATCGATGTTGACCCCGCGGTTGGCCGAGATCGGAATGATCGGGGCGTTCTCCGCGATGGTGCCCTTGACGAAGGCCTTGATCTGCTTGTAGTTCTCGATGGCCTGCTCGCGGGTGACGATATCAATCTTGTTCTGGACGATGATGATCTTATCGATGCCTATGATCGACAGCGCCATCAGGTGCTCCTTGGTCTGGGGCTGGGGGCACTTCTCGTTAGCCGCCACCAGCAGCAGTGCGCCGTCCATCAGGGCGGCTCCGGAGAGCATCGTGGCCATCAGCGTCTCGTGCCCGGGGGCGTCCACGAAGGAGACGGCCCTCAGGAACTCCGCGTCGGAGCCGCAGCTCTTGCACTTCTTGGTGGTGCCGTACGCTGCGGCCCCCTGGCACTCGGGGCACTTGTAAAACGCGACATCGGCGTATCCGAGACGGATCGAGATCCCTCTCTTCAGCTCCTCGGAGTGGCGGTCTGTCCACTCCCCGGAGAGCGCCTTCGTCAGAGTGGTCTTGCCATGATCGACATGGCCGATCATCCCGATGTTGACCTCGGGCTGCTTCGGGACCTTCATCAGTTGTCTGCGCCCTCGGCGGGGGCGAGTATCTCGTCGATGGCCTTCGGCCCGTACTCGACGACCTTCATGTTGATCTGAACGATTGCAGGGGAGATGGTGCATCCGCGGATGGCGACCCTCCTCCTCTCTCCGTGGTATTTCTCGTGGAATCCGAGACTGTCGGAGAGCAGGAGCATCTCCCTCTTGTTGCCGGGGAGATCCTTCCTCATGGGGGTCCCGTTCTTGTCGGAACCGCCGGTTACCTGCAGCTTGTAGTCGGGAAGTCCAAGGAAAACTCCGTCCACGGTCTCTCCGATGCTTACGCCAGTCAGAGAGTTCGCGTGGTGACCGGTCACTGCGATGTTGTAGGACCTTCCGGTCTTCACATCGTTAACGACGACTTTGTATTCGGCATCTGCCATTTGAACACCTGTGTCGCTCGCTAACCGGACATCACTTATAAAGATACCTGGAGAGGAGGAACCGTCGGTTCAGGAACATCAGCATACGGGACACCGCGATCCTCAGACGATCGGCGAAAGACCTGCGGCGATAGTCGTCGGCCGTGATGCGGCAGGCCTCCTCCGTCTCGCGGATGAAGCTGTCCGCGACCTCGCCTGCGAACTCATCGCTGTATACCGCCGCGCTGAGGCAGTAGTCCATGGATGTGGAGCGCGAATTGAAGGCTCCGGAGCCCATTATGCACACCCTGCGGTCGGCCACCGCGACGCACCGCTTCAGCGACCTGCCGGAGAAGAAGACGTTCACGCCTATATCCGCCAGGGGACTGACTGCGGCCAGGGAGTTCCATTTCTGGTACCAGTGCCTGCAATCGGCCGGCAGCAGCACGGTCACATCGGTCCCGCCGAGCGCGACCTGGCGGATCGCCCCGTACATCTCGTCCCCGGGTATCATGAACGGAAGCCCCAGAAGCAGAGTCTCCTTCGCGCCGGACACCACGGACGACAGGCCGTGGAGAAGAGCGTTGCCGGGACAGTCCGGACCCGACGGGACCAGCTGGATACGGACATCACCGCAGTTCTGGACGCTGCCGCATGGACGCTCGATGGGCCCGCGGACCGCATGGGCCCAATCGGCCAGGAACCTGGCCTCCAGGCGGGAGGCCGCCCTGCCCCGGAACTCCACGAAGGTGTCGGACCCCAGATACGCGCGCTCGCCGTCGACGACCACGATGTCGCGGAGGTTGCGGTCGAACGTCCTCAGCGAGAGGGCGGCCACGGGCCGCGGACGGAACGTGGCATGCCTGGCCCCGGCCCTGCTCATGCGGCGGAGCCCCGGGGTGCGGAGGAAGCCCAGCGACGATGTGAGGATCCTGACGTCCACGCCCTCCGCCGCCTTGCTGCATATCATGTCCGCGATCCCGCGGCCCGTCGCGCCGGACATGAGGCGGCGCGCCTCGATGAAGACGGAGCGGGTGGCTCCGGAGATCGCCGAGACCAGCGCATCTATCCCCTCCTGGGCGGTCCAGTGCAGGGCCGCCGAATTGCAGGATGTGTATGCATCGGCGCCGTAGGACGACAGCAGCCCCGACAGGGCCGCATCGGCGGAATCGGGCTCTTCGGACCGTGCCTCCATAGCCGCCGCCTCCCTCGATGCCTTGGCACGGCCGACGGCGCGGGACCGGACTGTGCATCCGCAGTACATGTAAACGAACAGCCCCGCCACCGGCAGGGCGAACAGGATCGATATCCAGAACACCGTGGCACGCGGATCGAAGCTCTCCTTGAAGAGAATGAGGTACAGTCCCGCGGCGACGCATGCGAGCCATGCCGGCCATACGGGGAGGACCGCGAACACATAGCTGAAGAACGGAACTGTGAGATATGTCGCGGATACCCCTCCGTCACATACCCCAGAACCTCTCTTCCTTCCTCTTGATGGTCATGACCTCGTCCAGGACCATCCTCTCATCGGCGGTCAGATCCATCTGCTGCAGCTGCTTGAAGGCCGACTCTATGAGGTCCACGAGTATAACATCGCCCTCGCCGAGCTGCCTTCCGACCGTGACCCCGTCTATGGCCAGAGCGACCTCGTCGCCCTGCTTGGCCTCCTTCTGGGGATCCTCGCCGATGCGTATGCTCTTGATCCTGCCGAGCTCGCGGCCGTCGGCGCCGATCAGGTTCTCGCCGGGGCGTATGCGGCCGGCGAGTATGCGGACGCCCACGATGGCGGGCTTGCTGACGCGGAACACGCATCCGGGGAGGATCGTGAACTTCGCAGGGAACGAGAACAGCGCCCTCTTGTCGGTGTCCGTCTGCTGCTTGCACTCGTCCACCCAGAGGAGATAGTCGTCTATCAGCTGGTAGACGATGGGGCTCGTCATGACCTTGAGCTCGGGATGGCTGTGCAGCTCGGCCTCGGCGTCCTTGGAGAGCCCGGCGTTGAATCCCAGGATGACGCAGTTATCCTTGTCGGCGTACGCGGTCTCCAGGATGTCCCTGCGGGTGATCTCGCCTATGCCGTACTTCCTGATGGGGATGTCGTGGGCCTTCGCCTCGTATGCCAGGGCCTCCAGGGACCCTATGGCGTCGGCCTTGATCGTTATACCGTCCTCATGGGTCTCGATCTTGATGCTGGTCTCCTCGGCCAGCTCCTTGATGGCGGGATCGTTCGGGCCCTTGACGACTATGATGGGCGCTCCGGCGATGACACCCTCCACGCTCTGGGTGGATATCTTGACCCCCGCCGCGGCGTGGAGCTCCTTGATGGAATCGAAGCGATCCCTCGGATCGCGGATCTCATCCAGCGGCTTCGGCTTGAGGATCGCCTTGATCTTAGTGACCAGCGGTGCGCCGCGGGTCCCGAGTGCAACGGTGTCTCCCTTCTTCAGGGTGCCCGTGTAGAGGATCATGTCTAGGGTCTTGCCCAGGCCGCGCTCCTCCTTGATCTCCAGGATCGTGCCCTTGCCCGGACCCTCCCCCTTCTCCAGGCGCGCCTCCAGGAAGCGCTGGGCCAACCCGATCAGGACGAGCATGAGGTCCTGTATGCCCTCGCCCTCCTTGGCGCTGATCGGGACCAGGGCCACGGCCTTGGTGAAATCGTCGATCCTATCGTACCTGTCCGCCGCGACGCCCTCCTGTGCCAGCTGGGCTATGGCGTTGTACATCTTCTCCTCGAAGACCTGCCGCGTGTGGTCCTGCTGCATCCTTTCGGAGACGACGAACGGCCTGCCGTTCTCGCTGATCCAGCCCTCTATCGAATCGACCTTGTTGAGGGCGATGACGAACGGTGTCTTGTACTGCCTGAGGATACGGATGGACTCTATTGTCTGGGGCATCAGCCCCTCCCTGATGTCTATGACCAGCACCGCCAGATCCGCCAGGGATCCCCCTCTCGCACGAAGCGTGACGAAAGATTGGTGTCCCGGCGTGTCTATGAACAGCAACCCGGGAACATCGAACTTCTTGCTCCCGATCAGGCTGCCGCACATCTTGTAGATGTGCTCTATCGGAACCTCGGTGGCCCCGATGTGCTGCGTGATCGCTCCGGCCTCCCTGGCCTGGACAGAGGTGCCTCTGATCCTGTCGAGGAGCTTGGTCTTCCCGTGGTCGACGTGACCCAGAACGCTTACTACAGGTTGCCTTATAGCCATCAGAACACCTCATAGGGACCATGTAAGTGGTTTGGGTAAAAGGTTTGCTGAATCGGAATCTCACTCGTAGATCCACTTGTCCGCATCCCTGGTGTAGGAGACGAGCTCCTCGGGCTTGAAGAAGATGGAGATCTCCCTCTTGGCGGATTCTACGGAATCGGACCCGTGGATGATGTTCATCCCGGTGACCATGGCATAGTCGCCGCGGATCGTGCCCGGAGCGGACTCGGAGGGCTTGGTCTTGCCCATCATGCTCCTGCAGATGGCGACCGCGTCCTCGCCCTCGAGGACCATCGCGAGGACGGGCCCGGAGGTGATGTACGAGATGAGCGAGGGGAAGAAGGGCTTGCCCTTGTGCTCCCCGTAGTGGTTCTCCGCGGTCTCCTTGGAGATGACCATCATCTTGACGCCGATGATCTTGAGCCCCCTCTTCTCGAAGCGGGAGAGTATTTCGCCGCAGAGTCCGCGCTGGACCCCGTCGGGCTTGACCATGAGGTAGGTCTGCTCCATAGCCATGCGGATCACTCCTTGCTGGCGGCCTTCTCCATGGCCCTGAGCTTGGTCTCCTTCTCCTCGTGGGCCTTGTTGGTCCACCTGGTGGTTCTGGCGACCCTCTTGAGCTCGACCATGTTCTTGTAGCACTTGTTGGTGTCGAAGTACAGGATGGACCCGTCCCTCTTCACGTACATCTTGCCGGTTCCGGGCTCGATGGATGCTCCGCAGAAGGAGCACTTCCTGGAAGTGTCTACCATGCGAATCACCTCATGCCCAGTTTCCTGGCTTCTCTCGAGGTCTCCCTCAGCATGAGGATGTCTCCCATCCTGACGGGGCCCATGATGTTCCTTGTGATGATCCTGCCCTTGTCGCGACCGTCGAGAACGCGGACCTTGACCTGGGTTGCCTCCCCGGTCATTCCGGTCCTGCCGATGACCTCGACGACCTCGGCGGGAATGCTGTCGGTGTCTACCATCTGGACTCACCTTCAGGCTTTCAGGCTCTTGACAGCGGCGGCGATCTCATCGCAGAGGGCCTTGCCCTTTCCGACATCGGTGATTGCGATGGAGGCGGTGGGCTTGTCGAGGCCGATTGCGGCTCCGAGCTCGGTCTTGCTGGGGACGTAAACGTAGGGGACGTTCCTCTCGTCGCACAGGGCGGGCATGTGCGCCAGGATCTCGGGGGGCTCGACGTCGGCGGCCATGATGACGATGGCGGCGTTGCCGCGCTCGACGACCTTGGTGACCTCGTTCGTTCCCTTCTTGATCTTCCCGCTGTCCCTGGCCATCTCGGCGAGGGAGTAGGCTTTGTCGGAAATCTCCTTCGGCGTCTCGAACTTCACATAAACGGACATTTCAATTACCTCTTTCCGGCGCATAAGGCGCCTTCATCATTCATCGGCTCTGAAGAGCGTTCCGTCCTATCGGATGCTCATATTTAACGGTTAATGGGATGCGTCCGCCGATGCGTCCTTCGGAACCCTGGATACACGGACGAGACGCGACAGGCAGAATCCGAGGAGGGCGACCAGCAGGACGGCCCTCGCCAGCAGGATCGCCATGCCCAGATCCCCTATGTTGGGTCCGCCTCCCAGATAGCCTATGTTGTAGGCGAAGTTCACCTGCGTCAGGACGACGACCGCTACGAAGAGCCCGAAGAACCTCCGCGACGCCCCGTAGGACGACGTCAGCACGGCCAGCAGGAGCGGGCCGAACGCCCATATGAGATACTGCGAGGAGAGGACCTTGTTCGTGACCAGGAACGCCAGGATCACTGCCAGGCACCCTGCGCCCAGAAGGCCTGTGCGCGATGCGGAAGGCGCTCTGGAGGCAGTTGCGGCATACACGGCCCATACAGCCGCTACCGCCACCACCATCACGGGGAGCAGTTCTGCGGCCACCGCATCCGGCAGAGGGCCACGGAGATTGTCGGACAGGAAGCTGCCCTCCTCGGTCGCAGACTGGATCCACATGTCGGAGACCCCCAGAATCGAGAGGGGGTACAGCAGGGCGGCGGCCACCGACTCCACCTGCAGCGGGCGCGAGCTGTTGTACGACAGAAAGCTTGTGACGGAATCGGGCTCGACGATCCAGAATGCGAGCATGACGGCGGCGCCCGTCGCCATGTAGACCGCCGCCCCCTCCGCAGCATCCCTGCGCCTCCCATCCGCCAGAAGCCCTGCAACCAGCACAGGGAACAGGATGGCGGGCACCACCTTGAGCAGTGTGGCCACCGCCAGCAGGAGGAACGAGAGGCGCACCCTGCCGCTGACCACCATAAGGAGGGATGCGATGATGAATACCGCCACGATCATATCGAAGCGGTCCAGGACGAACTCGATCATCAGCAGCGTCAGCAGGGCGTACGCCCCCATGGCCCCGCGCCTACTGCGATCGAGGAGGGCCGCCATCCTGTCGATGGCGACCAGCCCGGACACCATGAACACCCACATCATCGCGACATAGGCGGTCTCGTACCCCCACGGCGAATCGGCGAACAGACGCGGTATCCCGAACAGCAGGACGGCCAAAGGGGGATACTCGGTCGCCGGGAAGTCCCCGTGGAAGAGGGGCTCGGCATTCTTCCAGTAGCGGTCGCGTATGACCTCGGTCTCGATGCCTGCGGCATGCACCACGAGCAGGTACGCGATGCATGCGACGGCGAATGCGACCGCTATGACGGTCCTGACCCTTGCGACGTCATCCCCCCACAGGGCCGAACGGACATCGCCAGGATTCATTCCTCCTCCAATACCTCGAACGCGGAGCGGCCTATCCTGAGACCGGACACGACCTCCGATGCGTCATGCCGCCCCAGGTACCAGTATGCGACAGCGGAGAACGCCGCCGCCCCGATGAGATCGGCGGTGAGATCGCCCATCGTGTCGTCGGCCCCGTACACCATGTACGACTGACCTCCGGCGAAATCGGCGAAGCCCTCGATCATCTCCCAGACACCTCCGAAGCTCAGAGCCACCATGAACGTCATTATGGCCACGCCAGCATCCGTCCCGAGGGTGACGTGCGGAGGGGAGCGGCTCTGAATCGCGCACATGGCGACGAATACGATCATGGTCACAACCATGGACGATACCACGTGGCCCATATCGCCCCACCAGGACACGTTGAGGTACAGCCCGACGTTCAGCGACAGGACGTAGAAGTAGATGTCCGCATAGACGACGGCTAGGAAGATGGACGGTAGAGACAGCACCCTCAGGAGCCTCATGGCCGGCAGGAACATCGATACTATGGCCCATGCGAAGCATGTGGCTTCCAGATATATGGCGGGATGGCCGGCATCTATGCCCGGCATAACGCCGATGAACGAGAATACCGATAGGAACAGCAACGATGCGGGAGCGCATACCAGCATGATCCATGCCACGCGCCTCTCCCGGCGATCATCGTCGGCGGAGATCACTGAACCGCCTCCGTTCCGCCGTTCGAGATCACCTTCGACGCGGCCCTCATCTTCACCGATACCAGATACGCCAGAACAGCCACGAATATGGCTGTCATGAGAAAGTGGTAGAGGATGTACCCGTTGTCGGTCATCCATGTGTCCACGCCCTTGAACATATACTCGAACACGAAGCCGGGGACCTCCATCCCCATGGCGATGAATGGGCTCAAGCCCCTGACCAGGACCCAGTTGTAGGAGGCTCCGAACACCGCCGAGAATATCGAGAAGACCGCGAATGTCAGGAGAGCCACCGGAACCGCATGGGTCAGACCTATGAGCACGAACCAGTAGATGGGCGGATTCCCATCCATCAGGAACTCCTCTGGCTCCAAGACGGTGACGGACAGTGTCGTCACTATCAGCGAGACCACCGAAGCGGTCGAGATGAGGATCGCCGTGCTGGCCGAGCAGCGCCTGATGGCGATGATGCCAAACACTATCGCGAAGATCGAGACCGCGAGCATTATACCCTCGCACCGGAACAGCGAGATTATGGCGGACGCAAGGGCCATGACGACCCCTGATGCCGTTGCGGACTCCTCATTCCTCATACCCCGAGGGGATGCGTTTCCTAATATAACTATAATGAGGGGATGCAACAAGAACGCCGAAATAGAGTATCGTAGTGTATCATCAGTTGTATCTTCCATGTGCCAGCATCTCCTTTGCCTGCTCACGGCCCCCTATTGTACATCGCGCGCGACTATTGCGCAGACCTTATCTACCGAGGGCGGGTACAGGGGCCTCATGATAAGGTTCGGTCCGGCCGGAATACCCCTCTCGTGCAAAGGGCGCACGCTCAAAGACGGCATCGAGGATGTCCACGTCCTCAGCCTCAGCGCACTCGAGATCCAGATGGTCCGCTCCGGAACCTACCCGCGCGCACCGGACGACGATGAGATTGGGATGACCATACGCGACATCACCGAGGATTTCGTCGTCGAGGCCATACGTGACGAGGCCCCCATAGACGATCCCGACGAACCTATCGAGGAGGAGGACGATCTCCTGTTCATGCCCTCTCCGGTCGCAAAGACGTTCGGGAGCCTCAGAGGCCTCGGCCACATGGCCAAGAGAATGGACGTGAACCTCTCCATCCACACCCCCTACTATATGGACCTGGGCGGAGACGATGATCTGGCATTCGAATGCATGGAGAGCATCAGGCACGCTGCCATAATCCTCAACGAGCTCGACGGCGACATCGTCGTTACCAGCCTCGGCATCTACGAGGATGGCCGCGACAGACAGACCGTCGACGAGAACATATACAACGCCGTCGGGAATCTCGTCGACTGGTGGGGCGGCGTCGGCCTGAAACCCCGTCTCGGCATCGAAATCACCGGACACCAGGACGTGTTCGGATCCATAGAGCAGATCTTGGATCTGTGCCAGGATGTGGGCGGACCCCTCGTGCCCGTCATCAACTTCCCCCATCACCACGCCCGCACCGGCGGATCGTTGATGGAGACGGACGACTTCCTAGACCTCATGGAGCAGGTCGAGCCCTACTGCAAGGGCCCCGTGCACACGGAGTTCGCCGGGGTCGAGTACCAGGACCACGACGAGAAGAGGCTCACCCCCATCAAGAAGGGCGACCTCAGGTTCGAGCCCCTGGCCGAGGCCCTAAGCGAGGACAGGCCGGAATGCACGATAATCTCCACATCGCCTCTCCTCGAGCACGACGCCATGTACATGAAGATCATCCAGGAGAGGATTCTCGCCAAAAAGGCGGCAAAGCTCCTCAAGGAGCGCAAAAAGGCCGAATCGGCCGCGACGGCGGCCGGTGAGTGATTTGGAGACCGTGGACCGGATCGTCGGATATTGCAGGAGGGCCCTGGGATCCGTCGATCCGTGCTCGGTCAAAAGGCTGGCGGAGGACATCCTCTCCAGCCGCAAGGTTTTCATCTACGGATCCGGGAGATCCGGACTCGTCGGCCAGATGTTCGCGGTTCGTCTCGTCCAGCTCGGACTCGACGTCCATTTCGTCGGCGAGATGACTACACCCATAATCGGGAAAGACGACCTGACCCTCCTGATATCGTACACCGGGAAAACGTCCTCGGTTGTCCAGACGGCGAAGATTGCGGGCAGGATAGGCTCGAAGGTCTACTGCATAACCGGCACATCCGAGTGCCCCCTGACCCATGTATCCGACGTCTCCATTGTGATGGACGTCCCGGAGAGCGACGAGGTCCGCGCTGTGGCGCCACTGGGCACGGTGTTCGAGGACTCCGCGCTTCTGCTCTTCGACCGCATCGTCGCGGAGATCATGACGGACGAGGGCATCACCGAGGGGGAGATGCGCGGTCGCCATGCGATCTGGGTGCGATATCGCTCCGCCATCAGGGCCGTCGCGGACCTGATACCGCCGGAATCGGAGATGAACACCGCCAACTCCCCTATGTCCGGATCTATGACCACCAGCACGCCGCACCCGAACCTTCTGGAGAATTCCGATGCCATGAGTTCGTCCACCGATGTGCCCTTCGACACGAAGTACATGCCCACCTCGGCATCCCCTGCGCCGAGGACCACCCGGTACTCTCCCCTATCATCGCCCTGCACCCTTCCTCTGAGGCCCCCACAAACCCTGGATCTCTCCGCGGCATCCAGTATCGAAGCCATGGCCTCCGCGCCGAACACGACGTCGGCCCCCGTTCCCATCCTGTCTATCATCCGATCGACCGGGGCCGTCCCAGCGGTATCGTGTATTTCACACCATCGGCACAGGCGGAAATGGATCCGGCAGAGCCTCCACCACATCGCCGTCCGTCATGCATCCAGCCGTCGATGCAGGATCGAGGAGGGAGTAGCCGTCCCTCAGGACCAGCTTCTCCCCCCATACCTCGGATGCCACCTCCGCAATCTCCTCCACACGGTCTCCCGTACCGATATCCAATCTCATGCTCGTGTTCCTGCCTCTGTTGAAGAGCGTTATCCTCATATCCATCCATCCGTCGCATCGCGACACCCGTTCCATCGATCAGAGATTCAAGAACACATACGATTGGGATTAGCGAATAACAACGTTAGACGACAGGATAATGAACACGGGAGACGTCGCCCGACCCATGGAGGGACAGCGATGGTCGCCGGAATAAGACTGCCCGATCACTCCCACTGCAGATTCTGCGGGGACCCCGTTCCGTTCGGGGATGATTTCTGCAGCGAGGCCTGCAGAAAGGAGTTCGAGGACCGCGAAAGAACCGAGAAGCGCAAGGAGTATCTGTTCTGGGGATCGGCCGGCGCGGTCATGATAGCGATCATCGCCATCGGTCTGATCCTAGCCTGAAGACCGTCGCCCCTACATTGTGCACACGGACCAGATCCGCTCCGGAATCGGAGGCGATGCGGGCCGCCTCGGCGGATGCCTCGTCGCGCTCCATGCCAGGGAACTTCGCCAATAGGAAGCGCTTGCGCGAGGAGCCCGAGAGCACGGGGAATCCATCGGAGAAGAAGGACGAGCTGCTCAGAACGGTCCAGTTCTCATCGGGATCCAGACCAAACCCTATGCCGGGATCCAGGATGATGTCGTCGGGACGTATGCCTGCATCCAGGGCCACGGACGTCCTCTCCCGGAGGAAGTCCCGTATGTCATGCATGAAGTCCCCTCCCATGGAGGCGGGCATGCTCCGCGGCATCCCGTTCATGTGCATGATCACCACGGACACCCCTGCGGATGCGCACAGCTCGGCCATCCCGTCGTCGCGTAGACCGTAGACGTCGTTGATTATCTCCGCGCCCAGATCGATGCACCTGCTAGCCACCCGGGTCTTCATGGTGTCCACGGAGACAGGGACGTCGATGGAGGGGACCAGGTCCCGGAGGACCGGCTCCAGGCGGCGTATCTCCTCGTCCGCCGGAACAGGATAGGAGTTCGGGCGCGTGGACTCCCCGCCGATATCGATTACGTCGGCTCCCTGGTCCACCAGGTCCAGGGCATGGCGCACGGCGGCGGCCGGATCGGTCCAGCTGCCGCCGTCGGAGAAGGAGTCGGGAGTCACATTCAGGATCCCCATCACGCGGGCGCGCCCGCCCTCCGGCCTGCGCCACCTCCCGGTCATTCCATCAGTTCGTCTATGAGCTCGACGAGGTCCCTGACCTCGATCCGCCTGTCCCCTGCGGCGGCTCCGAGATTCGTGACGCAGAACGGGCAGCAGGTTATCATAAGGTCGACGTCTCCGGCCTCGTCCAGCCTCGTTCCGGCGATGTCCATGGACTCCTCCGGGTACGCGGCGCGGACACCTCCTCCGCCTCCGCAGCAGTGGCTGAACTGCCTGTTGTACTGCATCTCGCCGAACTCGAGTCCCGGGATCTTGGATATGACCGCCCTGGGCGCATCGTATACGCCACAGTGCCTGCCCAGATGGCAGGGGTCATGGTATGTGGCCCTGACGCCGCCCATGCCCTTCAAGTTCAGATCCCTGTCCTGCAGGAACTCCGTTATGTGCTGGACCTCGAAGGGGACATCCACGTACTTGGGATACTCGTGCTTGAACATCCTGTAGCATCCGGCGCAGGACAGAACCAGGACCTCGATGCCCAGCGACCTGATGGCGTCCACATTCTGCTGGAAAAGGCCGGTGACGTCCTCCTGGGGCCATCCGACCCTCTGCATGACGGAGCCGCAGCAGGTCTCGTCGACGGTAGTGAACTCCACACCCAGCTTGTCCAGGATGGACATGGTCGCACGGGACGTCTCCTTGGAGCGGAACGTCGCGGTGCATCCTGCGAAGTACCCGACCTTGGCGCTGCGGGGGATCCTGCCGAGAGCCTCTCTCCTGCTGGCGGTCTCTCCGAAGGGGTTCCCGGTCCTCATTATGTTCTCGCACATGCCCTTGTGCTTCGGCAGGATATGCCCGGACCTCACGAGGTCCGCACGGCACATCTCGATTATGTCCACGATCTGGACCTTCGACGTGCATCTGCGGACGCAGTCCGCGCACGTGGTGCAGGTGTACATCGCCTCGACGACCGAGTCGTCGGGCTCGAGCTCCCCGGTCAAAAGGCCGTACGTGATCGCTATGCGGCCCCTGGACAGAGCGGAGTCCCACCCTATCGACTTGAACGACGGGCACACGCTCTTGCAGAACCCACACATCGTGCATATGTTGACCGCGTTCCTTACCATCTCGAGGCTGTCGACCTCGAACTCCTTTCTTTCCGACACTGGATCTCACTCCAATCTGGGGATTGTTACGCTGCCGTCCATGAGCACCATGACCCTTGCGGAGGGGTTCTCCCTCAGCGCCTCGTCCACGGCCGCCTGCACCGTGGGGAACGGCGTTATGTTCGCCTTCCTGAGCAGCTCGGGGTCCAGGTCCGTGACGGCCCAGATGCTCGCCCATGTGGCGATCTCCGCCATCTTGGCGGCCTTGTGGTACCCGAGCCTGTACTCCGACTCGAGGTTCCTGAGGACCTGCCTCGGATCGTCGGAGAGAGACAGCTGCTTGAGGAACGTATCGCTGCCTATGCCCTCTCTGCACTTGGAGACCATGATGATCTTGCCGCCCTCCTTGAGGGCCCACTTGCCATTGTCCAGGGCCTTCTGGGACTGGTACAGGTCCACATCCATCGGATACGGTGCGACTGACACCACCACATCGGCCTTCTCCGGTATAGGGACGGAGAAGACTTCATTTGCCCACCCAATGGCCCTCTGGAAGGCTTGGTTGAGGTCACCGGAGGCGGCCCTGTATATCTGCTGGTGCCTGTCGAGGACGAGCTGGATCGAGAAGATCCTCTTGTCCTTCACCACGGCCAGGGCGTCCATCATGTCCTCATGGACGGGATTGCCCTCCAGAGCGAGGGACTGCGCCTTCGGACTCATCGCGAGCTTGTGATTGGCCTCTACGGTACGATAGGATGCGACACCGGGAAGGAATGACTTGCGACCGCCGGTGTAGCCTGCGAAGTAATGGGGCTCGACGGAGGTTATAATGACCAGTCTGTCGGCCTCGACGGCAATCCTGTTGACCTCCATCGGCGTGCCGTTCTTCGAGGTCCCCAGGTTGACGCACTCGGACCTCTTGGCGTCATGGACGACGATCCTGTCCTTCAGTTCCTCGTAGTGTGCGCCGAAGACGAACGAGTACTCCTCGGGGGTCATGTCCCTATGGGTCCCGGTGGCCACGATGTACCTCGCGGACCTGAGATCCATCCTCTTCGACAGAGCGTCCAGGACCCTGGCCGTCGGTGTGGGTCTGGTGCCGTCGTTGACGATGAACACGATGTCCTTGCCGCCGTCGAGGAACTCGGCCAGAGAGCCGCATCCGATGGGCTGATCGATGGATTCCCCTATGACCTCGTCCGGATCGCCGCACTCGACATCCTTGGGATAGAACACGCCGATGAAGTTCGGATCGGGGATCTCTGCGGGCTGGACCCCGTCCTTTCCGTACTTGACATCAACCTTCATATGAATCGTCACTCCATCCGCTGGACCCATTTATAAGGTTATGCGCGCGCGTGAAGCGGTGCACGATGCTCGACAATGATGCGCCATCATCGCATCAGATATCGCATCAGCCGATAGTGCCAGCATATGTATTCTACACATCTCCCGGATGCCGATCGGATCGCATAATCGCTATATACCGCGCGACTGATATAGCACACATGATAACCGATTACCAATCCCCCCTTTCGAGCAGATATGCTGTCGATATCATCACACTGATATACGAGAACGGGAGGATCATGGCGACGGACATGCTCCGCATCGCCAAGAACTACAAGACGGTCATCAAGACGGCGGACATGCTCGTGGAGGACGGCATTCTCGAGATGCACCTGGAGTCCGGCAAGCGTCTCATGAAAATCTACGAGCTCACGCCCAAGGGCACCGCGATAGGCAAGCGTCTCTTCGAGTGCCGCGAGATATTCTATGACCGCATCCCCTGCGACACCGAGGAGGAGGCTCCCGCCGAGACCAAGGAGAAGAAGAGCAAGAAGAAGAGCAAAAACTGATTCTCGCGCCGGAACACGCCCCGGCGCGATACTAAACCATATCTTTTTATATGTCTCCTTCATTCAGCGATTCTGAAGCCGCCGTAGCTCAGCAGGTAGAGCGTGTGACTGTTAATCACAAGGTCCTCGGTTCAAATCCGTGTGGCGGCGCCATTTTTCCCATACATCCGATTCAGAGCGTACGCTGTCGCGCTCCATCACGATATCTTTTTAATCGGTTCGGATATGGGTGTCCCAACGGGCTCGTAGCTTAGCAGGTAGAGCGTCCGGCTCATAACCGGATGGTCGTCGGTTCAAATCCGGCCGGGCCCACCACATTCTCGCTCCATCAGAAATCGACCTGCGCTCCATCCGTTGCAGTGTCCGGATGAACCCGCGTCGTGTCCAACCCTGACCCGTGATCAGCTTACGGTAGGCGTATCCGTACTTGGAAAAACTCCTGACATACAGCGAATCCCTGGACAGAACCTCGACCAGCCACAGAGGCACGGCGGTCCCGGTCTTCAGCTCCATCATGCAGCAACCATCGGGTATCAAAGGCGTGCCGTCCATGCCGCCGCCCAAATCCAGATCGTCCAATGTGGCGGTTATGCTCCTGTCGAACGTCATCCTGAGATCCTCATCTCCGACGGGACGGAAGGATTCGCGATGGTAGCACAGCTTCACGGACGGCGCCAGCGTCGAGTATCTGTCTCTGAACGCAGCTATCTCGCGGCCAATCTGGGAATCCACGCCGCCCACCGCGTCATCCCCAGCCAGCCATCTCAGGGCGTCCTGCTCCGGCAGGGCCAGCCTGCGCTTGTAGGTGATCTGGTCCACCTTGGTCTTGATCTCCACGAACGCGGGAGCGGAGCCGTCGCCGCTGTACTTCCTGACCCTCAGCTTCTCCTTGAAGTACGGACGGCTGTTGTTCCTGATGGCGATGATGTGGTCGGAGGTGTCGTAATAGATGTTGCGAATCTGACTCACGGGGAACCTGTCAGGCCTCATGCGCCCCTCCATGGCCTCGCGAACATCCTCATACTGCTCCTGGGTCAGGAGATACTTCATCTCCCTCCTCTCGAAGACGCTCTGGTACGCCATGGTCGCAACCCCTGCTCACCGCCTGTATGCGACGGGGATATCTTTAGATTGCCATGCGTCATCCGGTGCCGTCCGGCGAAACATCCTCGGCCGCCGTGTACCTAGCTGACCTCGTGCTCCCGTCCACCTTCCCGATCAGTCCGCGCCTCCGCATGGACTGCAGCAGATTCGTGGCCTTAACGCGGATCTGCTCGGGCGTCAGCTCCCTCCGGTCCCTCGCGGCCAGAACATCGGCCACGTCAGATCTGGTGACGGAGCCGTTGCGCGATATCAGGTCCAGGACCGCCTCCTCATCCGTCCCTCCGACGAATGCGGACAGCACCTGCTGTCCCGCCCCCGATGCTATGCACGGGACGCCGTCCATGACCTCCACGAGCCCTCTCCGGGCGAGGGACCTTATCCTCCTCTCCGGCACGTACCTCAGCTTGGCCAGCCTATCCAGGTCCATCATCGTCCTCAGATCGAGATCGTCCCTCAGATCCAGCACCCTGGCATACGCTCCTGCGCGTATCCCGTGGAAGAGGACCGATACACGGTCGTCCGATATGCCGAAGTCCGGCATCGGGAAGCGTCTCGCGGCCTGTGCCAGATACATCGATCTTATCCCGGTTCCGGAGGCAGGGACCAACCCCAGTCCGGCCATCGCGGACACCAGGAACTGGTTCCTCGGAGGCCTCGCCTGCGGGGACCCCTCTATGAAGGACTCCGGAGCGCGGCGGGGGAAGGACCCGCGGCTGACGACCTCCACCGACTCTGAGTCCCTCTCTACCACATCGACTGCTCCCCCCATGGTGTAGTCCTGGTGCTGAATCGCGTTCCGCACCGCCTCCAGGAGCACGGAATTGCGGTATGCGCTCACCTGCCTGCCGGCGCTGCCGACGGTGCAGGTCCAGTTCCTCACCATCGACACTGCCTGAGAGGCCGCCAGGACCATCGGCACCTGGAACGTCCTCGAGTCCTCGACGGACCCGTCCCTGCCCACCAGCCTCCATCTGATGCAGACCGTGTCCGGGACCAGTCCGGAGTCCCTCTTCCCGAGGAGTATCAGAGCGGCCACGGTGATCCTCCCCCTCTTCAGAACCCCTGCACGGGACAGGAACGTGCGGTCGTCCCACGACGCGCTCTCTTCCGCACGGTCCGGAAACCTCTCGCAGAACGCTGCCCTGGCGGCCCGGAGCGCGCCTATGTCCAGGGACCTCATGTCGGCGTCGTTGACCACGTTCCCGGTCCAATCGTCGTACAGCCCAGGCGATTCCATGGTACGGAATGGCCGGACTGATATAATCTCATTCTGTCTCATTTTGAATGGCTGATGACCGTCGACGGCGGACCCGCCGACCGTCAACGGTTAAATACGGACCGAATCTCCGAACCGTTAGAAGAGGCGCTGTCGGAGCGCCCGAACGGAGAAGGTCTCATGTCCATCGTTCCCAAGAAGGAAGACAAGCCCCAGAACAGCTTCATCAAAATGCCCCGCATCCAGAGGGCCCTGACCGCCTGCCTGCAGTGCGGATACTGCGTCGACGTCTGCGTCGCGCACAACATGACCCCCTGGGAGTCCGTCACCCCCAGGGGCAAGATCTACTACCTGAACCAGCTCGACAAGGTCGGAACCGGGGCCCTCGACGGCATGCTCGGCAGGGAGGTCAGCCTCAGCCCCGAATTCGTCGAGGCCATGTACAAGTGCACCGGATGCGGGAACTGCGAGGTCGTCTGCCACGCCAAGATCCCCCTCGTGGACCTCTGGGAGGACATGAGGGCGTGGTTCGTCACCAAGGGCGTTGGCCCCATGAAGGCCCACAAGGGCATCCAGAAGAACATCCAGGCCAAGCACAACTCCTACGGGGAGTCCCCTGCCAAAAGGGACGCATGGTGGCCCGAGGATGTGGCCCGCTCGTTCCCTCCCGACGTCATATTCTTCGCCGGCTGCACCGGATCGTACAGGATGCAGCCCCTCCCCCAGGCCGGCGTCAGGGTCCTCGACAGGGCCGGAGTCAAGATGAACTGCCTGGGCGACAAGGAGTACTGCTGCTCGTCCCCTCTCCTGAGGACCGGGACGACCACGGAGTCCCTGGAGTGCGCCGAGACCGTCGTCGAGAAGGCCGACGGCGTCGGAGCCAAGGACATGGTCATGACATGCTCCGGATGCTACAAGACGATCAGCAGCGACTTCGGCAAGTACTACGCCAAGGTCGGGCAGAACGTCTACCACTTCTCGCAGTACGTCGAGATGCTGATCAACGACAAGAAGCTCCCGCTGAACAACCCGTTCAACCACAAGGTCACCTACCACGACCCCTGCCACCTCGGCAGGCACATGGGCGTGTACGATGCCCCCAGGAACGTCCTCAAGAAGATCAAGGGCATCGAATTCATCGAGATGGAGAGGAGCAGGGAGAACTCCAGGTGCTGCGGCGCCGGAGGAGGGTACAAGTCCCAGTTCAACGACTTCGCCACCGCCATCGCCGTGGACAGGATCCACGACGCCGAGGCCACCGGTGCCGACGTCCTGGTCACATGCTGCCCGTTCTGCGTCCTCAACCTGACCCAGGGCGCCAAGAAGGCGGGATCCGGCATCAAGATCATGGATCTCTCACAGGTCCTCCTGGAGGTCACCGCCCCCAAGGAGGAGGCTCCCGCCGACGCAAAGCCGGCCGCGGCCTGACCATCAAACCGCCGGGGCTCCGCCCCGGACACCCCAACTTCTATCACCATGCCCTTCGAAGACCTCTGCCCCGAACTGGTCGAGGCTCTGGAAGCCAGGGGGATAACCGATCCCACCCCGCCACAAGCGGATGTCATCCCGCTCATCAGGAAGGGCGACAACGTCCTGCTGGTGGCCCCGACCGGCATAGGGAAGACCGAGGCGGCGATGCTGCCGATACTCGACGCCATCCATGCCACCAAAGGCGCCAGGACGGGCTTCAGATGCCTGTACATCACGCCCCTCCGCGCACTGAACCGCGACATGCTCCGTCGCATAGAGGACTACGGCAAGGCGCTGGGAGTCACCGTCGGCGTGAGGCACGGGGACACGTCCCAGACCGAGAGAGGGGCGCAGTCCAGGAACCCGCCCGAGATCCTTATCACCACCCCGGAGACGCTGCAGGTCCTGTTCACCGGAAAGGTCCTCCGGAAGCATCTCGAGGCCGTGCAGTGGGTCGTGGTCGACGAGATCCACGAGCTGGCGGACACCGAGAGAGGGGCGCAGATGAGCGTCGCCCTGGAAAGGCTGACGCTGGTGGCAGGGGAGTTCCAGAGGATCGGACTGTCCGCAACGGTGGGGGACGCGGAATCCGTGGGGCGCTTCCTTGCGGGACCCAGCAGGAAAATGGACATCCGCAAGCACGACACCTTCCGCGAGTACGATGTCATGGTGGAGAGCCCGCCGCCCTCCGACGACCCGAAGCTCCAGGACAGACTGCAGGGGGACCCGGACATCCTGGGCGTCATGGTCCGCGCGAGGGAGATCGTGGAATCCGGAAGGTCCACTCTGTTCTTCGTCAACACGAGAGAGACCGCTGAATGGCTGGCTGCCAGGTACCGCCTTTGGGACGAGTCGTTCCCGATAGAGGTCCACCACGGCTCGCTGTCCAAGGAGACCAGGATGGATATGGAGGACCGCTTCAAGTCGGGGGAGCTGAGAGCGCTGATATGCACCTCGTCCCTCGAGCTGGGGATAGACGTCGGGTCCACCGACATGGTCATCCAATACAATTCCCCAAGACAGGTCGCCCGCATGGTGCAGCGCGCAGGCAGGGCGGGGCACCGTGTAGGTGAGAGGATACGCGCCAGGGTGCTAGCGACCGCGCCGGACGAGATCGCCGAGGCGCTGGTCATCGCGCGCAGATGCGCCGCGAGGGAGATAGAGGACCTGTCGGGGCGCCCGTGCCCGCTGTCCGTGGTCGCCAACCAGCTCGTCGCCATGACGATGGCCGGGAAGATGGACAAGGATACTGCGTTCAGGATCTTCTCGGGCGCATGGCCGTTCAGGGACCTCTCCCGCCGGGACATGGACGATGTGATAGCACAGCTGGAGTCCATCAAGCTTCTCTTCGTGGACGAGGACGGCTCCTTCAGGAGGAGCCGCAAGGGTATGGAGTACTTCTACGGCAACATATCGATGATACCGGACGAGCGCACGTACCGCGTCAGGGACATCGGTACCCGCGCCGTCATCGGGACCCTCGACGAGAGCTTCGTGGCGACGTTCGCCGAGGAGTTCGCCATGTTCATAGCCAAGGGCAGGACCTGGCGCATAGTGGAGATGCGCGAGGACGAGATCCTCGTGGAGGAGGCCAAGGCGGTCGGGTCCGTGCCAAACTGGGTCGGGTCCGACATCCCCGTCCCGTACGAGATCGCCATGGAGGTGGGCCGCCTCAGACGCCTGAGGAACTTCGGCGATTACCCCGGCGACGCCCGTGCCGCGGAGGTCGTCGGAACGTACCTGGATGAGCAGGAGGAGCGCTTCAGGATGCCGGACGACAGGACCGTCACTGTGGAGGTGGGCGACCGTCTCGCCATTGTGAACGGATGCTTCGGCAGCAGGGTCAACGAGACCCTGGGCAAGATATACGCCGCCCTGCTCAGCGCGCGCCTCGGAGAGAGCGTTGGCCTGGAGACGGATCCGTACAGGATGATCCTGGAGCTCCCGAGGAGGGTGGACCCCGGCGACGTACTGCAGACGGTGACGTCCGTCAAGCCCGGAACCGTCGAGGCCCTGTCCCGCATGACCGTGGTCAACTCCTCGTTCCTCAGATGGAGGTTCGTCTTCGTGGCGAAGAAGTTCGGAATCATCGAGAAGGGCGCGGACCACAGGTTCATGAACTTCGACAGACTGTTCAAGCTCCACAGCGACACGCCCGCGTACAGGGAGGCCGTCGACAAGGTCCTGTGGGAGGATCTGGACATCCCGGACGCGGAAAGGGTCGTATCCATGATGGCCTCCGGAGAGATAGAGGTCGTGCCGGGGAAGGTGTCCCCCATAGGCCTCGAGGGCATAACCCGCTCCAAGGAGCTCATGCAGCCGGTGAGGGCGGACCACTCCATCCTCATGGCGCTGAAGAAGAGGCTGGAGAACGAGATCCTGTTCGCATCCTGCCTCAACTGCGGGGCCCAGCACAGGTTCCGTGCCGGAGACGCCCCGAAGAGGTTCGTCTGCGAGAGGTGCGGAGGCAACATGATCGCCGTGCTGAAAGACTATGAGAGGGCGTCCATCGACCTCGTGAAGCATCAGGAGCTGACCACCCAAGAGAAGAAGGACCGCGCCCGCCTATCCAGGAACGCCAATCTTGTCAACGAGTTCGGCAGAAGGGCGGTCATATGCCTCGCAGGAAGAGGAGTCGGACCCGACACCGCATCCAGGATACTCTCGAAGATGTACGTCGACGAGGACGAGTTCCTCCGCAGCATCATGAACGCGGAGATCCTGTACGCCAAGAACAAGAGGTTCTGGGACCGATCGCCGTCGGAAGTTGCCGGACTTCGCTCTGAACTCGGGCTCCTTCTCCGGGACCTCGGGCTTCTTCATCCTCACGGTGGAATTGGCATAGAACCCCTGGCAAATGACGTAGACCTCGGACGATGTGTCCCTCGACGCATCCGGGGAATGGACCTTCACGGACTGGAAGCGCCTTCTCAGCTCGTTCAGCAGGGAATCGAGCATATCCCCCATGAACACCTTCATGACACACTTCCCCTCCTTCTTCAGGATGCGGTCGCAGACGTCCACTGCGAACATGCACAAATTGATGGATCTAGCATGGTCCATGGAGTAGTGGCCGGCGATGTTCGGGGCCATATCCGACAGCACCACGTCGGCCTTGCCGCCGAACCGGTCCATGAGCTCGATCATGGTCGCGTCCTCGGTTATATCCCCGATGAACGTCTCGACGCCATCGATCGGCCTGATGTACCTGAGATCGACCCCTATGACCTTTCCGCCGGGCCATGTGCGCTCCTGCGCCACCTGGAGCCATCCCCCCGGGCAGGCGCCGAGATCGACGACCGCGTCGCCCGGCTTGAAGATCGAGAACCTGTTGTCGATCTGGATGAGCTTGAAGGATGCCCTGGAGCGGTAGTTCAGCTTCTTGGCGAGCTTGTAGTAGTGCTCGTTCCTCCTCTCGGCGACCCAGCGGTCGTGCAGATCGGCCATGGCCAGCCGTTAGAATCGCTCCTTATTAAATAGGTCGGTCGGGACAGCGCCCCTCGCTGCACGCGGATGCATCGGACACCAATATCTACGAGCGAGAAATGGGGAGGCCCATGGGATTCGGAGACAGATTCGAAGGCAGGGTCGTGCTGGGACCGATGTCGGGCTACACGACCCCGTGCTACCGCAGGTTCATGGAACCGTTCGGAGCCGCCGCATCCGTCACCGAGATGGTGTCCGCATCCGGGCTGTTCCACGACCCGAAAGGGTCCGCCCGCTTCGCGGAGGCGTCCGGAATCGCACCTACGGGCGCGCAGGTGTTCGGTGGGGATCCCGCCGGCGTCGCCCGCGGAGCCTCCATGGCGCTGGAGACAGAGCCCCGCCTCCGGTTCATAGACGTGAACATGGGGTGTCCCATGAAGAAGGTCACCCGCGTCGGCGCCGGATCCGCCCTGCTCGACGACCCGGAGCTGTGCGGAAGGATCGTGAGAGCGGTCAAGGATGCGGTGGACATCCCCGTGACCGCCAAGATACGCCTCGGCCGCGAGAGGAGCACGATGACCTGGCGGAAGATTCTGGACGAGCTCCTGCGCGCGGACGTGGACGCAGTCTGCATCCACACCAGGACCGCCGACCAGCGCTACGCCGGCACCGCCGACCACGGCGAGATAGCGGGACTGCAGGAGCGGATCCCCGTCCCGCTGATCGTCTCCGGCGACGTATTCACGGCGGCCGACGCCGCCCGCGCCGTGGAGACGACGGGCGCGAAGTACGTCATGGTCGCCCGCGGAGGGGTTGGCAACCCCTTCCTGCTCACGCAGATCGACCGCCTCCTTGAAACCGGCGAGGAGCTCCCCAATCCCAGCCTGGCACAGCAGGCGGAATGGTGCCTCGGGCTCATGGATTCGATTATCGCGGAGTCCGGTCCCGTCGTTGCGCTGGGACGCATGAGGGGGCTCGGGCCCAAGTTCCTCGCCGGGTGCAGGTACAGCCGCGAGTACCGTCGCGCGTTCACGGACCCCGCCACGGACCTTGACCGCATGAGATCCATGCTGGAGCGGGTCCGCGACGAGATGGGCGATATCACATTCAGATCCGCCGAAGGATGCAGAGCGGGGGCGTTCCGAGCGCGCATATAAGACTGGGCGAGAGGATTCGGGCGATATGGACCTGTTCGAGTACACCAGAAAGGGGATCCTCGAGAAGGAGGCGCCGCTGGCCAGCCGCATGCGCCCCCGCACCCTCGACGAGGTGGCAGGACAGGAGCACATCATAGGTCCGGATCGGCTCCTCTCCCGCGCGATCCGCGCCGACAGGATCGGCTCCCTCATACTCTACGGGCCCCCTGGCACCGGCAAGACCACCCTGGCCCAGGTCATAGCCAACGCCACCCACGCCAGATTCGTCCAGATCAACGCCACCACCGCCGGGAAGAAGGATATGGAGGACGCCGTGCAGAAAGCGAAGGATGCCCTCGGAATGGAGGAGCGCAGGACCATCCTGTTCGTGGACGAAATCCACAGGTTCAACAAGGCCCAGCAGGACTTCCTGCTGCCGTTCGTGGAGGACGGGACGGTCACGCTGATCGGCGCCACGACGGAGAACCCGTACTTCGAGGTCAACCGCGCCCTGGTGTCCAGGTCCAGGGTGTTCGAGCTGAGGCCGCTATCCCGGGAGGATCTTGAGAAGATCCTACGCAGGGCCCTGGAGGATGCCGAGAGGGGCCTGGGCGGACGCGGTATCCTCGCCGACGACGATGCCGTGGCGTTCCTCGCCGATGTGGCGAACGGGGACGCCCGCGCCGCCCTGAACGCCCTGGAGCTCGGCGCCCTCACCACCGCACCGGACGGGGACGGCACCGTGCGCATAACCCTGGACGTCGCATCCGAATGCATACAGAAGCGCGTCCTGGGCTACGACAAGGACGGCGACAATCACTACGATACCGTCTCGGCGTTCATCAAGAGCATGCGCGGATCTGACCCGGATGCCGCACTGTACTATCTCGCCAGGATGATCTACGCCGGCGAGGATGTGAAGTTCATCGCGCGCAGGATAATGATCTGCGCATCAGAGGACGTCGGCAATGCAGACCCTCAGGCCCTCATCGTGGCGGCCTCCGCCGCGCAGGCGGTGCAGATGCTCGGCATGCCGGAAGGGAGGATCGTGCTGGCGCAGGCGGCGGCCTACGTGGCCTGCGCGCCAAAGAGCAACTCCGCCATCATGGGCATCGACAAGGCCATGGGCGTCGTCAAGGACACCCCGACCGCCGGCATACCACCCTACCTGAGGGACGCCCACTACTCGGACGCCGCCAAGCTGGGACGCGGCACCGGGTACATGTATGCCCACGACTACCCGAACCACTATGCGGACCAGCAGTACCTCCCTGACGAACTGGCGGGGACCAGGTTCTACGAGATGTCCGACAACGGATACGAAAAGGGCATGAGGCTCTGGCTGGAGCGCATCGGGAAGTACCCGAAGAAGGTACGATGGACCTGGAGGACGCCACCCGCGACCTCAGGGTGATGCTGGGCGACCCCAGAACAGCGGTCGTCGCCATGTCCGTCCCGCTGATATTCTCGTTCCTGGTGGTACAGGTCAACAGCTTCGCCGATGCCTCATGGTGCTCCATGCTGGGGGTCGAGGCCACCTCCGCCACCGCGACGATTGGCCCTGTGTACTGGATAATAAGCGGGATGGGGACCGGATTGGGCGTCGGCGCATCCACGGCCATAGCCAGACACCTGGGGGCCAGGGACAAGCAGTCCGCCGACGGCCTGGTCACCCAGACCGTCGCGGTGAGCGCGATCATAGGCATCGCGTTCACCCCTGTGCTGTGGGCCGTGATCGATCCGTCCATAACCATGATGGGCGCGGACGGGATACGCGGGGAATGCAGGGACTACATCCACCCCATCGTGGCCTGCACGCCGGCATTCGTCCTGAACGGCGTCATAGCGGGCATACTGAGATCGGAAGGGGCCGCGAAGAGGAGCACTGCCATGCTCATGGTGGCCGCGGTGCTCAACATCGTCCTGGATCCCATGTTCATGTTCGTCCTGGATATGGGGGTCGCCGGAGCAGGATGGGCCACGTCGGCATCGACGATGACATCCACCGCCGTGGGGATCTGGTGGTACGCCCGCGGGAGCATGTACCTGAGCATGTCGTTCAAGGGCTTCCGCTGGAACTGGGACGAGATCAGGGAGGTTCTGGCCGTGGCCGTCCCCAGGGCGACCGAGTTCGCCCTGATAAGCTTCATGTGCATGGTACAGAGGATATTCATCTTCGCCTGCGCCGGATCGGAAGGGGCCGCCCTGTACAACATCCCCTGGAGGTACATCACCCTGGTGGAGGTCGTGTCCCAGGCTGTCGGATCCGCCATCATACCGATAGCATCCGCCGCCATAGGACAGAACGACTACAGGAAGGCCGCGGAAGCCAACCGGTACGGCCTGAGGATGTCCCTCGCCCCCATGATCGCCATGACCGCGGTCCTGTTCATCTTCGCGGACATCGCGATGGTGCCGCTGACGATGTCCGACTCCATGTCCGCGCTCCGGCCGGAGTTCGCATGGGTCCTGAGGGTTTTCGCGCTGTGCATACCGTTCATGGGGATCATGGACATCGCATCATCCGTGCTGCAGTCCCTGCGCCTGGCGCAGTTCTCGCTCCTGTGCACGTTCGCCCGGCACGGGCTGACCGTGCTCCTGCTAGCCATCACGTACACCGTGTCCTTCGAAGCGGTCATAGCTAGCGTGCTGGTGGCCGAGATCTTCGGTGCCGCCATCATGGCCTATGTCGCTCGCAAGGAATTCGCCAAGGCGTCATCCAAGGCCGTTCTGGCACCGTCGTTCTAATATCCCACCTCCCCGATGCTCGAGCGATTCCGATGAGCGGATGGACATACAGCAAATCCGGAGTGAACATCGACGACAAGTCGGCGGCCATAAAGGCCCTGGTGAAGCAGGTCGGATACAGGAGGAGCGGCCTCGGGCAGTCTGTGAAGCATCCCGGGCTGTTCGCCAGCCTGATTGACTTCGGCGGCATGTACATCACGGCCGCGACCGACGGAGTGGGATCCAAGCTGCTCATCGCAGAGGCGCTCGGGAAATGGGACACCGTGGGCATAGACTGCATCGCGATGAACGTCAACGATACGATCTGCGTCAATGCCGCCCCGACGTCGTTCCTGGACTACATCGCGATCGACAAGCCGAACCCCGAGATCACCGAGCAGATAGGCATCGGACTCGAGAAGGGCGCGGAGCTCTCCGACATGGAGATCGTCGGAGGCGAAATCGCCGTCCTCCCCGAGATCATCAACGGAGTAGACCTCTCGGGAACATGCATAGGATACGTGGAGAAGGACAGGATCATCACCGGAGAGACCTGCGCAGAGGGCGACCTGATCATAGGGCTGGAATCCTCAGGAATCCATTCCAACGGCCTGACGCTCGCGAGGAAAGTCCTCGAGGGCAACAACATAGACCTCGGCGACCGTGTGAAGGGCGTCTCCAGGACCATAGGCGAGGAGCTCCTCACCCCCACGGAGATCTATGTCAAGGAGGTGCTGGGGATCACGGAGAGCCACGAGGTGCACGGCCTCATCGACATCACCGGAGGCGGCCTCAGGAACATACTGAGGATGAGGAAAGGGCTCCAGTACGTCATCGATGACCCCATCAGGCCGGCGCCCGTGTTCGCCGCCCTCCAGGAGATCGGCGAGATCGAGACCGCAGAGATATACCAGACCCTCAACATGAGCATGGGATTCGCCATCGTGGCTCCCGCGGATGAGGCCGAGGAGATCGCGAAGGAGAACAGGAACGCCCACATCGTCGGGCGCGTCCAGAAGGGGGACGGCGTCCTCTACGCCCCCGATAACATCCTGTACGATCACTATTGACGACAGTCATCCGTCCGCCGAGTTCCGGTCCCGGCGGACGGCGCATTCAATCCGATCGGTCGTCGAACAGCTGCTTGGATCCGACGATCATCCAGGCCACGAGGAACCCGACGATCATCCCGAACACAGACCAGAAGCACAGGACCGCCGCGATGCTGCAGCAGATCACGGCGACCAGCCACTTCCTCTTCTTGTAGATGCACCCGCAGCTGACGAATGCGAACACCCCGCTCAGCGTCATGAGCGCAGCCGCCACCTCGATGTATCCGCGTACATCATCGATGGTGTAGTTCAGATCGTGATTCTCTATCCATTTCTGGAACTCCGCGCTCGCCCATACTGAGTCGGCCAGCGACGATGAGTCAAACAGAACATATAGTCCGCCGACGACCACCGGGATGGCGTACACGAGCAGGAAGAACATCAGCCACGTGCGGTTGATGCTGTTCCATGCCTTCGCGGCATCCCCCATCTCCTGCTTGAAGGCGGCCTCTGCATCGGATCCCGCGACGACCTTCCCGCACTGGGGACAGAACTGCATTCCGGGCTCCAGGTTCTTCCCGCAGCCCGTGCAGAACTTCGATTCCTCTGTCATGATGAACGAACCTACGAATCGGATATTTGTCACTGACGCCACGTACTGTATCGGAATGTAAACATGGGACGGGGGCGGCGACGCACGGCCGCCCCCGGTGCGCGCGGCACCGGGATGCCCGGGCCGCGCTGGGGGAGAATGCGTTTAGATGCGGATCAGAGCTCTTCGTAGAGCCTCTTGGCCTTCCACATCCCGAACAGAGCGAGCCCGATGATGAACACCGAACTGATGATCGCCCCATAGGGTATGCCTCCGTCGAAGTAGGCCGAGTACAGGTCCCACTGGGTCATACTCATGCCCCCTTCGGGATGACCTTGGTTCTGAGATCGTCGAGATAGACCCTTCCCAGCTTGGTTATGTTGTACTGGGTGAGCAGTGCCCCCTGCTTGTAGTGGCCGTCGTCATCGATCCTGTTGCCGTCCTCGCGGATGAGTCCGGCGGAGACGAGCTCGATCAGGTCGTAGTTGATCATGTTGCGCCCGTGGTTGCTGTTCATGGAGTACTCCGACTGTATATCGGGAACGATCTGGTCATTCCACCTATCGGGGTTCTCCTCAATGTACTCCAGGAGCCTGAACTTTACCGGCGTGTTCTCCATCATTTCCTTCACCTCCCTTTCAATCGATATCATCCTTGAGGGACACCAGTCCCTCGGCATTCTCGCTGCCGAGCAGGTAGCTGCCGAAGAGGCATATCACCAGACCGGCGATCGTCGATCCGACAATCAGCAGCATGGAATCATCATCGTACCCGAGTGCGGCCTCGGGACCTGCGAATATGACCAGGAAGATCACAGCGCAGGCGGCGTACAGGCTCCCGATGGCCTGTCCACGAGGGACGCCCAGCATCGGGAACGACTTGTACCAGGTCACATAGCACCATGCGAACGAGAATCCCAGCAGGATCACCGCGAACAGCACGGCAGGGTCTGCGAGCCAGTGGGCTGCGGAGAAGATCGGTATGCCGCAGGCGGCCAGCACGACCATCAGGACGATCCAGAACAGCGCCTCGAAGATGAATCTGAGGTGCAGTCCGACATCGGGCTCGCAGAGGTCCAGCGCCTTTCCGGCGACGACTCCCTCGCATCCCCATCCGATGGCGGCCATGAGGCCTCCGATGAGCCCTATGACGGATCCCTCGACGCCGTTGGCGATTATCGTGCCCAGGTATAGGGTCACGCCTCCGAGGAGGATGACGGATATCCCCGCGTAGGCGCGCTTGGACACCTTCTGGTGCAGGACGAGAACGGTCAGGGTCGTGCCTATAATGGGATACAGGAGACCGGAGATGGCGGCGAACCCCGATCCGATGAAGTATGTGGCGATATAGGTACCGGAAACGGCGCAGGCGCCGCATATGCCGGCTCCGAGGAAGTACTTGGTAGCAGCCTTAGTCTGGACGACGGTCCTCTTGAGCTCCTTCGTCTTGCCCAGGTACCCGTTCCATATGAACAGCAGCAGAGCGCACGCGATGGCGTTGATCCCCGTAAGGAACACCGCCTCGAGCACACCGACGGTTCCATCGCCCATATCGGGGTGCTCGTTGAGGATGTTGGTCCCCAGTTCGTTGAGCATATCCATGTTCCAGATGGCGTATCCGGGAACATACCATATGCCCCAGTAGAGCGCGCACAGGATACCCATGGTGATCCCTATGCGGATCTTCTTCTTGTGATTCTGAATCTTCAATTCTTCTACGTCCATCCCAGTTCCTCCTCTCCGGACGTCCGGATTTCGGGACGACGAGGGCCGTTGCGACCCACGGAATGGTTTCAGGGCCCGGGCGTGCCCGGGCCCGCGGATCCTCTCCGATCGCGCGACCGTGTACCAGACGGCGCGGACCGGAGCGGTCCTATCAGCGCTTGGTCTTCTGGCGGAACTTCTCGCAGCTGTTGATCTTGATATCAAGGATGTTCTCGATGTTCATCTTGGCGGCGATACCGCGGGTGGCACCGGGGACGCCGGTGACGACGCCGATTCCGAGCTCCTCGCGGAGGTCCCTCATGACGAACTCGTCCACGATGTCCAGGACGTCCAGCCCGAGCTTCTTGGCCACGTACTGCTTGGCGTCCTTGATCCTCATGTTCTTGCCGAACTCCATCCTGGCGACGAGGTCTCCCGCGGAGCGGATACCTCCCATTCCGGAAGTCATGAAGTGGGGGAGGTCCATTCCAGCGGGATCTCCCACTCCGACCTATATGCCGTCCACTCCGGCGATCTCTACCATCGCCTTGCTGGCCCTGGAGACCGCGTCGATGGGAGGGGTCTCGCACATGGGGATCCCTCCGACACCCATGCCCATATCGGCGTGGATGGGAATCTTGGACTCTTTGACGGCCTGCTTGATGAAGGTGACCGCACGGGCGATGTTGAAGGCGAGCGACTTGCTGGTGTTGGTGTTGACGACGGTACCGCAGACGTTCGCACCGGCCTTCTCAGCGAGATGGACGTACTGGTGGGGGTACATGCCTGCAACGACCTGTCCCTCGAACTCGATGGATCCGTGGATTCCCATGATGGACTCCCCGGCGAATCCGACCTGGATGTAGGCCTCGGGGCACTGCTCCCTCAGCTTCTTGACGCCGTTCAGGGTACCGACGCAGTCGGCATCACCAGCGGAACCGGTGGTGTCGAAGTTGAATCCGTCGGATCCGGCGGCCTGGAGCCTGGTGGCGACATACTCGATGTCCCTGGTCACGTGCGCGGAGGCGAGCTCCGACTGTTGCATGGACTCCTCGATCTTGAACTCCCTCATCAGGTCGGCGGGGTTGCCGTAGGGTCCGTCGGGAGCGTAGTAGAGACCCTGGTTGGGCATCGCGCCGTAGAAGAACGGTGCGACGATCTCGGCCTGGATCTCCTCCATGGTCTGCATCTCCATGGCGATGACGGGCTTCACGGGCTTGATGGAGTAGTCGGAGTGGGCGAGTTCGAACGTGTCGGCTCCCAGCGCCCTCTCGTGGAGCAGGGCGGCCTCCAGCCTTCCCATATCGACTCCGTTGCCGGAGTTCCCGTTGTCGCCTGTGAAGTCCAGCTGTCCGATGTCGTACGAGAGGACGACCTCGTTGCCAGGAGCGACTCCGACGACTCTGTCCTGGCAGCATATGATGTCGGCGATGTGCTCCATGTCGTTGGCATCGAGCTGGGGGATCTCCCCCATGTCGGCGGCGTCGGCGGAACCGGTGTGGATGTCATCGAGGATTGCCTCCCTGGACATCAGGACCCTCTTTCCGTCGCCCATCCTGGTGTAGTACTCGGTCATATGATTCACCTCAGTCCGATGCTATGGCCTGGGCCTTCCTGGTGGTCTCGGATGCGGACTCTCCGTAGATGTCGGCACCGATCTTGTCGGCATATCCCTGAGTGATGGGGGCTCCGCCGACCATGACGATGACTTTGTCCCTGATGCCCTCGTTCTTGAGGTCCTCGATGACGGCCTTCATCCCGGTCATCGTGGTGGTCATCAGAGCGGACATGCCGCAGTAGTTGGCGCCGTTCTTGCACTCATCGATGAAGTTCTTGAGCGGAACATCCCTGCCGAGGTCACGGACCTCGAATCCAGCACACTGGAGCATGGTGGAGCAGATGGACTTCCCGATGTCGTGGACATCTCCCTCGACGGTGCCCATGACGGCGACCCCCTTGGAGGTGCTCGCTCCGGATCCGGCCTTGAGCTCCTCGTCCAGGGTGGTCATGGCCGCCTTCATTCCGGCAGCTGCGCTCAGAACGTGGGGAAGGAAGAGCTTGCCCCTCTCGAACAGAACACCGACATCGGACATCGCCGCACCGAGAACGTTGATGATCTCGGTAGCGGGCATGCCGGCGGCATGCGCCTCGTTGACGGCCTTTCCTATGTCGGGGACCTTGCAGGACACCAAGGCATCCTTCAGATTCTTGGTCTCGGCTTCGTACGCCATATTCGTTTTCCTCCTCTAAAACTCGGCTTTCGCCTCGTCTGAATTATTTATCAGCGGTATGGTTTATAATGATTATTAGAAAAATTATTATAGTATAATTACCAGTTTAATTCAAACGGTCAAAATCTGTATGTTAAATGTCTAATAAATTTCTAAAAATCTATACAAATAACTATTTTATTATTCGATGTATAAATAATTTGAAGGATTACAAAATCCAAAAATAATCCATCCAATCTATATCCATTGTTCAAAATTTGACTTAGAGATTCAAATTGATAAAGGGAGCGGATTATGTCCAGTATTTCAACAGAACGATTAAATATCGGATGAAAAAGAAAGAAAAACTCTCGATTAGCAGTTCTTAAGGACTACTATATCGGCATACCCCTCGTGCACCGTCTCGATGGTGACCGGGTAGTCGAAACCGAGCAACTGGTGGAGACCCTCGTTGAGGAAACCCATGACGAAGTCCGCCGGCCATGCCTCCCACAGCGTGTTCTTAGAAAGGAACAAGCGTATCCTGATCGGGAGATAGGTCGTGATTTCGGCATTGTCCGGGCCGGAGACCATATTGCATGCGAGATCCACGAAATCCTGCGGCTCGATGGTGTCGAGCGCGAGCACCGTGAGGGCCGTGTTCTTCCCCGCCCTCATGAACATCTTGTCGAAATGGATGCCCATGCAGCCTATCGCCTGCAAAGAGTACGAGATGACGGCAGAATAGTAATCCAGACGGCCGGCCTGGAACTCCGATACGATCTCCCCGAGCCTGCTCTCCCCGCCCGGTTCCGGATCCGTTATGTACAGGATCGGATCCGCGACCAGTGTGTACCTCTTGGGCGACCCGGAGCCCTCGTTGATCTCCACCGCGCCTATGGATATCAGCTTCATCACCGAGGCGTAGATGGTGGCCTTCGGGATGCGCATCGACCTCTCCAGCTCGTTGAGGCTCTGATCGCGCTCCGACAGGGTGTCCAGCAGACCCATCATGGTGGGATTGGTGAACAGCATGGCGCGGCCGTTTATCGAGTATATCGCGAACGGCTCGTCCGCCCTGAACGACCCATAGGGATTGGAGTCGTAGTCCGCCTCGTAGTCCTGCCCCTCGAACTGGTCCACGCAGAGCCGGACGAGATGGCCCCTCTCCTCGATGGATAGCTGGATCTCGTGGGACAGGTTGTGACCGATGAGGACCTTCGAATGGGCCCTGAGCGCCCCGAGCATCGGAACGAGGATCAAGGGTATGTCGGATATGTCCTCCTTCTCGGACCGGAACGTCAGAGTGAGCGTCTCGGACGTGTCCAAATCGACCTCTATGTCATCAGGAGCGCACTGCGTCGATATCCCGCCCAGGATGACGTCCCACCATGAGGAGTCGAACGTCCCGCGGGTCAGCGCGACACCGACGTTGAAGAGACCCTGGGTTATGTTGAATCCGCTCTCCATGAGCGATACTCCGTAGAGGGACAGGTCCTCCCTGGCCGTGCAGCGGCCGTTGCTCATGATGCGTTTGACGGAAGCCACCCTGGCGTACAGCTGCCAGTCCTCCCCGGCGTAGCTGCTGAAGAGCAGCATGGCCTCGATGTGATAGACCGCGCTGCGGGCGTCGTCGATGCGGACCTGGGATTCCACTATGCCCATGCGGAGGAGCTTGGCTATGTTCCCCTGTATGGTGGACTTGGGGATGTTCAGCACGAACGCGATTTCAGTGGGGGAGACCTCGTGGCTGCGCATCTCCTTGAGAAGCTGGAGGCTCAGCTCATTGGTCACTATCTGTATCCCGTTGTGCTGGGTCAGATAGACCTCGTAATCCGAGCTGTACCCCATATCAGTCATTCGACCGTGCAAGCGGCTTGCAGGATAAAATGTTCTCCGCCGTCGACGAACGGCGTCGGAGCCGCATCCTGGCATATAGGGCGCCACACACGGCGCCGAGAGCGGTGCACGTCTCGAGGGAGTACCCACCCGGGGTTATGTCGAGATTGGCCCGGGGTATGGACATCACATCCTTCGGCACACCGTGCGGCCCTATCCCGAACAGGACGGTTATGCTCCGACCCCCTTCGACCATGTCCACCGTCTGCGACAGCGTCACCTGCTTTCTGGGATCCGGCCTGCACGTCGCGAGGACGATCTCCCCAAGCTGCGGCGGGAAGCCTCTGCCCGGATAGGGGAAGCAGTTGAAGCGTCCGGTCTCGGCCATCTCCATGAAGTTCCTCCCGTGGCCGCCTATGCTGGTGGTCCCGGCGACCCATTCGGCGATCTCCTTCGGGGTGCGGGCGTTCTCGGGAATGGGGAACCCGAAGAGGGCGAGCCCCATGTCGTACGCCCTGGCCAGATCGCCTGCGCGGGCGATGACGCGCCTATGCGGCTCCCTGAAGTTCTGATCGTACGAATTGTACAGGCCTATCGTGATCCTTCCGCGCCCCATCGACTCCGCCTCCTTCCGACTATCGCATAGCGGTCGCCATCCATGAATATCTCGAACTCCGGGTTCTTGGCCTTTATGCGCTCGATCTCCGCAAGGGCCTGGGAAAGGGTAAGGCCGCAGGTGCGGATATCGATGAATACGACATCGCCCTCCATGGGCGACCTCTGAGAACGGAATGGGAATCATGGTGCCGTGAGCCGGGCTCGAACCAGCGACTTCAAGATCTTCAGTCTTGCACTCTCCCAACTGAGTTACCACGGCGTTGAGCGACCCTATAGACAGCCCCTTTATAAGATTTGGCCTCCCGGTACCGGGCCGGGAGGCCGACGACGTCAGAGGTCGTCCTCCTTCCCATCGAAGTCGCCCGGCTCGTACGCGCCCTCCGCGGGCGGCTTAGGAGATGGTTCGGAAGGGGCCGCCTCCTCGATCTCGTACTCCTGCTCCTCCGTCATCAGGGGCTCGACCGAGATGACCTTGTCGCCGTCGCGGGCGTCTATCAGCCGGACCCCCTTGGCGTTGCGGCCGGTCTCCCTGATCTCGTCGGTGTCGATGCGGATGGTCTTGCCGGCGGCGGTGGTCAGCATCAGCTGGTCGCCGGGATCCACCCTCCTGACTCTCACGACCTTCCCGTTCCTCTCGTCGGTCTTGATCGTGATCACGCCCTTGCCGCCGCGGCGGGTCTTGCGGTAGCTGTCGACATCGGAGATCTTGCCGTACCCGTTCTCGGACACCGTCAGGAGCCTGTCGCCGGGCCTGACGACCGCCATGGACACCACGCGGTCCCCGGCATCCAGGGTCATGCCCTTGACGCCCATGGTGTCCCTGCCCGTCGCCCTCGCATCGGAGCAGTCGAACCTGACCGCCTGGCCGTCCGCGGAGGCGATTATGATCTCATCGTCCTCGGAGGCTATGCTTATCTCGATCAGCTCGTCGCCCTCGTCCATCTTGATGGCCTTGATGCCCTTGGAGCGCACGTTGCCGTATGCGGACATCACGGTCCTCTTGATCAGGCCGTTGCGGGTGCAGAACACGAGGTAGCGGTCCTCTGGGAAACCGGAGGCGCAGATGGAGTTGATGACCTTCTCGCCCTCCTCCAGCCCGGGCAGGAGGTTGATTATCGGCTTGCCCTTGGACTGCCTGCTGCCCTCGGGGATCCTGTACGCCTTGAGCCACAGGAGCCTGCCGCGGTTGGTGAGGAACATCACGTAGTCGTGAGAGGACGTGACGAACATCGCCGCCACATGGTCCTCCTCCTTGGTCTGCATGGCAGTCACCCCGACGCCGCCGCGGGCCTGCTGCCGGTAGGTGCTCAGCGGAATCCTCTTGATGTAGCTATCCGCGGAGACGGTTATGACCACCTGCTCCCTCGGGATGAGGTCCTCCTCGTCGGAGTCGATGGGATTGGGGTCTATGACAGTCCTGCGGTCATCGCCGTAGGTGTCCTCCATCTCCTTCAGCTCGTCCTTTATGATGGCCATGACCCTCTCGTCGTGGGCCAGGATGTCCTTCAGGTCGTCCATGGTCCGGATCAGGTCATCGTACTCCTGCCTGAGGGTGGTGATCTCCAGGCCGGTCAGCTTCTGGAGCCTCATGTCCAGGATGGCCTTCGCCTGGTCGGCATCGATGGACAGCAGGTCCTGCAGCCCCTGGTTGGCCGACTCGGCATCATCGGACCCGCGTATGAGGGTGATGGTCTCGTCCAGCATGTCCAGTGCCCTCATCAGGCCCTCGAGGATGTGGAAGCGCTTCGCGGCCTGCTCGAGGTCGTACCGCGTCCTCCTGACGACGACGCTCCTCCTATGGTCTATGTAGTGGCCTATGAGCGCGGAGAGGCTCAGCACCGTGGGCTTGTTGTCGACCAGGGCGATGTTGATGACGCCGTAGGTGACCTCCATGTTGGTCTTCCTGAACAGATTCTCCAGAACGACCTGCGAGAGCGCGTCCTTGTGGAGCTCTATGACCACGCGCATCCCGTGCCTGTCGGACTCGTCGCGCAGATCGGTTATGCCCTCGATCTCCTTGTTCTTGACGCGGTCCGCGATCTGCTCGATGAGCAGGGCCTTGTTGACCTGGTACGGGATCTCGTCGACGATGATCCTCTCCTTGCCGTTGGACATCTCCTCGATGTGGACGTTGGACCTCACCCTGAGCCTGCCGCGCCCGGTCTGATATGCGGAGCGGATCCCTGCCAGGCCGTAGATGGTCCCGCCGGTCGGGAAGTCGGGGCCCTTGATGAACTGCATCAGCTCCTCCAGGGACGCTCCGGGGTGGTCGATCTGGTACATGATGGCGTCGCACACCTCGCGGAGATTGTGCGGAGGCATCTTCGTAGCCATGCCGACCGCGATTCCGTCCGATCCGTTCACCAGGAGGTTCGGGAACTTCGACGGCATGACCGACGGCTCCTTCAGGGACCCGTCGTAGTTGTCGATCATATCGACCGTGTCCTTGTCCAGGTCGGCCATCAGATCGCTGGCCATCTTGGAGAGCCTGGCCTCGGTGTAACGCATCGCGGCCGCGGAGTCCCCGTCGACGGAACCGAAATTGCCCTGCCCGTCCACGAGAGGATACCTCAGCGAGAAGGGCTGGGCCATCCTGACCATCGCGTCGTATGCCGCGGTGTCGCCGTGGGGGTGGTACTTACCCAGGACCTCTCCCACCACGGTTGCGGACTTCTTGTGGGGGCGGTTGTACTGCAGCCCCAGGTTGTTCATGGCGAACAGGATCTTCCTGTGCACCGGCTTGAGCCCGTCGCGGACGTCCGGAAGGGCACGGCCGACTATGACGCTCATGGAGTAGTCGATGTAGGAGCGCTGCATCTCCTTCTCGATGGGCTGGATTATGAGCTTCTTCTCCCCGTCCATGATATCACACATCCAGGTTGACGACCTCGTGCGCGTGCTCGACGATGAACTCGCGCCTCGGCTCCACATCCTCCCCCATGAGCACCGAGAACAGCTGGTCGGAGAGGATCGCGTCCTCGATCATTATCTTCTTCATGATCCTGGTCTCGGGGTTCATAGTGGTCTCCCAGAGCTGCTGGGGGTTCATCTCTC
>CAYUPU010000004.1:0-45335 GCA_964445265.1 uncultured Methanomassiliicoccales archaeon
GGACCCCCGATTCCGGCGTTCCCCTAGCCTCCAAGGGCTCACTGGATTCACAACTGATATCGGCGCATCTTCGCCGGAAGATGCGAATAATTGAAGATACTCAAATTGCCTACGAAACGTAATTCATTTCGGATCCGTTTCCCGATCCGATGCATCAGGATGCCGTCGCCTATACCGACGCGGCCGGTTCGAGCGCCGCGATCAACAACATCATCAAGAACGCCCGGGAGAAGCTGTTCCTGATCAGTCCGTTCCTGCAGGTCCCTGAAAAACTGCAAGGCTATCTCCGGGATACCGTAGATGGAGGCTCCGGATTCGAAGTGGAGTCCGTTCTGATCTACGGCAAGACGGATCCGAAGTTCGAGGAATCCGAATGGCTGCACTCCTTGGAGAATCTGGAGATCAGATGGCTGAGGGATCTCCATGCGAAATGCTACCTCAACGAGGAAAGAGCGCTGATAACCTCGATGAACCTCTACCAGTACTCGATAATCAACAACTTCGAGATGGGGATCCTGATCTCCAGGAGCGGAGCTCCGGAGATCTATGATGCGGTCCTCCGCGACGTCGAGCGTCTCCGGAGGATGAGCGAGCCTAGGAAATCCCCGGGGAAGGCTTCCCCGGCGGAGAGCGGCAAGTCCCCGAGGAAGAGCTCCGGCACCGCGCAGGGCTACTGCATCAGATGCGGCGAGAGGATCCCCTTCGATCTGGAGCACCCGTACTGTGCGAAATGCTTCCGGAGCTGGAACCGGTGGAAAAATCCCGGGTACATCGAGAAGACCGGATGCTGCATGGTCTGCGGGCGCGGCTTCGAGGCATCCGCCGCCTCTCCGATCTGCCACAAGTGCGTCTCGGACAACCGGGTCGATGACTCCCTACTGAAATCGTTCCTTCGCTCGCTCGGTCTGCGACCGATCGTCATCGAGACGGGCGCAACGGTACCGGTACCCTCGGACGTCCTACGGATGTCCTCGTAGGGGACGGAACCGACGGAATCGGGCCAGTCCACACCGCTCGGAAGCTCCCCTGTCCTCCGATAGATCGCCTCCTGCGCTCTCGTCATGACCACGGGGTCCCATCCCATCCCGAACCGGGACGGGATGTAGACGATCCTGCGGTCGAGGCTCCGGACGCGCTCGTCCGGTGTGCGGAGCCTCTCCAGCTCCTGAAGGCCCTTGGTCTCCGGAGTGCTGCACTGAGGGACCGCCGCGGCGAAATCGAGGATGTCCAATCCCGCATCCCGGAGCTCCGGAGAACGCTCCGTCCAGACCCTCCGGACCTCGTCGACATCATCGGCCATGATCCTGATCTTGGAGCTGCGGTTATAGAGGACCGGTTCGAACGTGAGGCTCTTGACCCCCTCGAATCTGCCGATGGGCTGGCCGCAGTCCGGGCAGAGGCGCGGGGCGCGCTCCTTGAAATCCGAGAGGGTGCGGACCTTGGAAACGCTGCCGAAGACACGATAGATCGGGATGCCGCCGGTCAGCTGCCGCCCCGTCCAGTGATGCCAGTCGAACTCGTCCAGATGCTCGGGCCAGAAGCCGTTTTCCCTCCAGGCGTCGCCCTGCACCATGTGCGGCGCGATGGTCTTGGCGCGCTCCGCGGCGTTGCCCTTGCCCGGCTCCACCGGGATGGAGATCCTGTCGGCGGCATCGATCCAATCGACCTCGTGATCGAACGATCCTATGCCTGCGTGCGTCAAAATATATCCAAAAGTATGACGGACGCTGCGGAGCGGCTCGTCGGGATGGATCTGGTTGAAGATCCAAGATTCGGTCCTGCCGTCGTCGCCCCAGATGCCTCCGGCTCCGCGGTCGGCCTCCGCCAGATCGCGACGGAGGCCCATATTGTCGAATCTGCCGAATCCGACCGCATGGAAATGGGGAGAGAAGATCCATTCCTGCGAATCCTCAGAGAGCCTCCAGGGATGGCAGACGATCGCTCCGGCATAGAATCCGTATGCCGGGAGGAGCCTGCAGAGGTCATCGACCAGGGCGGAGAAGTGGTCCGAGCGCTGCATGATCCTCTTCATCCACTCCTGCGGAGGACTGATGGCCCAGTGCTTGGGCTGATCGTAGATGCCGGTCCTCCTGCCCTCGATGTCCGCAGGCGTGCAGATCCTCTCCTCGATGCGGATCGCGGTCATCATCGAGGTGTAGTTCATGCACTTGGAGCACCGCATGGATCCGCAGTGATTGGAGACCGCGCGGAGATAGTGCCTCGGGTCCGTCGTGCACATCTTTACCGGGATGCTCCGGACGGGTCCGTCGCCGCTCTCCTCCGTCCGGGGCCTCATCACTCCGCAACTGCCGTAGCCTGCGCCGCGCCCGGGCAGGCTCCAAACCATATTGGGAGCGTCCGTGCGGTCCGCTGCGCGCTTATGATCACCGTACTCGGTCCTGGGCTTCCGCCCGAGGAGCTCTTTGGCGAGACTAACGTAACTCTCTCTTATGGCAGGATACATCGTAGACTCGACCGGCGACCTCAGCACGAACCGGGTGACGGGATGCACGAGCAGCGCGTTCCCGATGGCGCGGCGCTCGATGATGCCCAGGGCCTCCTCCAGCTCCGCGGCTCTCTCTATGCCCTCTATCGTCGCCGCATCGCGGCGACTGTCATACTCCTCAAGCTTATCGATTCTCATGGTATCGCTCAGATTCCTGCCCTTCCGGGCCGGAAAGGGTTTCGGAAAGGGTTTGCCCCGGTCCTGCGGACCGGGTAAGCGCCGGGGCGCTCCGGGGGCGCGGGGCACCCCCATCGCACCCCGTCGATTGGTCCCCCTGGCCCGAGCGACCCTGGCGCCGGAGGCGCCGACGGGCCTTCGGGCCTGTCTCCGGCTCCGCCGGAGCCACCGGGGGAACAGGCGAAGCCCCCGTCCCTCGCCGATATAGGGTCGGGCGGCGAGCCGCCCCCGGCCGGCCCGGAGAGGACCGCCCGGAGATCCACGAAGCGGACCGGAACGTCCCGGCCGGTGAAATGGGATAGACGGTCGGCATAGGATGCCGAGGACCCGGCGATGGCCGCCATCGTCCCGACGGACCCCTTTAGGGCCCGGATGCGGCGGCAGATCAGCGAGTCGCCGATGCCGTAGCAATCGAGGAACACCGAGAACCGGAGGACCTCAGGGTCGCAGTTCAGAGCGATCTCCGGGGGGAGGCGGAAGGCCTTGGCGAGACGGAACGCCTCGGCGCGGTCGATGGCCTGATCGCTGATGATCTCGGTCATGCCCGCCTCCTGCCGGCGTCGCCGACCCTCACATCCCGCAGGAAGTGGGCGCAGTCGTCGGACCACCACGGGGGC
Source organism: uncultured Methanomassiliicoccales archaeon (assembly GCA_964445265.1). Taxonomy (GTDB): domain Archaea; phylum Thermoplasmatota; class Thermoplasmata; order Methanomassiliicoccales; family Methanomethylophilaceae; genus Methanoprimaticola. The sequence continues at coordinate 3,301 of CAYUPU010000004.1, forward strand.
AGAGGCCAAGCGGTGACCTCGGACCACCGGGAAGCATAGACCATCGCACGGATCGGGATCTCCGGATGCTCTCCGGAGAATCTGCGGATCATGAGGTTGGCATAGGTCGAGGCCTCCCGGAACTCCGGACGCTCGAACTCGATGTCCTCGTCATGCATGATCTTGTGGAGCTCGATGAAGTTCTGCGACCGGAAAAGAGCGATGTCGGCATCGCTCAGATTCTGGATCGTGAAGATGACGATGATGCTCTTGTGCGAGATGACCCCCAGCCACCGGGGTAAAACCGCGTTCTGCGCGGACCCGCGGGCCGCGAAGATGCGGCCGAGGTCCTCGATGACGACGACGGATCCGGGCGGTGCGTCGTCCAGATCCGTGATGCACTCGAACCCGGGGAAGCAGCCGAGATCCGCCTGGGCGGTCTCGAAGAGGTACCGGGGGCGGTCCCGGATGCCGGGGGTCATGCAGGCGATGGCGAAGGCCAGAGCGCTCTTGCCCTGCTTGCCGGATGCGGAGATCCCGATGATGCCGTGGGGCATCGTCGAGAGCTCGTCGAGGAGACGGGACCCGCTGCGAAATCCGCAAGAGTTCGCTGCGGAATCCGCAGTCATTCCTCCGCCTCCTGTTCCTGCTGCGCTCCGTCCTCCGGATCCTCCCGGTGGGGCTTGAGGGGATCCAGACCCTCCATGTAGGCGACGACGTCCAGGCTCCCGAGCTGGAGGACGTCGGAAATCTCGTCGGCCAGGTGGGTATTGGCCTGACGCGCGAGATCGGCGGCGATGACCATGGATCTCCTGCGGAGCATCAGATTCTCGATCTTGCAGCGCTCATAGTCCTCCTCCCGGGCCTGGAGGTCCGAGAGGGTATAGGCGGCCTGCTCGATGGGCACCTCATGGGGCCAGGCGGTCTCGATGACCCCCGCCCGGAGATCCACCCGGCGGGCGAGCCGGACGGTCTGCCCGGTCCGCCAGCTGAAGACCAAGTTGCTACCGCCGGAGATCTCCATGCGGGCGAGCTGCGGGACTGGGATCCTGTAGATCGCTCCGCGGAGGCCCTCGAAGTCGAGGACCAGATAATCGACATAGCGGACCCGATGGAGCCTGCCGGCCGCGATGCGGCCGACGATCACCCCGAGGACTAAGGCCGCGATGAACGCCTCGATCTCCCCGGCATGGCCTCCCACACCGGAGAGATCGGGCCGTGCGATCGCCAGCACGAGCACTACGATGAGCAGGAGGATGACGGCGAGGAGCGCTCCGCGTCCGCGCCAGACCACATCGGCCCAGGTCCGGCCGACGACCTCCTGCGGCCGCTCCGGAGGGATCTCGGAGGACATCGATCACCTCATAGGAGATCCTCCGGGTGCAGCGGATCCAGGAGACCGCGGCTCCGAGGAGCAGCCCGATCAGTGCGGCGATCATGACGGCGACGGTCATCTCAGACCCCCTTGAATCTCGTCGAGGATCCGACGACCGGAAGACCGGACCAGAAAACCACCCCTCCGATGAACGCGAGGATGGAGGAGATCGAAACGTAGCCGAAAATCTCGGACCACCCCAGGGCGCTGCTGATGGCAGGCCCCATCCATGCGGACGCGGTGAGGAGCGTGATGCCGGAGATCATGCGGACGATCCTCATGACGAGCGCCTCCTTCCGGTCGTGCTTCTGCGGGGGCAGGAGCACGAGGAATCATCGACGATCACTCCGGAGCTCGCATAGGCGATCCAGATAGATGCCGAAAGGAGCAGGACGCTGAATCCGAGAAGAACGCCGTTGGCGATCATGAACTCCTCCGGGGTCATGCCGGGATGGACCTGCAGAATCAGATCCGAGAGGGATCCGGTGCTGAAGCTGAACGCCGCCAGGGACTGCCCGGAAATCATGTAGGAAACGAAATCGGCGATGAACAGGACGTTGAGCGCAGCGCTCAGCGTCCCGATCCAGAAGGACCAGTTCATGCCCTCGCCCTCCTGGGCGTGGCGATGATGTAGCCGAGGACCAGAACGGCTCCCAGGAGCGCGAGCGAGGGCCAGGCAGCCTCCAGAAACTCCGTAAGGGTCATCTGGCCCTCCAATAGCCTGAGATAAGCCTCCATCTGGGAGACGCTGTCCTCGATGTCCCTGGCGGTCCTCCAGTCCTGCCAAAGGTAGATCGCGGATCCGATCGCGGAGGCCACGCCGATCAGCAGAGGCCACGCCATCGCACCATCCCCTGACGGCGGACGCGCACCAGCACGGCGAGGCCGAAGACCCCTGCGATGAAGAGCAGCATGATCCCCGGGTCGGAGAGCAGCTCCAGGAGCTCACGGAGAGGGTCGGGGATGGACGGAGGCGTCGGTGTTCCCGCCTTCTCCCACGCGGCATAGATCGTCCTTGAGGCCGACGTCCCGTCCGTGAGAGTCACCGTCACGACAAGCCCCGTCAAGACGGCCTCTCCGCTCGGATCGGTGGACCAGCCCCTGAATCTGAAGCCATCCCGTGACGGATCCTGAACGGAGGAGATGTCGAACGTATGAGATCTCTCCAAGGAATCCGCGGTCATCGATGAGACCGCGGATCCGCCCTGCGTATCGAAGATCAGCGAGAACCGGTTGGTGGACGGATCCGGCGCGACGGAGCCTCCGTCGGTGATCTGGATCGGAATGGTCATGAGCAGCTTCTTCCCGGAATCGAGACCGAACAGGATCCAGAACATCTCGTTGCAGACGGCTCCGGGCTTGACATGGATCTTGATGCCGGACCAGGACGGCGGAAACTCGAAGGTGATCCAGGTCGGAAGATAGGATGAAACCGTCGAAAGAACACGGCGATCCTTGGAGATTTTCAGCATCTCAGCATAGATCCTCGCATCCTCGAGGCCCGGCGTCGTGCCGGACCCGAGATAGACGATCGTCCAGATATCCTCAGGAGAATTTGTCCTATAGGCATGCTCGGAGAAATCGTATCTGAAGTCGTAGGACGTCGGAACCGGCGCCGCGTCCGAGTCCTCCGATGCAGCGGCCGGGACCGCGACCAGTATCATGACGGCGACGACGGAGAGCGCTGCGATGCGGAGGTTCATCTGATCCTCCTTCCGTCGGATGCCCTGACGGTCCTCCTCCTCGGAGCTCCGCTTCCAGACGGCCTCCTGCCGGAGTCGCGGTCGAGAACGACGGTCGTTCCCCTGTCCGGTAGGATGAGACGCGCCGCGATCCATGCGACGAGGACCCCGCCGATCAGGAACAGAGAGGTGCGGGTCTCCTCCGGAGTGAGGCCGGTGGCATCGGAGACCGTGCTCACAAGGCTGGTCCATCCGGTCCAGACCACCGCGGCGGCGCCCCCGGCACCGCCGACCTTGCCCCAGGTGCCCCAGCTGATGCGGCTGGCGGCACGGGACGCCCTGCTGCCGGCTCTGCTCAGGATGCGGCCGAGGCCGCTCATCCACGACATCTCATCCCTCCGGATGAACGGGGCCCGAAGGCCCCGCGGAGCTCAGCGGCTCCTCCTGCCGGCCGAGCGCCCGGAGCTCCAGGACGAGGCCCTGGACGAGCGGCGGCGGATGCAGACGGCGATCAGGATCAGGACGAGCAGCGCGGCGACGGCGATCAGGAGGATGTCGGTAGTCTCACCAACATGGACGGACAAGGAGATCCTGTCCTCCCCAAGATCGTTGGCCGCGATCAGGGTTATCGTGTAGGTGCCGGGCTTGGCATAGGTGTGCTGCACCTTGGTCCCGGCGTCCGTGGTCCCGTCGCCCCAGTCCCAAGAGACGGTCTTGGCATTGCTGCCGGTGAAAGTGGCCTCGATGGTCAGGGTCTTCGGGAAGTCGAAGGAGACTCCGGAACCGTCGGCCGAGACCTCGGTCATGAGCAGCATCCTATTAGCGACGGTCGGGTTGCCGTCGTCGTCGTAGGTATAGACGGGATTGATCACGCAGTCGGCAGTCGGCACGCTGGTGAAAGCCATGACGGGCTCGATCCTGATCGTCGCCGTCGCGCTCCTGGTCTGTCCTCCGGGCGTCTTACCGGTGAGGGTGACGGACTGGTCCGTCGAGGACTCGACAGAGGGAGCGGATCCGACGAGCGAGTTCCCGGACTTAGTGAGCCAAGATGCGGCGGTGCCGGACAAGGTCCAGTCGATGCCGCTGATGCTCGTCGCGGTGACCGGAATACTCACGGAGGAGCCGGCCAGCACGGTGCCGGGAGAGCCGAGGGAGACGCTGAAGGAAGCCTCGGGAGCCGCCACAGTCATGCGGATCGTGATCGTCGGGCTCTGGACAGGGCCCTGCGACGTCGTGCCCTTGACAACGGCGCTGAAGCTGCCTGTCTCCGTCGGAGTCCCGCTGATCGTCCCGGAGGACGAGAGCGACACACCGGACGGGAAGGACCCGGACGCCTTGGAGAAGCTCATCCCCAGATTTCCGGTGAGGGTGATCGAGGAGATCGCCTTACCGGACGTGGCGGAGACGGACGTTGCGGACGCGCTGATCTTGGCGACGGGATAGACTTCGATGGTGATGGTCTGCGTCGCCGTGTTGCTGGCCAGGGTCGTGGATGTGGCCTTGATCGTGTAGGTGTAGGTCGTCTTGGTCGTCCCGGCATTGGTCAGGGTCCCGGAGACCCTGCCGGTGGAGGAATCCACGGAGAGCCTGCTGGATGCGGTCCCTCCGGACTCGCTGAACGTCGCCGCAACGTTGGTCGTCGCGGTGTAGGAGATGGATCCGCCGGAGATCATCGAGACCGCGGCCGGAGACGTGAAATTGATGTCCTGTTCGGACGGAGTGTCAGAAATCACAATCAGAATCTTGGACACAGATCCGTAAGTTATCGTCAATGTCCCGGTCTTGGTCAGTTTTCCGGCGACCGAAGAATTGTCGGTCGGAGCGTCATCCGAAAGATTGACCACCGTCAGACCGAATCCTGATGATACAACGAAGTCCTCCGATTCACCATAGATTGAAACATACGTTCCAACTTTGATATAGGCCGAGGATGACATAGATGCGAAAAGAACATCCGCATACTCAGTATAGGGATCAGACTGGGTTCCGGACCCCGTAACACCCATGGGTCCAGCCTCGGAGTCGTCCGAGACAGCGGCGATGCCGGCGAACGCTGCGACGGCAAAGGCCATCACCGCGACGACGGCGAGGAAATGGTTGCGAGGGGTCATCTGGTCCCCCTCCTGATACGCCCGGAGGAATAGAGCCGGGCGAGTGTGATGCGGCGGCCTGCGTCGCATCCATTGCTCCAGCTCCGCTTGATCATCCTATTGACCGTGCGGTTCTCCGCATCGGTCAGCTTGGAGCTGTGGAATCTCGGTGCTTTTCTGGCCATTGAAAGAAATGCCTCCATTGGTCCGGGAATCCCCCCGGCGGGTTCGATGGAGCCCGGCCCCTGGAAGATGAAAACAGCGGGGCCGGGCATCTATTCAAGCCCCCTCCCCGGTCTTGAACTGCTTGAGTCTGGAGAGCGCATTGTCGAGGTCGTCGATCTCCTGAGCGGAACTCTTGAACTCGATACCCACGGTCGCCTCGGCGACCATCAGGAAGTGCTCTCCGAGAGCGCGGAAATCAGCGGAGTTCTTCGGGACCGGGATCGAGTTGTACTTGGACTCGATGGACCCGTCGACCTTGCGGATCTTCTCCATGTAGCCGAGAGAGTAGGTCGGCTCGGGAGGGAGGTACGCTCCGGTCTTCTCATTGAAGCGCTGCGCGATGCCCAGGTTGCTGATGATGTCTCCGACGCGGATCTTCAGGAGGGACTCCTTGATGGTCTCGTTGCGATCGTGGGGTGCTCCGAGGTCCTGCCGGACCTCTGCGATGACGGACTGTGCTGCGGATTTGGACTCTTTGGATTCTGTTGCCATTTCATTTCAGCTCCTTGCGTTCATTGTTTTTAGCCCTCAGCGGGCGGAAAGAGATTTGAGAAAGGGTTTCGAGGGGTTCCCATCGGCATTCCGCCGGAGACCGTCGGAAACCTCGGAGATCGCCCCCTGTCATCTGATTGAATGACTGTGAGAAAGTGTGAATGCCGCTAACGCGGGGATAAGTGAGGTCGAAGGCGCACGCCATCGAATCTAAACAATTCACTGAAAATTGAGAACGAGACGAGTGATGCTGGCCATCAGAGGAGGCAGGCCTCTCCCCGCGCCATTGTATCTGTTCCTATCGTCTGGAAGCGTCCTGAGCACCATATCCGGTGCAGCAGGGTTCGAATCATCGGCTTCTCCCGTGTTCTCCGGGCGTCCGCCGTATCCTGCGTCGTATTTTATACGCGGTCGGCGTGGACGCATAGGGACAGACCGGATGATGATGAACCTCGGCTGATCGGATGATGAGCCCTATGAGTCCTGACGGTGTCCCTCGCTGCTCCGAGAACTCCGAACGAGATACGAATCCGATGAAGTCGGACAGCTTCATGCCGTTCTCCCAGCGCATTATGTAGAATCCGTTGCTGGAGACCTCCAGCTTCGGGATCCTCCTGTACAGGACGTCGTTGAACCCCCTGTATCTGAGGTCGGTGGGAACGGTGAAGATCCTCCAGGGATCGCCTCTTCTGGCCTTCAGGCGGTACGCGTAGATCGGGACGACATGGGAGCGTGCGCAGTCGGCCTTCATCTGCTCGACCTGCTCGGTCAGCCTCTGGTTCTTGCTGAAGTGGATGACCTCCTCCGCCGAGCTCTTGACCTCTATCGGGCAGGAGAAGTCCCATCTCAGAGCCAGGAGGTCCACTCCCAGCGACCCGGCGGCACGTATCATCATGAACGGCTCGTCGCTGATCCGGAGGAAGTTCGCTCTCTCCGTCTCATCGCACGTCTTGATCATCTTGGCGATGACTTTCTCATCTCCGGAGAGCAGGGCCTTGAGCTCCCTCTCGTACGTATCCCCTGGCGGTGCCATGTTGTCCCCGCGTTCGGATTCCGTGCATCCGTATTTAAATCGAACAGGGGGGTGAGCGAAAACCCCTCGGTCGTCGTGGGCGAAGCCGTAGACTACATGCACCTCGGACGTGTCGATCCCGGTGTCCATGAAGATGGAGTCGACGATCCTGGTGCTGTTCCTGATATAGCTGTAGTGGTCGGCTCTCTTCATGATGCAGAGGGTGCCGTCCTGGACTGAGTCCGCTATGAGTTCGAGCTCCGATCTGTCCACGCAGTCCCTGCTGCCGCCGACGACCGTGACGGGGCAGGAGATCCTGGACAGGTCGGCCGGATCGATGTGCGGCTCGCGGAGCATCATCGCAACCCTCGGATCGTTCCCGTGCCTGAGCCTCGTGACGGCCATTCCGACGCCCTTCAGGGAGTCCGGGCGGAGGTTTGGTCCGCAGAGGAACATCCTCGACGGGATGTCCGGGTGGTCCATGGCGAACAGCATCGCGGTTATCGCGCCGTCGCTGAACCCGCATATTATCGGCCGGTCTATCTCCAGCTTCCTTATGAAGTCGTACAGGTCGTCCGCCATGTCGGCGTAGTGGTACTCGCCGTTCAACGGAGGGGAGCTCTGCCCGTGGCCGCGGGAGTCGGGAAGGTACACGGTGAACACCTGCTCCAGATAATCTGCGGCGCGGTCGAATATGGAGTGGTCCTCGCAGTTGCCGTGGAGCATTATGATCGGGGGAGAGTGCTTCTTCTGCCTTCTGACCTCGTAATAGACGGAGATCCCGTTGGTGGTGATCCGCATGAGATTCGATGAAGCAGGGTCCGATATAAAGTTTAGGAGAACTGAAACGGAGGGCCGGAAGGCCCTCCGGCGGTTTCAAGGGGACAGCCTGGACGGGTCCCTCGGGAAGAGGATGACCTCCCTGATGTTGGGGAGATCGAGAGCCTTCTCCAGAAGCCTCTCGATGCCGATGCCCCATCCTCCGTGCGGGGGCATCCCGTACCTGAACGCCTCCAGGTAGAATCCGAAGTCGGCCGGGTCGAGGCCCTTCTTGACCATCCTCCGGGCGAGCTCGTCGTACCTGTGCTCCCTCTGGCCCCCAGAGCTGATCTCCTGGCCGCGGTAGTCCAGATCGAAGCTGAACGAGTACGGCGTGCCGTCCTTCTCCATGATGTAGAACGGCTTGGCCTCCTCGGGGTACTCCTTGATGAAGTACAGATCGCTGCCTCTGGCGACCATGACGTCGCCGACGGCCTTCTCGCCCTCTGTTCCGAGGTCGTCGCCCTCCTCGAGCGGGAGACCGGCATCCTGCGCGATCTTCAGGCATTCGCTGTACGTGAGCACGGGGTAGGGCCTCGGCGGGACCGTTATGTCCTTGCCGATCGCCGCGAGCTGCGCGGCGCCCCTCTCCTTGAGTCCTCTGAGCACGTGGTCGACGATCCCCTCGATCATCGCCATGACCTCCTCCTCGTTCTCGATCCAGGACATCTCGCCGTCGAAGGACACGAACTCGGTCACATGGCGGTTGGTGTTGGACTGCTCCGCGCGGAACGCCTGGCCGAGCTCGAACACCCTGTCGAGGCCGGTGGACATGAGGACCTGCTTGTAGAGCTGGGGGGACTGGGCGAGGTAGGCGGGCCTGTCGAAGTACTGGACCTTGAACAGCTCTGCTCCTCCTTCGGCGCCCGCGGCCCCGATCTTGGGGGTGTAGACCTGGGTAAAGCCGTTCTTCCTCGCGGCCTCTTCTATGAGCTCGACCATGAGGGACTTGAGCTCGAACACCGCGCGTACCTCGGGTTTCCTGAGGTCGATGAACCTGTGGTTGAGGCGGGTGTCGAGCTCGACGTTGACCTTGTCGACGACGCCCATAGGGAGGGGCACCGCGGCCTCGGACACGATCTCTGCGGATTCGGGGATGATCTCCCATCCGGTGGAGGTCTGGTTGCTCTCCTTGACGGCGCCTTCGATCCTCACGACGGATTCGCGGGACAGGCCGGTGAGCATCTTGAACAGCTCCGGTTCTATCTTCTTCTTGGGAAGCGTGACCTGGTAGGTCCCTGCGCCGTCGCGCATGGTGATGAACGAGATGCCGCCCAGATTCCTGACGTCCTGGACCCAGCCTCCGACGGAGACGGTGCCGTCGGAGACGGAGACATCGGAGGATCTCTTGACTATAGCCATGGGGCGCGGGATGGGGGGCGCATTGATATTTGTATCGAGCACCCCGCTCCGTGCCGATACCCTTAATACCCGTACCAGATGGGTGACCTCATGGAGATACTCTCGCCAGCCGGGAATCCCGAAGGGCTCGTCGCATCGGTCAAGGGGGGCTGCAACGCGGTCTATCTGGCCGGCAAGAGCTTCGGCGCCCGCGCATCCGCAGGCAACTTCACCGACAGGGAGCTCGAGGGCGCCGTCGGATACGCCCACGACAACGGGGTCAGGGTGCACGTGGCGGTCAACACGTCGATCTACAACCGCGAGCTGGATGAGGCCAAGGCGTTCGTCAGGTTCCTGGATGACATAGGCGCGGACGCGGTCCTGGTGCAGGACCTGGGCCTTCTGGACGCCATCGGGGGCATGGACATCGCCAAGCACGCGTCCACGCAGATGCAGATCCATTCCCTTGAAGGTCTGCGGTGGTGCGAGGAGCACGGGATCCGGAGGGCGGTCCTCGCGAGGGAGCTCACGATGGAGGAGCTATCCCTCATGGTCCCCGATTCGCCCATCGAGACGGAGGTGTTCGTCCAGGGTGCGCTGTGCTACTGCATGTCCGGCGGATGCCTCATGTCCAGCCACATGGGCGGGAGGAGCGGCAACCGCGGCGCGTGCGCCCAGCCGTGCAGGAAGAGGTACGCCAGGGACGGGGGGCAGGGCTTCTTCCTGAGCTGCGCGGACCTCTTCGCCGCGGACATGGTGGAGGACCTCCGTCGCATAGGGGTGGATTCCCTGAAGATAGAGGGGCGCATGCGCTCCCCCGCGTACGCCTATCTCGCCACGAGGGTGTACTCCCTGGCGGAGAAGGGTGATCTGGGAGAGGAATACGAGCACGACCTGTCCCTGCTCAGGACGGTGTTCAACCGCGGAACGTCCCACGGCTATCTGGACGGGGTCGCGTCCCCGGTGCAGCCGCTGTTCCCCGACAACCGCGGGTACATGCTCGGCACCGCCGTGGTGAGGGGCCAGAAGCTCATCGATACCGATTTCCGCGATCCGGTGGGCAGGAAGGACGGGCTGTCCCTGTTCGCAGGGGACAGGAAGGCCGGGGGATTCAAGGTCATCGACACCGACCCGATAGTCGTGCCGTTCAGGATTCCGGACGGGACCTACGACGTCTACCGGACGTACGATCCCCGCATAGACGAGATCAAGAACCTAATCGGGAAGCCTCCGAGGTTCACCGGCGGCACCTCCAGGCACAACGCGCAGGATGCCGTGCCTCCCAGGAGGCGCGTCGTGGCCGTCAGGCCGGACCGCTCGTTCTACGTGAGCGGCATGAAGGTCCTGGATGCGGTCCTCCCATATGCCGACAGGGTGTATTTCGAGTACGGTCCGAGGCTGCAGGAGGCGCAGGAGGCGTGCGCGGCCGCCGGAAGGGAGTGCGTCGCGGTACTGCCCAGATTCGACAGCATGGACGAGTGCGTCGCGGACGGACACGTCATGGTCTCCAATCCGTCCCAGCTGAGACGGTTCGCGGGAAGGAGGATATACGCGTCGCACAGCTTCAATGCGTTCAACTCCAGGTTCCCGTCCGACATCTACCAGGCCACGCTGTCCGTGGAGCTCTCCAGGAACGAGGTGTCCGACCTCGTCGCCCGGTATCCGGGCAGGACGGAGGTCATGGTGTTCGGCAGAACCGAGCTTATGTACTCCCGCGATCCCGGAATGGAAGGGGGGTCGATGACCGATGAGGACGGCAGGACGTTCCCCGTCTATACCGATTCCAGGGGATTCGCCCGCATATTGAACTCCCAGGACCTCTTCCTTCTGGACAGCATAGGGGAGCTGGGCGGATCGGGGGTGTCCTCCGTCGGCATAGACCTGAGGAAGCGCCCCGTGTCGCTGGCCAAGGCCGTCGGCGTGTACTCCCGCAGGCCCGATCCGGAGCTGAGGGAGAAGATACTGCAGATGTGCGGCGGTTCGTTCTCCGATATACTCTACCGCAGGGGTCTCCGGAAGGATTGACCGCGCGCCGTCATCCGGTCCGGGCACGGCCGTCTCCGACGTGGTAGACGCTGTGTTATATATCCGGACGATGCACAGGGACACCATGCATGCGGACGGATCCGGCAGCATGGACTTCATGGAGTCCATGATAGCGATGATGGCGGTGGCCACGGTGATGGCGGCGTTCCTCGCCGCGGCGGTCGGGCTGGCGGGTGGCGACGCCTCGGATCCGACGGGGGGATTGGATCCCGCGCGTCTCACCGGATGCATAGAGGACGGGATCTTCGTACCGGGGTTCGGGGACTATGTGGAGGGGTATGTGGAGTCCAGAGGCCTGTCCGGGGCGTCCGTGTCGGTGGATGTGCCCGGAGGGTTCTGCGATGCGCCCGCCGTCTTCGTCTACGGCTCCATGGACGGCGGGAGATGGTCCGCATCGTTCGTCTCGTCCGTGGAGGCCGATGGCGGACGCGTCGTGCCGGTGCTCATGGAGGTGGTGCTGTGCGGTCGACGGACGATGGCTTCCTGGCATTGGCGGATGCGGCGGTGTTCATGATAGTCCTCGCCGCGGCGTGCGCCGTCCTTGCGGGAACGGTCGTATGCCCCGATGCGGACGATGCGGATCCCGTCCATATGCTGGATGTCCTGGAGTCATCCCGCGTCAGGCTGTCCGATCTGTCGGACGGGGATGACAGCCTCGTCCGTCTGACGGATCTCCTGGCCATGCATGCGCTGAACGGGGAGGACCGTGTGCGCGCGTATGCGGAGGAGCTCCTGGACTCGTGGTCCCGCGGGAGGGGGCATCTCCTGCAGGTGGAGTTCACGGACCGCGACGGGGAGGTCCATCTCGCATCCATAGGGTCCGAGCCCGTGAGGATATCGTCGACGGCGGAGAGGATCGTGTCGGTCAGTACGGGCGGTTCCGTTCGTCTGATCCTGATGTCGTCGTCAGGACCCGAACTTCGGGGTCCTGTTGGAGAGGTCGAGGCATATCGGGACGATATCCGACGAGCGTATCCTCCCCATCATACCTCTGGCGCATCCGGTCTCGCTGAATTCGGATGCGTCGTCGCGGATCATGCCTTTGGTGTAGAACGTCACCGGGACGGAGTCGCCGCTGTGGTCCATCAGGGAGCACGGTGTGCAGTGGTCGCATGTGATGGCGACCACGAGGTCCTCCGGCATGGAGTGCCTGAGCGCGCCCATGACGGCATCTATCCTCTTGACCGTCTCGGCCTTCGCCCTGGCATCGCCCATGTGGCCCGCCACGTCGCCGGCCTTGATGTTCATGAGCACGAAATCGTACTCCTCCAGGGCGTCCATCGTGCTGTACATCTTGGCGCCCAGGTCCGAGTCGATGGATCCGTCGCACGCGCCCGGCAGGGGATACACATCGAGGCCGCAGACGCTGCATACCCCTTTGACTATTCCCACTCCCGCCACGCATGTGGCGCTCATCCCGTACTTATCCGTGAACGGCTCCACCTGAGGGTATCCTCCTGCGCCGCGGGGCAGGATCATGTTGGCCGGAGGCAGTCCGGCGGCTACGCGTTTCCTGTTGACGACATGGGCCTTCAGTCTGGAGCGGGCCTCTTCGAGGAAGCGGTTCACGACGCTGGCGGTGAATGCCGCCTCATCGGATCCGTCAAGGGGCCTGCATTCAGTTGCGATGCTCCCGCTGCCGGGATCCACGTCGCCCACGTTCGGGGACAGGCCGTCGCCGGTGAGGAGCAGGACCGCGCGATACTCGGTGCTGGCTTTCACGCTGCACAGGACTCCGTCGATCTCCATCCCGTCTATTGCTTCGGCCAGCTGCACCGTCTCCGGTGCGCGGATCCTGCCTGCTCTGCGGTCGACGACTTCGCCGTCGTCGTCCATCGTGGCGAAGTTGCATCTGAACGCCACATCGCCGGGTTGTATGTCCATCCCAGCGCCTATGGCTTCGAACGGTCCGCGCCCGGAATATGTCTCGCGGGCGTCGTACCCGAGGATGGAGAGATGTGCCGTGTCGCTGCCGGCCCTCACGCCAGGGGCGATGGGGTCGCATGTTCCGCTGGCGCCGTGCTCCACGAACCAGTCGAGGTTCGGGGTCCTTACGTACTGCAGCGGGGAGAGCCCCCTTAGTTGGGCGCAGGCGCGGTCGCCCAGGCCGTCGAGGACGATGATGAGGATCTTCTTGAGGGGCTCCATCGCGACCGTATCCGCGAACGTGGATATCAGCGGTTCGGCGTATCCCCGTAAATACGATACCCGTATAGGGGACACCATGTACGCAGAGCGCGATGGGGCCAGGATATGGTACGAGGCCGTCGGCGAAGGGGAGCCGCTGGTGATGGTCGCCGGATTCGGAGCAGAGCATTCGTTCTGGAGCAGGGCGGCTGCGCTTCTGCCTGCATACACCGTCGTCACTCTGGACAACAGGGGCGTTGGCAGGACGGAGTACGCCGGTCGCTTCGACACGTCCGATCAGGCCGACGATGTGATCGCGGTGATGGACGATCTCGGCCTGGACAGGGTGCATATGCTCGGATGGTCGATGGGATCGCACATCGCACGGAACCTCGCCGTGAGGCACCGCGGGCGCCTGGCGGATCTGGTCCTGGTCGGGACATATTTAGATAGGCCGGCCAGATCGCACTATGTGCTCGAGGGCACCCTCCGCTCCGTTCTGGACGGGGAGACGTCTCTGCGTTCGCTGTATGCGATGATCAACGCGTTCTGTCTGACGGAGGGTGCGTTCGAGGAATTCGAGAGGGTCGGGCGCAGTCCGCCGTTGCCGGACAGGTACGCGGATCCGGTAGGGCTGATGCGCCAGTTGGAGGCCGTCGGAGGGAACGATGCGAACGCCCGGGACATTGATGTCGGCGTTCCCACGCTGATCATCCATGGATCGGAGGACATAATGGTGCCCCCGTCGGAGGGCAGGAAGGTCGCGGCTGCGATCCCGGGGAGCGAATACATGGAGCTCCCTGGACAGGGTCATCGCATACCGCTCGGAGCCTATTCCGGGATGATCGACGGGTTTTTCTCCCGTCACTCGGTTCATTGAGGCCCGACGCGGTCACGCACAGCATCGATCCTCTGGACAATGTCCGATTTTATCATGCGCGTGCAGGGCCAGGTGTCGTCCATGTAGGATATGAGGTCCATGACGTCCGCATCCCGGTTCGTCAGGGCCAGGTACACGCGGCTCATGAACAGGGACACCGCGTAGGGGAAGTCGTCGCAGATCAGGGGGCGGTCCTTCCATATCGTGCATCTGTTGTCCTTTCCGAGGAACGCGCACGGGTCCGTCTTCTTGAAGAGGAACCTGCCGTCCCTGGTCCTCTCCAGATAGTCCCTCATGAACTCGTGTATGGGTATGCCAGCGGCCGTGGAGACGCGGTCTATCTCCTCGGGCCTGACCACGATGTGGGGCTGATGGCAGCATCTCCCGCACATCTCGCAGGGAAATTCTTCCCTGTAGGACATGCAGACCTCGTAGGCCAGATCCAGATTGTGCTCCATTTCGGGGCTGATCGACGGGAGACCCTCGAGGATATACTTCCCGCGGTACACGGCCATCAGAGTTCACCGGCGACATCGAAGAATCCGAGGAGGAATCCGAACAGACCGAGGAACAGGCCGATGCCCGCCATCGCGACGTACACGTTCCCGGAGCCCTGGATTCTGGCGGAGTTGAACGAATACCCCCCTAGGACGAGGGTCACGGCTCCGAGCAGGGCGGCGACGATATCGAGGCCTCCCAGAGCCAGACATACGACCGAGACGATGCCGAGGAAGAACGTGGCTATCGACAGTTGGACTGCCATGCTGGCCTTCTCGGGCTTGAACTCCATATCCAGCCTCCAGTCGCAGTTCTCGCAGAACAGCTTCTCCGGAGGATTGTCGGTTCCGCAGCGGGAGCACTTCATGCACGCGCCATCGTCGGGATCGATATTAGGGTTGCGCCGCATCCGCCATCGGAACGGATAATAGCGATCCGCGGAATCCGCACCTTATGAGGCCGAGCCCGTTCCATCACAGGAGCGATCCGTCGCGGAGGTTCTTCGCATTTGATATGTTCGGAACCCTGGTGGTAAACGCGGAGGGCACGGTGCGGCCGATATTCGAGGCCCTGTGAGGATATTATCCTGGCATCGAGCCCAGGGATGTGTTCCACGCATATCGCGAGCAGGCTACGGCCTTCCGCCGTACCAACAGCGGACTGGAACTGCCCATCGATGCCGTGATCGGGAATCTCGATGCCATGTTCGGATTCGAGAACGATCCAGGTGCGATGGAGGGACCGCGCCTCAGGGACACGCGCCTGTACGGTCCGGCGTCCGGGAGCGCAGCCGCATTGGGATACCTGAAGGATACGGGATACAGGATCGGGGTCATGAGCAATACGAGGTACCACGGCGCTGTCATCCGCGGGCTGCTCGAGGATGCGGGCCTGGCCGGATCCGTGGATGAGATCGTCACCAGCGCAGACGTGGGGTTCAGGAAGCCGCGTGCGGAGGCGTATGCGGCGATAGCGGACAGGATTGGCGCCGACTGGAGGGACGTGCTGTTCTGCGGGGACAGCCTCAGCAACGACTACTACGGCCCTCTGTCGGCCCGTCTCCGGGGTGCCGTCCACATCGATCCGACGTCTTCGGCAGCGA
The DNA here is from genome assembly GCA_964445265.1 of uncultured Methanomassiliicoccales archaeon. Lineage (GTDB taxonomy): Archaea > Thermoplasmatota > Thermoplasmata > Methanomassiliicoccales > Methanomethylophilaceae > Methanoprimaticola. The sequence continues at coordinate 18,969 of CAYUPU010000004.1, forward strand.
CATGGAGGATCGGGTCCCTGGGCGATCTCCCGGGCCTGTTCGGTGGCGGAGAGCGATCCCCAGGGTAAGCGGTTTTCCCGGGCAGGGCCCGGAGGGTTCCACGGCGGTCAACCGGACCGCGTCGCGGTGTACTCCTTGTAGTCCTGGGGGGTGACGAACACGGCGTGTTCCGTGACATCGTAGTTCTCCCCTATGCCGTCGGAGGTCATGCTGGATTTGAAGTAGCTGTCCAGCCACTGCTGGTGGACGGAGTCGCCGTAGCCCTTCTCCACGTCATCGGGGTAGAACGCTTCCAAGTAGTAGGCCAGCTGCACGGGGGTGGACACGTTCCTGTTCATGAAGTATAGGCGGTCGGGGATGCAGTCCAGCGAACCGAGGTTCTTGGCTTCCGTCGCCATCTGGTACAGTTTGAAGTAGTCCGCCACGGTCGCGTTGTATTTCGCTCCCTGCACCGATGCTACGGCGAAATCTGCATCGTTGTACGAGTCTTGGAGTATCCACGTGCCCTCCTCCGTGCTCGTGGAGCTTGAGGTCACGCCGTCGAGAACGAGTGTTCCTCCCGCGGCCACAATATTGGCGGGGTCGGTGAGGAATGCGGATGGCTTTATGACATTGAATCCAGTCATGCCGCTCGCGGATACGAACATCGGGATTACGGTCGGGAGATAGTCCTTGTGCTTATCCTTCAAGGCGTTGACCTTTCCGTAGACGTCGTCGATGAGTGCGGCGTAGCTATGGGCATTCTCCTCCTCGTCCATCAGGAATCCGAGGGTGAGGTAGTAGTTCACATCCTCGTCGGAGCCGAAACCCATCCTGACGACCGAGTATCCGTTGTTCTTCAGATCAGACTCGGGGAAGTTGGCGGTCCCCATGCCCAAGGTGGTGACGACGCCGTCTACGGGATTTCCAGCCTTCTGGGCGGCCTCCGCGACCTTCGTGAAGAGGGCGAAGCTCATGCCGGTGGCCCAGCCCGATTCGGCATCGCTGATGTACCTGTCGTTGGTCGTGGCGAAGTTCCAGATGGGTTGATAGAGGGGATCCTTGGAGGACCTCGAGTCATGGACGCCCTGGATCCTGCCGTCGTCCGACAGACCCAGGACCATGGCGGCGGTGAGGGTGGGCGTTCCCACGATGCAGACGTTCGTGAATGGGAGCGTGACAGACGAGGCCGATCTGGATATATCTTTGTACCATACCTCGGTCCCCTTCTCGCGGTTCACTATCTTCTTGATATATTCGACATCATCCATATCGACACTGCCGTTCTGATCGGCATCGGCATAGGGGCACTTCGAAGCATCGAAGCTCCCGTCCCTGAGGGCCGATTCGAGGTAGTAGGCATCATCCTCGTTCAGGTAATCGTCGTTGTTGACGTTTCCATAGATCATCATGCGGCCGTCCGTCCGAACGGGGGCGCTGTCGTCCCCTCCGTCGTTGTTCAACAGAGCGTAGCCTCCGACGGTGGCGATGACAATGATTATCACCGCTCCCGTCGCCATTAATTTGATGTTCATGTACGGATAAATCAATTTAGGATTATTAAAAATTTATTAGGAATACCTTAAATAATAAGTATCAATCAGTCTTCTGATGGATCAGGGGCTTTCCAATGAGGATTTCAAGGAGGCTTACCACGGCTACATACTGCGCAAGATCATCTTCATCACGGGTGTCGTGATAGGATTGATCGTCCTGTCCGGATATTCCATCACGGTTTCCGCACGCGACATCTCATTCTCGCGCGGATTGGAGGCCATATGGAACCATGTCTCGGGCGCAGAGCTGGAATTCAACACGACGCCGTACTGGGACGAGTACATCGTCTGGAACGATTGCATGCCCCGCGTCCTCGCAGGCATCATAACCGGTGCCGGGTTTGCAGCGTGCGGAGCGGCCATGCAGACCGTCCTCCGCAATCCGCTGGCGGAGCCCTACACGCTCGGCATATCCTCGGGTGCGGTATTCGGTGCCAGTCTCGCGATAATAGTCGGATTCTCGGTGGCTGGCGCTGGTCAGTACGCAGTAGTGTCCAACGCATTCGTATTCGGACTCATACCTTCGATAGTCATCATAATGCTGGTAGGGATGATGAAGGGACTATCCCCTGTGACGATGATACTCGCAGGGACGGCCATATCGTACTTCTTCAGCGGACTCACGTCGCTGATGATGGTGATGACGGACGACGATACGATGTATCAGACCTTCCAGTGGGAGATCGGATCCCTCGGCAGAATCCACGGGTGGGGCAATCTGGGGCTTATGGCCGTGGGCACGGCGGTCTGCAGCATCGGCATAATGTTGCTCAGCAAGTACCTAAACGCTCTAGCTCAGGGAGACAAGACCGCTATAGGGCTGGGGGTGGATGTGGACAGGATACGCTATCTGATCCTAATCCTTTCCACGTTCATAGTCGCCGTTCTACTGTCCTTCACCGGGCTGATAGGCTTCGTGGGCCTATTGGCCCCTCATATGGTTCGCATGGTGATAGGCGGGGATAACAGATACGTCGTACCGGGGGCCATGGCCGCCGGTTCGCTGATACTGCTGTTCGCGGATACGGTATCCCGCCTGATATCCGATGTAGGGATCCCGGTCGGAGCGGTTATGATGTTCATCGGATCCCCGATATTCCTCTACATAATGCTCAGCAGGCGCAGTACGGGGGCGGTGTTCTGATCGCTGCACGGAGGAGCGCCGGCGGAGCGGATGGTGCGAACGGAGGCAAGGAGGCGTACTACCGCCATCTTCGCCGCCAATCGGCCTACTGCTTCTTCTTCGCGGTGCTGGCGGTTCTGATGGTCTTCGTGTTCTATGGCATCAACGACAATCCCGCCCACCCATGGACGCGCGGATGGGAGGTGCTGAGATGCCATATCACGGGCGATAAGGTGCCCGGAAGGTTCACCGACACGATATTCTGGGGCAATCTGTTCCCCAGGTCGCTGAACGGGCTGTTCGTCGGAGGCATCCTCGGACTCGCTGGCGCCGTCATGCAGATCGTGATGAGGAACCCTCTCGCGGACCCGTACACCACGGGGATATCATCGGGTGCGGGATTCGGTGCCACACTATGGCTCACCGCGGGGGTCGTCATTATCCCCGGGCTGGCAGGCGACTGGGCTCTCATATCCAACGCATTCGTGCTGTCCCTGGTTCCGGCAGGAGCCATCCTGCTCGTGATCGCGTTCCGCAAGGTGTCCCCGGGTGAGATGATCCTCATCGGGATAGGCATAATGTATCTGTTTAGTTCGGCCAACGTCGTATTCATGCTATGGGCCGACCCGTCGGACTACGCATCCGTGTATAAGTGGAGCCTCGGACACCTGAATTCGGTCGGATGGGGCAATATGCCCTATCTGGCGGCCGTCGCAGCCGCAGGTCTCGTGCTGTCGGCGGTCCTGTCGAAGAGGCTGTCCATCCTGGGGTTCGGGGACGGTCCGGCCAAATCGTTGGGAGAGGACCCCTATCGGATACGCGTGGTCTCTCTGATGTGCTTCTCCCTCGTGGTGGCCGTGGCGGTGTGCTTCACCGGCACCATCGGGTTCGTGGGCATAGTCGCGCCGCACATCGTCAGGCTGACCCTGGGGTCCAGCGTGAGGCACCTCCTTCCCGGTTCATTCGCCGTGGGGGCGGTCATGCTCCTCATGGCCGATGCGGTGGCGAAGATCGTCGTCCTCCCAGTGGGCGTCATCACTGCAATAGTCGGGGGTCCGCTGTTCCTGTTCATACTGATCAAGCAGAGGAGGCAGGAGCATTTCCAGATCCGACGGCGTTCGGATCTGCCATGCATCCCATCCCGCCTGAGGGCGGCGGGATCCAAACCATTCCTGAAACTTCATCAACGTCGGAGCGGAGATAATTCATGATCCAGGTAGCTGTCTACGGAAAGGGTGGCATAGGCAAGTCCACCACATCGTCAAACCTGTCGTATGCTCTGGCCTGCAAGGGCCGGCGCGTCCTGCAGGTCGGCTGTGATCCCAAGCACGATTCCACGAAGTACCTCATCGGAGGCCGGGACCAGAGGACGGTTCTCGACTACATCAGGGATACCCCTCCGTCGGAGCGGAGGTTGCAGGACATTATGATCGAAGGCTCCGCCGGCGTGATGTGCGTCGAGGCGGGCGGCCCGGAGCCGGGCATAGGATGCGCCGGGAGAGGGATCCTCACGACGTTCGACACCCTGGAGAGGATGGGGGTACGGGACATCCCGCGGGACGTCACACTGTACGACGTCCTCGGGGATGTGGTCTGCGGAGGGTTCGCGGTGCCCATGCGCAACGAGTATGCCGATGCGGTATACATCGTCACATCCGGGGAGTTCATGGCCCTCTACGCGGCCAACAACATCCTCCGCGGACTCCTGAACTTCGGCCATTCCAGGCCAAGGGTGGCCGGTTTAATCCTGAACCGCAGGAACGTGGACAACGAGCGTGAGCTGGTCGAGCGCTTCGCCAGAGGCGTGGGCCTCCCTGTAGTCGTGGACATCCCCCGGTCGCACGAGTACATCGAGGCCGAGCGCATAGGGAGGACGGTGTCGGAATGTTTCCCCGGTTCCATCCCGGCCGGGACATACGGGGCTCTCGCGGACGATGTCATTGCCATAGAGGGCGGGGCGCGCCCCCTCTACGAGCCCCATCCGCTCAGCGATGTTCAGCTCAACGATCTAGCCTCCGGCAGGGAGATAGCGGTCCTGGGGGACTTCAAGCGAGAGGCCTGCCGCTGCAACACGGTCCGGCGCGGAACCGGGTCCTGTGCTAGCCGCGGCGCGGTGTTCGCGGCAGGGAGGATATCCGACCTGCCCATAATCATCCACGGCCCCCGCAGTTGCGGATACGTCATGTCCCACACCCAGGACGTGCATTTCTTAACCGAGCTTGGGACCAATCCAAATTCGGTCGGCGTCATGAGGAACAACATCTGCTGCACCGATATGACGGACGGTTCGTCCATATTCGGGGGTCATGACGACCTGAGGCGCCTCGTGCGCGATTTGGCGGACGGGGGCAGTCGTACGATAATGGTCGTCACGACCTGCGTCCCCGGCATGATCGGGGACAACCTGGACATGATCAAGGAGCAGATGGAGGCCGAGTATCCCCGGCTCGATCTGATCCTGGTGAAGGCCGATGGCAACCTCACCGGAGGGTCCACGGAGGGGCGTCTGATGGCAATGAGGGAGATCATAGGACTCATCGATGCGGATGCGGAGCCGTCCGTCATGGAGATGAACGTCATAGACGACAACTTCATCGTGTACGGTTCCGGACGCAACAGCGAATGGGTCGAGAGACTGGCCGGGGACTTGGGGATCGGGCGCGTCAACAGGATATTCGACAACATCACCCTGGAGGATGCGAGGTCCTGCAAGCGCGCGCTGCTGAATGTCAGGACCTTCGACGACGACGCCGTCGACGGGATGGCCCGGCTGATGTCCGAGGAGAAGGGCATGAGGATATTCGGCCTTCCTCTTCCCAAAGGGATGTCCGAGACCGTGAGGTGGATCGAGGCGGTCGGACGCGAGCTCCACATCGAGGAGCGGGCGGCGGAGGTCGCCGAGAGGGCGAAGGCGGACTACGCCGATGCTTTGGAGCGCTACAGGTCGAAGCTTCGGGGCAAGAGAGTGGATATCATCGGCGGTTTCTTCCAGGACGACGATTGGATGATCGAGGCCCTTCTGGATGTGGGCGCGGTGATAGAGCACCTCTACATCCTGAGGATGAGGGTCGGGGAGGGCGGCGCCCCGCTGGGCGGATCCCGCTTCCAGGGCGTCGTAGACACAGTAGAGGCTTCCAATCCGTTCGAGGTCAGGTCGGCGGTCGAGGCGGACGACCCGGACATCGTCATAGGCGGGGCCATAATCGGGTGGCACGGGCAGCAGTTCAAGGAGTTCAGCAGGACCTACCAGTGCTTCACGCACTATGCCTCCATCGAATATCTGGACTATATGTACACGATGATGGTGAGCGCTCCCGATCCCGGATGGAGGCACTGGGGCGGACCTGATGCGGTCGTCACCTCCGGGTCCGACAGGCCGTCCGGACCCAGGAGGTCCGGCGGTTCCCGCACGGAGGACGGTGCTGCGGGCCCGCTGATAAGCGAGGCCCAGGTCGCGACCCTGCGCCGGACGATGAGAGGGAGCCTCACGCCGGCGGTTGAGGGAGCTGTTGAAGAGTCCAGGAGGGGCAGGGTGCCCGAGCGCATCTCCCCGCATATGCCTGATACGATCAGGGATCCGAAGGGAGGGATGTGACGTGCTTGTGAAGCCAGACGGATTGTTCGGGGTAACCATGGCCATCGAGGGCATCGCGGACTCGACCGTGCTGATGCACGGTCCCGACGGATGCAGGAAGAACCTCAGTGCGTTGACCGGCAAGGTCTACTCGCGTAGGGACGGATCCGTGAACATGATGACGCCGTACTACCGGGGCTCGTCCAGGATACCCTGCACGGATCTCGAGTCATGCGACTACATATACGGAGCGTACGACCGCGTTCTCGACGCTCTGCAGTACATCAAGGAGCGCGATCCCCAGCTGGTGGCCGTCGTATGCTCTCCCGGAGCGTCGCTCATAGGGGACGACTGCCAGAAGGCCATATGCGAATCGGGACTGGATGACCGCGCCATGGTGCTGGACGCCGAGATGAGCTCCAAGCCCATCAACGAAGGAATGGATCTGGCCCTGGTCCGTGCACTGGAGGTGATCGATCCCCCGGCCGTCCCCGTCAGGAGAGGTACGGCGGTGCTCCTCGGCAATCATGTCCTGCAGAAGGACTGGGAGTCGGTGAACGACGAGATGAAGGAGATTCTGGGCATGATGGGCATAGAGGTCATCTGCTGCGTTGGGGCCGGAAGCACCGTCAGGGAAATCAGAGCATCATCGGCAGCGGAGTTCGCGGTCATCATGTGTCCCGAGTACGCGCAGGCCCAGGCGGCGTTCTATCGCGATAGGTACGGCACGACCGTGGTGAATCCCGATTTCTCGCCGGTGGGATTCGAGGCCACGAGGCGGTGGATCGGTCTGGTAGCGGAGGTGTCCGGCCGTGATCCGTCCCAGGCGCTGGCGTACGTCGACGGGATCCAGGGGAGGGCGTACCGCCGCATGTTGGCCGCAAGGTTCGACACCGATGCGTTCGGATACATGATCGACGCGGAGCCATCCATCGCATACCCGCTAGCCCGCTTCTTCTACGACGATCTCCAGATGGTTCCGCGGTGCATCCGCTTCAACGGCATGTCCTACGGGCCTTCGGAGGCGCTGATGCGCCGCTTCCTCCGCGAGAAGGGTCTGGAGGATGTTCTGGATGCAGATGCGCCCGACCGTGTCGAGATACTCTGCACCGACGGCAACACCGCGGACATGTGCGCCAGGTCGGGCGTGTGCCTCCGCGGGGTGGACCTCAGGTTCCCTTCCATGATGAACGTCGAGTTCCTGCCCCAGCCGCTCTTCGGCGCGGTCGGCACGCTGTACATCCTGGAAAGAGTGGTAAACCGCTTCCGAAGGTGGATACATGAAGCTGAAGATAGACGGTCTGGAATTCGGATACAGCAGCGTTCCCGTGCTGAAGGATATAACCCTGGAGCTCGACGGGCCCAGATTCGTGTCTGTACTGGGGCCGAACGGGGTGGGGAAGTCCACCCTCATCCACTGCATCAACAAGATCCTGGCCCCGGGCGATGGGACGGTGTTCATCGACGGGGACGATGTGAACGGGATATCCATCAAGGATATGGCGAAGATAGTGGGCTACGTCCCGTACTCGGCCAACGACACATTCCCGCTGACCGTCGTGGACACGGTCCTGATGGGAAGGCACCCCCACAGCAAATGGGGGTCCCTGGACGAAGACCTGGATGTGGTGTACGACACCCTGAAGGCCCTGGGGATATCCCATCTGGCGATGAGGCCGTTCAACGCCCTGTCGGCAGGACAGCATCAGAAGGTCATGCTGGCCAGGGGACTGGTCCAGGAGCCGAGGATCCTCCTGCTCGACGAGCCGACCTCCAATCTGGATATAAGGCATCAGCTGGATGTGACGCGCATGCTCAGGGATCTCACGGTCGAGAAGGACATCCTCACCATCATGATCTCTCATGACATCAACATCACCGCGAAGTACGCCGATGAGATCATCCTGCTCAGCGGAGGAGAGGTCTACGCGGTCGGAACTCCGTCGGAGGTGATCACGGAGGAGAACCTCGAGGTGGTATACGGCGTGAAGTCGAGGATCATCGACGACGACGGCAGGCCCCATATGATACTCAAGGATGCGGTGCCCATGGGCGGCAGTCCGGATACGTCGATAGATGGATGCGGCCGGAGCGCGATCCCCGTCCGATCGCATCGACCGCTCTCCCGGTCCGATACAGCGTTTCATCGATTGCAGGATCAGCGGATGCAGGCTCAGTAACGATCCACGGGACGGTTCTCGACGCCCCAGTCGCACAGTGCGTACAGCGTGACGGCGAGCGAGCGTCCTAAATCCGTCAGAGAATACTCGATCCTGGGCGGCAGCTAAGGGTATGGGATCCTGATGATAAGCCCGTCCTTCTCCATCTCCTTGAGGTTCAGGCTGAGGGTTCGGTCGGATATCTGAGGGATGTAGCGTCTCATCTGGTTGAAGCGTACGGGTTCGTACTCCATCAGACAGTACAGTATGATGGGCTTGTATCTGCCGGATATCAGCGTTAGTGTGTAACATAGTCCCGTATCGTGGAACCTGTCGTTTCCTATCCTCCTGCTCTGCAGGCCCACTCCATCCTATCGGTTCATAGTACAGAACCCATAGGTGCTTAATTTAGAAACATAATATTACGTTTTCTATCGGTGTAGCCATTGCGGATGCGTCATACCAGGTCGACGGTTCCGCATAAGGAGCTCCGACCGGACGCGGACCGTTCCGAATCTGGTGGGCTCCACAACCTTCTCCGCGGAGACGATATCGAATTCATCGAAGAAGCGCGAGATGTCCTCCGGGCCCCGGTGTACGTACTCTATGTCCGATCCCCTTCTTCCGGATTCGCGCATGTCGCCCGGTGCGAAGTCCCTGATGAACAGCCATGCGCCGGGCTTCAGCACTCTGCGGATCTCGGATGCGGCACAGGGCATTTCATCATCGCTCACATGTTCGAGGACATGGACGGCGACGGCGCAGTCGAACGTTGAATCTGGATACGGCATGTCAGCGACGCCGCTCCTGACGAACTCGGCCCTGTCTCCGAACCTCGCTCTGCATAGTGTGACGGCCTCGGAGGAGAGGTCGGCGCCGCACACGCGGTAGCCGAGGGCCATGAGGGATTCGGTGCTCTTGCCGGCGCCGCATCCTATGTCGAGCGCTTCGCCCGTCCCGCGGGGGATTCCGGGAAGGGTGCAGTTGCCTCTCCACGCGCGCCCGTTGGAACGATAGAACGAATCCCACGCCTGCTCCTGGTCAGTCACATCCGTCCGATGGATGCCATCCGATAAAGAACCAGATGCCCCCAATAGGTTTTCCAGCATACGTGTTTTTAATAGCCATCGCATCCCCGGCACCAAGAAGGAGACCCCCGATGTTCTGGAATCCTAGGATCGAATGCATGCCGGAAGACGAGCTCAAGGAGATGCAGTTCCATATGCTCAAGGAGCTGGTCTACAAGCTCTACTGCTTCAACAGCTTCTACCACGACCGTATGGTCGAGCACGGGGTCCACCCGGACGACATCCAATGCCTGGAGGACATCAGGAAGCTGCCGTTCATGTACAAGCAGGACCTGCGCGACAACTATCCCGACAAGATGTTCACCGTCCCGAAGAACCAGATCGTGAGGTACCACGTGTCCTCCGGGACCACCGGGAAGCCCACGCTGGTCGCGTACACCCAGCACGACATAGACTACTGGTCCGAGGCCCTCGCCAGGTCCATGACCTCGGTCGGCATCGGTCCCGGGGACGTCCTGCAGGTGTCCTATGGCTACGGGCTGTTCACCGGCGGGCTAGGCGCCCACTACGGCGGCGAGAAGGTCGGAGCGACCGTTCTGCCCTGCGGAACGGGAGGTACCAAGAGGCAGGTCGAGCTCATACAGGATCTCGGAGTCACGGCTATCGCATGTACCCCGTCCTACCTCATACACCTCGGCGATGTGGCCAAGGAGATGGGGGTCAGCATCAAGAACGACACCAAGCTGAGGAAGGCGGTCCTGGGGGCGGAGCCCTGGTCCGAGTCCATGCGCCAGTACATCAGGGAGGAGATGGGGATCGAGGCCTACGACATCTACGGGACGTCCGAGCAGGCCGGGCCCATGTTCACGGAGTGCGAGTTCAGGGACGGGATCCACATCCCTGCCGACATAATGCTGGTGGAGGTCATCGATCCGGAGACCGGGGAATGGGTGCCCGAGGGCGAGAAGGGCGAGCTGGTGGTGACGATGCTCCAGAAGGAGGCCATGCCTATGATCCGCTACAGGATCAAGGACATCACGAGGATCATCCCTGGAAAGTGCCCCTGCGGCAGGACGCACCCCAGGATCGACAGGATCTCCGGCAGGACGGACGACATGCTCATCGTGCGCGGCATCAACGTATTCCCGTCGCAGATCGAGTACACTCTCATGCGCATCCCCGAGGTCGGCGGCCAGTACATGATCCATGTCTCCAGGGAGGGTGCTCTGGACAAGCTCATGATAGAGGTGGAGATCCGTCCGGAGGCCTTCAGCGACAAGATGGAGGACATGGACAGGCTGAAGAAGAGGATTGAAGCCGACCTGAAGCTATATCTGAACATACACGCCGACGTGGTCCTCAAGGCTCCCGGGACTCTTCCCAGGTTCGAGGGGAAGGCCAAGCGCGTCATCGATACGAGGTCGATCTGAAATGGCAAACGAGAAGACAATCACGCAGCTGTCGATTTTCATCAACAACGAGCCCGGGCGCCTGGCATGGGCCATGAGGACCATAAAGGATGCGGGGATATTCATCAAGGCGTTCAATCTCTCCGAGTCCGCGGAGTTCGGCATCCTGAGGGCGGTGGTCGACGATCCCGAGGCCGCCTATGCAAAGCTGAAGGAGGAGGGCGTCATCGTCCGTAAGACGGAGATCATAGCCGTCAGCATCCCCGAGGCCGCCGATTCGTTCTACATGGCCGCCGAGGCACTCGGAAAGGAGAACGTGAACATCGAGTACGGGTACTTCTACTCCGGACCGAAGGGTAGCGTCATGTTCTTCCGTGTGGACGACACCGACAGGGCCGAGACGATCCTGGAGGCAGCCGGCATAAGGATGCTGGACGACGGAGAGTTCTGACATGGGAAACCTGAACATAGCCGTTCTCGGCGCCAAGGACCTCGCCGGGAAGATCGGCAAGAAGGGCACCGTCACGGACATGACGTTCTACGACCACAAGGCCGGAGGCGACTCCTTCACCCTCATCGAACCGTCCAAGTATCCTGAGAAGCTGTCGTCGCTGTTCTACTCGGTGGCGATGTCCGAGTTCGCCATACTGGTCGTCGAGAAGATCGACTCCTTTCTGGGAGAGACCATCGTGATGACAGACACGGTCGGCATCGACAGGGGGTGGATCGTCCTCAGGAACTACATCCAGCCGGAGCAGCTGGTTCCTCTTCTCGCAGGAACCTGTCTCGAGGGCTATGAGTACCGCGACGAGGACCCCATCAAGCTGAGGGAGGAGCTCATAGCCATGGCCAAGGCGGACGGGAGGCAGCCCGGGGACGGGACCAAGGGATCGTGCCCTGTGGATAGCCACTTCAACGTCAAGGGCGTCGGCACGGTCGTTCTCGGGTCCGTCATCGACGGATGGTTCAGGAAGCATGACAAGATGAGGGTGCTCCCCATCAACAGGGAGGTCATCCTCAAATCCATCCAGAAGCACGACCTCGATGCCGATGATGCGGTCAAGGGGGACCATGTGGGCCTCGCGCTCCGCGGTATAGAGTCGGACGAACTCGACAGGGGTTTCGTGGTGACCACGGATCCGGAGGTCAAGCTCACGAGGAGGATCGAGGGGAAGGCCGCTCTCGTGAAGTACTGGCCGTCGGCTCTCAAGGAGGGCATGGTCCTCCACATCGGCCATTGGATGCAGATGGAGCCGTGCAGGGTCGTCGCTGTGGACAACGGTGATGATTTCAGGTCCGCATCCGTGGCGTTCGAGCTCGAGAAGGATATGATCCACAGGCCCGGCGACAGGGCCACGATCATGTATCTCGAGGGCGGGAAGCTCCGTGTTGCGGGCTCCATCGTCCTCGGGTAAATCTCTTCCGGCCCCTCTTCGTATGATAGAGGGGCTCCACCGACCACGGTCTCGGTAGTCGGCGCCCGTGGTGCCGGTCTGGATGGTGAGGTGCTTCCCTTTGATGTCCTCAAGAGTCTATGCTGGACGTCTTCAGGACGATCGCGACCTGCTCGACCCCCGTATAGGAGTCGGTGAAGTCCACCTACCTCTTCCCGTCGTCGTTTATTGTGAATCCGGATGCGCCCACGTCCGCCTTGTGCCGCTGGACCGACATCACTATCGAGTCGAAGCTGTTGGATCGAACTCGACCCCGTAGCCCATCTCGCTACACACGGCGCGGACAATGTCCATATCTATACCGGCGAACTGGTCGTCGCAGATGTAGTCGAAGGGCGCGAAGTCCGGATCGGTCTCGACGACCAGCACGGGCTTGGCATCGGCATCCTCCGAGGCTGCTACGACAGCGGCGAAGGCGCTTACGGTCAATTACAGGGGTTCACCCAGCTTTATCCGCTGGGGAACACATCTGCATAGAATCGGAGAGGCCGCGCTCGACCCTTGGATCTCGGAACGGGCCTGCGTCTTCCGCATTTGGGGCATATGCCGTCCGGTCCGAACTGGGAGCCGCAGCGTGAGCAGATGCCCTGGTAGATTTCCATGTACTCGTCGGCGGGTTTGGGCCTGGTGTAGACGACAGCGAACACGATTAGAAACACCATCATTCCGGACGATAGGGCGCTCATGGCGAGCATACTGGCGTCGTCGTTTGGATCCTGGGAGTAGAGGTATACCGAATAGGCGAGGGCGGCCATGAGGATTATCGTGACGGCGACGCCGATGGCGGCCATCGTCTTCTGTTTCATGGAGAGGTCATCCATCCCTGCGTATTTCAATGATACCCATTCGGGGCTGCCAGCGTTCCAGACGGTTGCAATCTTCGCTTATCTTGCAATATACGGGTCGTATCGCTATAAATAGATGAATTGAATTCAATGAATTGGATTTATCATCCAAGTTGATGGATATGGACAGGAAGATAACAGCGGTACTGATCGTGGCGATACTCGTTATTGCGGGAGTGGGCGGAGCCTATCTGGCTGCATCGGATGATGATAAGCCGAAGCGCATGAATACGGACGAGGTCGCGGCGGTATACGGCAATGCCAACGGCGATTACACGGTGGATTCCCTGGATGCGGCGTTCATACAGGATATCGTGGACGGGAAGAGCACATGGGACCGGGAGGCCAATCCCTTCGCGGATGCCGACAACAATGGTGTCATTACGCAGGCCGACGTTGATCTCGTGAACAAGATCATAGGCAGGGAGTCCTGCGATGTGTACTACTACAACGGCTTCGGAGAGCTTCAGCGCGTGAAGTTCCCCGTGGATGCCAGCAGGATAGCCGTGACGTACTGGCAGGAGTCCGAGGCCATGGGAATACTCGGGCTATGGGACAATGTGAAGCTCGTCAATCCCTCGGACAGGAACAACACCAAGCTTTATGATTTCACGGGGAAGACCTTCATAGGCAACAGCGACACTGGTGCGCTGGATTCCGAACAGGTCCAGCAGATCCTCCAGGACGGCATAACGCTCATAGTGTCCTCCGCCAGCGCTTCCATAAGGACCTATGCCGAGCCCCTGGTGGAGCACGGCGTCCAGACGATATACCTCCGCGGAGCCGGCGATGCCTGCCTGGATACGCTCCTGACCATGGGCGTTCTCCTCGATGCGGAGGAGAGGGCCCAGAGGTTCGTGCAGTACTGGGTGGATCTCCAGGAGATGCTGGATGAGCGCGTTCCGAACATCTCCGATCGCCCCTCCGTGGCGGTCGTCATGGTCCATGGGTACAACGAGGACCTATTCATAGGAACCTACGGGGGGATATTCACCTCGGTCAACAACCCCTCCGGAGAATGGCAGATCATAAGCAAGCTGGCCAACGTCTATACCACGGATGCTGTGGGCAACAAGAACCAGGGGAGGAACTACTACGGGATCGACTGGTTCATCCAGAACCAGTTCGACTATCTTGTGGTCATGGGGTCCGGAGTTGGGGCCAAGACGCAGCATGACTACAATGTCTGGTTTGAGACGATATCGGAGAAGTACTTCGCCAATACGCAGGAGTACAATGAGGGCAACATCATCGGGACGACCTACTCCTTCGGAGGGTACTCCGCCTATGCCCTTATGCCCATCCTTGCATGGATGCTATATCCGGACCATTTCACCTATCAGGAGGCTCTGGACATGAGGCAGCAGTACTACGACGAGTTCGTTCCTCTGCATCCGGACTGCACAACGCTTCCGATGTACTATCTCGGTTCCGGATTCGACGCGAGCTATCTCCGACGATTCCGAAACCTGTCATCCAAACCCATTACCCAAACCCATTACCAATTTTGGACCGGGGAGTCGTATGGATCTGATATCAGACACGGAGCCGATTGAGCGGGCTGTTGGGAGATGGGCCCGCAGGGACGAGGTCGCGCGCGACGAGGCCAAGGCGTCGTCGGATATGCGCATCTATTCCAGATACATATTGAGGAAATGGATCTTCATAGCGGCATGCATCGTGGTGGTGGCGGTGGCCGCGGGCTATTCCATGACTATAGGGAACTATGCGATGTCCGTGTCCAGGTGCTACGAGGTGCTCTGGAATCATCTCACGGGAAACATCGATGACGCCACCGAGGACTATGTCATATGGAGTCTGAGGGCGCCCAGGGTCTTCTTGGGTATCGTCGCGGGTGTGGCTCTGGGCGCTTCCGGCGCGGTTATGCAGAGCATCCTCAGGAACCCCCTGGCCGACCCGTACACGACGGGCATATCCTCGGGAGCGTCCTTCGGAGCGACGCTCGCACTGGGGCTGGGCCTGACGCTGGTGAGCAACAGCTACGCCGTCATAGTAAATGCGTTCATATTCTCCCTGATCCCGATGGTCGTCATCATCGCCGTGGCCCAGATGAAGTCCACCAGCCCGGTCTCCATGATAATGGCCGGTGTGGCCGTGATGTACATATTCAACGCCTGCAGCACCATCGTGAAGCTCTGGTCCACCGATGAGACCCTGGCCTCGATATTCGCATGGTCGGTCGGATCGATAGACACCAATACATGGGACGGTCTGCAGTTCATGGCGCCCACGGTGACCGTAGGGTTCATCATCCTCCTCCTGACGTCGAGGAGGCTCAACGTCATGTCTACCGGCGACGAGAGCTCCAGGTCCATCGGGGTGAATGCGAACTCCCTGCGCATATTCTGCCTGCTGGTGGTATCCATGATAACGGCCACGACCGTGTGCTTCACAGGCCTGATTGGATTCATCGGTCTGGTGTGTCCGCATATAGCCCGCATGGTGATCGGTTCGGACAACAGGTACCTGATACCCGCATCGGCGGTGTTCGGAGCCGCCCTGCTCCTTGTGGCCGACAGCATCGGTCGCGTGATCATCGCGCCGTCCGTCATACAGGTGGGCGTCATCACGGCATTCATCGGCGCACCGCTGTTCCTGTACCTCATCGTGAAGCAGAAGAGGGAGCTGTGGTGACATGGCGGCGACCATTGAAGTCAAGGATCTCTGCTTCGGATACGATGAGGGTCATCCGGTCCTGCAGGACGTGTCGTTCAGGCTGGACCGTCCCGAGCTCGTGTGCATAGTCGGACCAAACGGCGTCGGGAAATCCACGCTGGTAAGGTGCATCAACGGGCTCATCGGCGCGACATCCGGAGAGGTGCTCGTGAACGGCCGGGAGGTCCGCAGCTATCCACTGAAGGAGCTCGCCCGGGTGATGAGCTACGTCCCGGTGATGACCAGCGACTTCAACGTCCTCACGGTCCTGGACACGGTCCTTATAGGGAGATACTCCCGCCAGAGATGGAAGACCACGCAGGAGGACTTGGATATAGCCCATATGGCGCTGGATGCGATGGAGATAGACCGCCTGTCCATGAGGAGCTTCAATGAGCTCTCCGCCGGACAGCATCAGAAGGTGTCCCTCGCAAGAGGGCTCGTCCAGGAGGCCGAGGTGGTGCTCCTGGACGAGCCCACTGCGAATCTGGATGTGAGGCACCAGATGTATGTGGCCGCGTTCCTGAAGGAGCTCGTCAGGCAGACGGGGGTGATGGTCGTCATGGTCAGCCACGACCTCAATCTGGCAGCCAAGTACGCCGACCGTATAATCGTCATGGAGCCTCCCGGCAGGATTCACAGCATAGGTCGGCCGGAGGAGGTCATTACCAGCGACATGCTGGCGGAGATCTATAGGGTCAGGGCCGACATAATAGATGATGACGGGACGCCCCTGGTGGTCCTGAAATCCATAATCTTCGATGACGAGGGCGGGAATCGAAGTCTGCAGACGGACTGGAGGGGGGGGGGCGCTCCGAGCGCCTTTCCGGCCCCCTATAGGCTACCTTTAAATGCATACAGGCATAACGCCGGGTAAGCGTGCTCATTGATAGCACATCGCAAGAGGTTCGAACATGGCGTTCTGGGAGGAGGAGATCGAGACCATGCCCCGGGAGCAGTTGCAGAGGATGCAGCTGGAGCTCCTGCAGGCGAAGGTCGCGGAGATGTACGAGAAGTCCGGGTTCTTCCGCAGGAGGATGGACGAGGCCGGTGTTAGGCCCGAGGACATAACCAGCTTCGAGGCGTTCCGCAAGGTCCCCTTCATGAGGAAGAGCGATCTGAGGGATAACTATCCCGACGGCCTCTTCGTCGTGCCCTATGATGACCTTGTCAGGGTCCACGTGTCGTCCGGGACCACCGGGAAGCCCACGGTAGTCGGGTACACACAGACGGACCTGGACAACTGGACCCGGTCCCTGGCCAGAGGGATGACGTCCTTCGGAATGACCCGGAAGGACATGCTTCAGAACTTCCACGGGTACGGGCTCTTCACCGGCGGCCTCGGTGTGCACTACGCGGCCGAGAGGGTCGGAGCCACCGTTCTCCCCATCAGTACCGGCAATACCGAGAGGCAGATACAGCTCATGCAGGATCTCCCGGTCACTGTATGGGCCGGAACGCCGTCCTACATGTTCCATATCGCGGATATGTGCGACAGGAAGGGCGTGGACATAAGGAGGGACACCCGGGTGCGTCTCGCCATAGCCGGCGGCGAGCCATGGTCCGAGAGCATGAGGCAGAAGCTCCAGAGCAGGACCGGTGTCAGGGTCCACAACTGCTACGGGGCCAGCGAGATGTACGGTCCGATGTTCCTCGAATGCTCCGAGCAGAAGGGGCTCCATGTATGGGCGGATCTGGTCTATGTCGAGATACTCGACGAGAACGATCAGCCCGTGGGGGAGGGCGGCAGAGGCCAGATAGTGGTCACCATGCTGCAGAAGGAGGCGTTCCCGCTCATCAGGTACAGGATGGGGGACATATCCGCGCTCACATGGGAGCGGTGCCCGTGCGGCAGGACGCATCCGAGGCTGGACCGGATCACCGGCAGGACCGACGACATGCTGGTCGTCCGCGGAGTCAACGTGTTCCCGTCGCAGATCGAGTCCGTGATCGGGCAGATCCCGTTCCTTTCCCCGTTCTATCATATAACGCTGGTAAACCCGGACTTCATGGACGTGATGACCGTGGAGATCGAGCTCACCGAGGACGCACTGACCGACGACACCATGAGGCTGGCCGAGATGACCAGGCAGGTGTCGTCGGAGTTGAAGAACGTCCTCAACATCAAGGCGGAGGTGAAGCTTGTCCTTCCCGGAACGCTGGAGCGGTTCGAGGGGAAGGCCAAGCATGTGACCGACAACAGATCCTACGAGTGATCAGCGGAACGCGGCCCGGGGGGTCTTGACATCCTTCCGGGTCGTATCCTTGCACTCTGCGGGGTCGGTCCATCCGTGGTTGAAGCATTCGTCGTCCCCGACATCCCCATACATGCACTCCTCGATCATGCACAGTCCCCTCGCCAGTTCCTCGCCCTTTTCGGAGAGGCGCAGGTCGGTCCTGCGGCCGTTTTTCCTGGCCTGTATCAGGCCCAGGTCGATCAGCCTGTCTATCTTCTGACCCATCCGGGGATTGGTCGAGACGTTGCGCGACAGGTGTGTGCGCGACATCTCTCCTCTCATGTAGAGGCAGGCGATGAGGTCGACGGCGTGTTTGTCTTCAATCACATTTCCTATACGAAGAAATTTCATACAACTACGACGTGATAGTTATATTAAAGACGAATCGATACGTACATTAAAATTAATAGTTTATACCGACCCCGCTCGGGCATCCGGACGGGGTCGGAAGGGACATCACTGTTCGGATTCGATGTCGAATGTATCGATTCCGGACATCATATCCTCATAGAGAAGATAGAGCTCGCTGGGGGTGAGGCTGCGGTGCATCTGCGTGGCGGCGCGCCTCACGAGCCCGAGGAGGTTCTCCGCATCGTCGATCCCGATATCCACGTTCATGGACTTCAGGGTCTCGGCCACGGTGTTCCTGGCGGAGTGCTTGCCGATGATGTTCTGCCTCTCCATTCCGACAATCGCTGGGTCGTATGGTTCCGTGACGGCGTAGTTGCCGATGAACCCGGCCTCCTGGGCGTAGCACTTGGATCCGATGACGGGTTTGGTGGGCCAGATGGCGATCCCGGATGCGGACGAGACCGATTCCGCAATGGTGCGGAGCTTGGTGAGGTCGATCCCTGTGTCTATCCCGAGCATCTGCTTCGCGGCCAGGGCGACCTCCTCGAGAGGCGCGCATCCGGCCCTCTGGCCTATGCCCATGGATGTCACGCTCGCGAACTTCGCTCCGGCCTTGACGGCCGCGATGGTGTTCGCGGTGGCCATCCCGAAGTCGTTGCGGGCGACTATGCCTATGTCGATCCCGGAGATCTTCCTGATCATGTCTATGCGGTCGTTGCATGTGAACGGGTCCTCGACGCCGATCGAGTCGGAATAGCCGAAGCGGTCCGCGTGGCAGGATTTCGCCGTCTTCGCGAATTCGATGATGTCGGAGAGATCCGCCCTGGAAGCGTCCTCCGCGATGAGGGAGACGTAGAGTCCGTGCTCCACGGCGTAGGCGACGGTCTCGTAGACCTTGTCGAGCGCCCATTCGATGTCCTTGCCGTACAGGGCCTGAAGCTGGAGCATCGTGGAGGGGACGGTGATCTGCACGGCATCGACATCGCAGTCGATGGATGCGTCGATATCGGAGATCTCCGTGCGGTTTAGCGACATTATCGAGGCATCGAGCCCCATCCTGGCGATGTGCCTGACCGCGGTCTTGTCCTCGTTGCCCAGGGAGGGGCTCCCGACGATGATCTGGGAGACTCCGGCATCCGCCAGGCTCTGCGCGATGCGGTACTTCTCGATGTTCGAAAACACCGCTCCCGCGGCCTTCTCCCCCTCGCCCAGGGTGGAATCCACTATCGTGAGGGGCTTGTTCAGTCTATCGACTACCTCGTTATGAGTTTTCATCTGCATCCCGTCCGATACCGCCGGTGCGGCGGCTTCGCACCCGTATACGCGCGCTGTATTTAAGAGGACGCCGAGGCCCATCCCCCTCGATCCATCCTGTATCTGAGGAGGGCGACGGTACCGCCGAGGGCCTCCAGGGCCTTCCCGCCGTCGTGCTGCGAGGACACCACTATGACCCTGCCCTTTTGCCCCTCGACCGCCCTGACGAGCTCGTCCAGATCCTGCTCGCGCACCTTGGTGTCCAGCACGAGGAGGGTGTCTACGGCTCCTGACGCCGCGGCGTCTGCGACCTCCCAGATGCCGTACGTCGCAAGGCCTCCCGGTTTGGAGATCTCCTCCATGGCCTTCTCGACGGCCTCCATCTCCTCCCCCACCGCGGAGTCCCTGAGGACGTCGGCTCCCATGCCCTTCTTGAGGACCTCGTTGACTCCCGCCATGCCGGTCTGTCCGGTCTGGTACACGTACATCCTGCCGAATCCGCCCGTCTTCTTCAGATCCTCCGACAGGGTTTCCTTCTCGAATCCGGGCCCGAGGATCACGAGCGGCATTCCCGGCCCCATCAGCGGTCCGATCTTCTCGGCGATCTCCGCATGGTAGCCGTCGGCCTGCGGCTTCTCGGCATACTGCTTGCCGGACCTTCCGGAGCGTATGGTCACGATCTCCTTCAGGCCGTACTGCCTCATGACCGCGATCGTGGCCTCGTCCTGGTCCAGCGACACGAAGACAATCCTGGGTTTCCTGGAGTCGTGCACGGCTCTGTCCAGTCTCTCCTTCTGCGTCTCCCTCCAGCGCGTCTTGGAGACGGTCAGGGAATCGCCCACCTCGATGATCATGGTATGGTGCTGCCCGATGTCCTGCGGCCCCGCCTCTATCGTTCCGAGAAGCTTCAGCCTGAGGTCCTGCTCCGAGAATTCTATCTTCTCTATGCGCACGCCGAGCGTCATCCGTTTCTTCTCGGAGCGCTCCGCCCGGAGCTTGTCGGCGGACTTCTCCTCCCTGCGGGTGGTGGAGGCGGTCACCAGGTCGCCGACCTCCACGATGTTGTAGAGGTGCCAGATGTCCTCGTCGGTCTCGATGGCGACCTTCACGCCGTTCGTCGCGGGGTCCTCTCCGGTTATGCGCATGGGCATCCGGATGGCGGACGCCCAGATATATGCGCTCCTCCCGCCGGGATGCCAGGGCATCGTCGGCAGCGGCGATGTGAATCCCGGACGCCCCGGATCCACGGGGCCGTTCTGTGAATCTCGGCGCATGGGGCGCCGTACCATCCGGCGGCCGGGTCTGGCGGAGGAGGTTTTGTCGGACATCCGACACCGTTCGAGATGTCCTGTTCTCGGCTCGGCCAAGATAATATATACAAACCCTTGATTTGAGAAAATCCCGATGGCACGCGGATTTTTGGTCCTGGAGGACGGGACCGTTTACGAGGGGAGCCTGTTCGGAAGCTGCAGAAGCTCCGATGGGGAGGTCGTATTCGCCACCGGCATGTGCGGATACCAGGAGGGCCTGACGGATCCGTCGTACGAGGGGCAGATACTCGTCATGACGTATCCTCTGATCGGGAACTACGGAACCAACAGCAGATTCGACCAGTCCGAGGGCGTCCATGTCCGCGGACTTGTGGTGCAGGATCTATGCACCGAACCCTCGCCGATGTACGGCGGGAGGACGCTGGACGATTTCCTGAGGGAGCACGATGTGCCCGGAATCACCGGCATAGACACCCGCGATCTGGTCGTGAGGATCAGGACGGGCGGGACGATCAAGGGCGCGATAGTGGAGGAGGGCTCCGACATCGCGGCTGTTGTCGAGAGGCTCGCCGCTTCCCCCCTGCCGTCGACCAGCAACCTGGTGGCCAAGGTCTCCTGCAGGCGGATAATCGAGGAGGACACCGGGCACGACATCACCGTGGGCATGATAGACTGCGGCGCGAAGTCCGGGATCCCCAGGGACCTGAAGTCCAGGTTCAATCTGGTGACGTTCCCCTACGACACTCCTGCAGATGTCATAGTCGAGTCCGGCGTCAAGGGCGTCCTGGTCTCCAACGGTCCGGGCGACCCCTCGCATCCGGACATCGTGTCGACGACGGTCAGGACCATAAAGGGTCTGGCCGGCGAGATCCCCCTGTACGGGATCTGCTACGGCCATCAGCTCGTGAGCCTCGCCATGGGCGGCTCCACGTTCAAGATGAAGTTCGGTCACCACGGCGTGAACCAGCCCGTGAAGTTCGAGGGCCGCGTGTACATAACCTCGCAGAACCACGGATTCGCAGTGGACCCGGACGGTCTGGAGGGCACGGGGCTCTATGCAGATCAGTTCAATGTCAACGACGGGACGGTGGAGGGCGTGAGGCACAGGGATCTCCCGATCTTCACATCGCAGTACCATCCGGAGGCCTCCGCCGGCCCCCTGGACACGGCGTTCCTGTTCGACAGGTTCAAGAGGATGATTCAGGAGGGGAGACCTTGAGGAAGGACTATCGCAAGCTGATGGTCATCGGGTCCGGGCCGATCGTGATCGGCCAGGCCGCGGAATTCGACTTCTCCGGGACGCAGGCGTGCCGCTCGCTCCGCGAGGAGGGCTACAGCACCGTTCTGGTCAACTCCAATCCCGCGACGATACAGACCGATCCCGACACCGCGGACAGCGTCTACATCGAGCCGCTGGACGCCAACCATGTCGCCAAGATAATCGAGAAGGAGGGCGTCGACGGCGTCGTCTCCGGGATGGGCGGCCAGACGGCTCTGAACATATGCTCCGAGCTGGCCGACAGGGGCGACCTCGAGAGGCTGCACTGCACCCTCGTGGGGACGCAGCCCGAGGCCATCGCCAAGTCCGAGGACAGGGAGCTGTTCAAGGAGGCCATGGAGCGCATAGGCGAGCCCGTCCCCGTGTCGAGGAGCGTCAACTCCATAGAGGAGGCCATCGAGGCCGTAAGGATCATAGGCAGGTACCCGGTGCTGATCAGACCCGCGTACACGCTCGGCGGCACCGGAGGGGGTATAGCGTACGACGAGGCGGAGCTCAGGGAGATCTGCGCCCGCGGACTCGCATACTCCAGGATCCATCAGGTCCTGATCGAGGAGAGCGTCCTCGGCTGGAAGGAGTACGAGTACGAGGTGATGCGCGACGCCAACGACAACTGCATCATAATATGCAATATGGAGAACCTCGACGCGATGGGGATCCATACGGGCGAGAGCATAGTCGTCGCCCCCTGCCTGACGCTCTCGGACGAGGACCACCAGAGGCTCAGGACCGCCGCGCTGAAGGTCATACGCGAGCTCGGCATCGAGGGCGGCTGCAACGTCCAGTTCGCATTCAATCCAGTCAACGGCGACTACAGGCTCATCGAGGTCAACCCCAGGGTATCCAGGTCGTCGGCCCTGGCATCCAAGGCCACCGGCTACCCCATCGCGAGGGTGGCTACCAAGATCGCCGTCGGATATACCCTCGACGAGATCCCCAACCAGATCACCGGGAGCACCTACGCCGCCTTTGAGCCGACCATCGACTACGTCGTGGTCAAGATCCCCCGCTGGCCCTTCGACAAGTTCCGCACCGTGGATCGCCACCTCGGGACGCAGATGAAGAGCACGGGGGAGGTCATGTCGATCGGGAGGACCTTCGAGGAGGCCCTTCTGAAGGGCCTCAGATCCCTGGAGATAGGCGTCAGGGGTCTCGATCCCGTGGATATGACGGACGGCGAGATCGAGGAGGAGCTGGTCCACGCCACCGACAGGCGCATATTCGCCATAGGGCAGGCCCTCAGGAGGGGATGGTCCGTCGAGAGGATCACCGACCTAGCCAAATGGGATCCGTTCTATATCAGGAAGCTCCGCAACATCATTGAGATGGAGCGCAGGATCGCCGACTCCCTGGACGATGGCACCTTGAAGGAGGCCAGGGCCATGGGCTTTTCCGACGAGAGCATCGCCGCCATCCGCGGATCGTCGTTCTCCGAGATCAGGAAGCTCCGCACGGGCGCCGGCATAGGCCCCGTTTACAAGATGGTGGACACCTGTGCAGCCGAGTTCGAGGCCAAGACCCCGTACTTCTACAGCACCCACGGCAGTTCCTCAGAGGTCGTTCCCGACGGTTCCAGGAGGAAGGTCGTCCTCGTCGGGGCGGGACCGATCAGAATCGGACAGGGGATCGAGTTCGACTACTGCTGCGTCCACGGCGTGATGGCCCTCCAGGAGGAGGGCGTGGACGCCGTCATCATCAACAACAATCCGGAGACCGTCTCCACCGACTACGACATCTCCGACCGCCTGTACTTCGAACCCCTGTCGCTGGGGGACGTCCTCAGTGTCATCGAGGCCGAGGACGCGGACGGCGTCATCGTGCAGTACGGCGGGCAGACATCCGTCAACCTCGCGGTGGATCTCGAGAAGCATCTCGAAGGCAAGAAGGCCAGGATCCTCGGGACCAGCCCCGACGCAATGGACGTGGCCGAGGACAGGAGGAGGTTCTCCGCGCTCATGGACAGTCTGGGCATAAGGCAGCCCAGGTCCGGCACCGGCTACTCCTTCGAGGAGGCCAGGGCGATCGCAGAGGACATAGAGTACCCGGTGCTGGTCAGGCCCTCGTACGTCCTGGGGGGCAGGGCGATGGAGATCGTCTACTCCACCGACGAGCTGAAGACCTATGTCGATACCGCCGTCAGGGTCTCCCGCAACCATCCGATCCTCATCGACAAGTACCTCACCGAGGCGATAGAGATCGATGTCGACTGCGTCTGCGACGGGATCGATGTCTACATAGGCGGCATAATGGAGCACGTCGAGTACGCCGGATGCCACTCCGGGGATGCCACGATGGTCCTTCCCCCCTTCACGCTGAAGAGGGAGACCATCGACGAGATCGTCGGCATCACCGAGAGGGTCGCCCTTGCGCTCGGGATAAGGGGCCTGATGAACCTGCAGCTCGCCGTCAAGGACGGGCAGGTGTTCATGATCGAGGCCAATCCCAGGGCGTCCAGGACGGTGCCATTCATCTCCAAGGCCACAGGCGTTCCGCTCGCCAAGATCGGGGTCAAGGTCATGCTCGGCAGGACCTTGAAGGAGTTCGGGCTCAAGGGATACAGCCCCATCGACCACTATGCGGTCAAGGCGTCCGTGTTCCCGTTCCTCAAGCTTCCGGGCGTGGATTCCATCCTCACTCCGGAGATGAAGAGCACCGGCGAGGTCATGGGCATAGACGAGGATTTCGACACGGCCTGCTACAAGGCGCTCATCGCCGCCGGCAACAGGCTTCCGACGTCCGGCGGTGTGTACATCACCGTCAACGACAACGACAAGCCCGGCATCCTCGAGCCCGCTAGGCAGCTGCACGAGATGGGATTCACGATCTATGCCACCAAGGGCACGTCCACATTCCTGAGGCAGAACGGGGTGGACAGCATACCCGTGTTCAGGCTAAGCGAGAACCAGAAGCCCAATGCCATCGGGCTGATGAGGGACGGCAAGATCAATCTGATCATCAACACGCCCACCCAGAGGTCGGGGGCCCTGAGGGACGGCTATACCATGAGGAGGCTGGCCGTCGAGCTCGAGATACCCTTCATGACCACGGTGAACGGCGCCAGGATAGCCGTTGGCGCCATAAAGGTGGCACGCACAGGCGAGTTCCGCGTGCGCAGCATGAAGGAGTTCCACGGTCTCAGGGACCGATCGCTCCGAAGGGAGGGCGCGGCCCTCCGTATCCCGGGCGTCTCGCGGCGCCCGGGCAAACGGTTTCAGGAGGAGCATCGCTTCTCTATCTTCGTGAAGTCCTCCTTCCCGAGGCCGCAGTCCGGACAGGTGAAGCTATCGGGGACATCCTCCCATCTGGTTCCAGAGGAGATTCCCTCCTCCGGGCATCCCTCATCCTCGTCGTAGATCCATCCGCAGACGCACTGGTATTTCGCCATGATATGCACCTCGACGGGACCGAATCCTTGCATGGTATTCATACCTGGCCAGATGATCATGACCGCATGTCACGAATGCCGATCGCGATCCACGATTAGCGTAGCGTGTTGCTGGACGTTCCTTTTCGGAACGCATCCGACATCTTCCGACAAATGAGCAGCATGGGCTGAATAGAATGACGTATCGAATCCGATATTCGGGCTTATAATGTGCGAACATCTCGTGAACGGTTTGAAGATACATTGCGATGCATGGATCTATTGGATACGATTCATGGTATTTTTGATACGTATTACGTATATATTATACGATTTTCGTAGAAAACGCCGTATGATTGCAATTAAATATTATCAAATAGCATTAGACAAATATCTAGTATAAACGAATTTTAATTTAATTTTATCTATAAAAAAATTAATTATATATATAAATGTGCATAAGACCCTTTGGAACCCATCAAACACCTTTAATAGATGCAGGAAAAATCATATCATCAAGGACCGAAAGGCCCCAAGGTGTGCCCAATGGCAATAACAAACAGCTATCTGAAATCCGTCTACGACGGACTCGTGCAGCGCAATCCCGAGCAGAAGGAGTTCCTGCAGGCCGTGGAGGAGGTCCTCGAGTCCCTCCAGCCCGTAATCGAGGCCAGGCCCGAGATCGAGAAGAACGGAATCATCGAGAGGCTCGTGGAGCCCGAGAGGATCATCATGTTCAGGGTTCCGTGGGTCGACGACCAGGGCAAGGTCCAGGTCAACCGCGGATACCGTGTTCAGTTCAACTCCG
>CAYUPU010000005.1:0-44990 GCA_964445265.1 uncultured Methanomassiliicoccales archaeon
TCTTTGTAATGTTGATTATGGTTCCGGTATCAACTCACTGGTGACTTAACACGTTTCTGTATGATTCCAGTCGGGGATGTTCCGGATCTGCTCCTCTGCAACCGGAGTACATCGCGAATAGTTGCGCGAAATCTCCGCATCGGCAACGGTATCTAGAATGAAATGGCGCCGAGGGAGAGATTCGAACTCCCGAGGATTACTCCAGCGGTTTTCGAGACCGCCGCCATACCGGGCTTGGCTACCTCGGCCTGTAGCGGGCCACTCAATCGCCATATAAAAACCTCTTCCCGCCCGCAACCGCTCCTCCATGCCTGGCCCGTTCCGGCATGGTTGCAAGCGTTCGACGGATCGTCGCGGTCTGCTGCGACTTCAGGCCATGATATGCCGGTACACGGGTCTGCCGGTCACGATCCGAACGGTCGGCGGAAGACACAGAGTCGTCCGTGAACATCATTATAATACGCACGCGCGGATAACCGGCCATCATGCCCGATCTCATCGCTGAAGTCAAGGCGGCAAAATCCGCATCGATATCTCTATCGTCGCTGTCACCGGTGGTCAAGGACCGTGCACTTGAGGCCATGGCGGATGCCCTGGATTCCTGCAGGGCGGAGATCATCGCTGCGAACGCGGAGGATCTGGACGCTGCAAGAGCGATGATGGAGAGGGGCGAGATCTCGAGCTCGATGCTCAAGCGTCTGGTCATTGATGATCAGAAGATAGACGGGATGATAGCAGGAATCCGCGACGTGGCATCCCTGAATGATCCCGTGGGGGAGGTGATGTCCGCATCCGATCTGGATGACGGGCTGACCCTGTATCAGATCAGATGTCCGATCGGGATGCTGGGCGTGATCTTCGAGTCCCGCCCAGATGTGGTCCCTCAGATCATGTCGCTCTGCCTGAAGTCGGGAAATTCGGTCGCATTCAAGGGAGGGCGCGAGGCTCTGCGCTCCATCCAGACGCTCTTCCGCATCCTGAGGGGGGCGGCGGCATCCAAAGGCGTCCCTCCGGAGGCGTTCGTCCTCATGGAGTCGAGGGACGACATCGGAGTCATCCTCGGCCTGGATGGATACATCGACCTCCTCATTCCGAGGGGGTCCAATCAGTTCGTGAAGTATATTCAGGACAACACCCGCATCCCTGTTCTCGGCCATGCATCCGGGATATGCCATGTCTATGTGGATCCGGATGCCGATCTGGATGTCGCGTGGGATGTCGTCCTCGATTCCAAGACGCAGTACACGGCTGTGTGCAACGCGATGGAGAACCTTCTTGTGGATTCGGAGGTGGCCGAACGCTTCCTGCCGGAGATGGCCCGCAGGCTCAGGATGAAGGGGGTGGAGATCCGCGGCGACGGTCGCACCTGCGCGATCATATCCGCCTTGCCCGCATCCCCGGAGGATTGGGACACGGAGTACGATGATCTGGTCGTCGCCGTGCGCATAGTGGATTCCTTGGACGAGGCCGTATCGTTCATCAACGAGCACGGTTCCCATCACACCGACGCCATAGTCACCCGGGACATGGATTGTGCGGCCAGGTTCGTGGCTATGGTGGATTCCGCCGACGTGTTCGTCAATGCTTCCACAAGGTTCGCCGACGGATACCGCTTCGGGAAGGGGGCGGAGGTCGGCATAAGCACCAACAAGATCCATGCGCGCGGACCTGTCGGCATGGAGGGGCTGATGATCTACAAGTACGTCCTTGTGGGGCACGGACAGGTCGTGAAGGATTATGTCGGGCCCTATGCGAGACCGTTCAAGCACACGGCCTCGGATGCGCCGTACCCGTTCGGGAGGCGGCGACTTGGACCGCAGGGCCGTTCTGGGCGATGCCACCCGCATCGTCGTCAAGATAGGGTCGTCATCGATCATGGGCAGGCGCTCCGCCGTATCCAGAGGGTTCATGGACTCCGTCGCGGAGCAGGTGGGGATGCTGAGGGAGGAGGGTCGTGAGGTCCTCATCGTCTCATCCGGAGCCATAGCGATAGGGCTGAAGTCCATGGGCGTCAGACCCAATCCCAACGACATCCCGGCCAAGCAGGCGGCCGCGTCCGTCGGTCAGAGCATCCTGATGAAGGAATGGAGCGAGAGCTTCAGGAACCACGGGATGCTAGTCGGTCAGATCCTGATAACCAAGGACGACTACTCGGTCCGTAGGCAAGCCCTCAGCCTGAACCGGACCGTCGAGTCCCTCCTGAGGTACGGCGTGGTTCCGATCTTCAACGAGAACGATGCCGTCAGCGACTACGAGATCAGATTCGGTGACAACGATACCCTGTCGGCGATCATCGCCAGCAGGGTGGATGCCGACCTGCTCATACTCCTGTCCGATGTGGACGGCCTGTACGACAGCGATCCGACCTCGAATCCCGGTGCGAGACTCATCCCGGTGGTCCAGGATATAGGATCCATGCGCGGCCTTGCAGGAGGCTCCGTATCCGGAGTGGGCACGGGCGGCATGGCCACCAAGCTGGATGCGGCCGAGATATGCAGGGATGCCGGGTGCCGGATGATAATCGCCTCGAGCTCTGCGGAGGACATCGTGTACAGGGCGTCCACCGGCGAGGATGTGGGAACGATATTCCCGGTCAACGCCGAGATCTCCAAGAAGAGGAGATGGATCAAATCCGCGGGCAGTACAGGCATGATAACCATCGATGACGGTGCTGGACGCGCGGTCTCCGATCACAAATCCCTCTTGCCGATCGGCATATGCGGGATCGATGGCATGTTCCCTCGCGGGGCGGTCGTCGACATCGTATGCGGGGGCGAGATCATCGCCAAGGGCATATCGGCCTACGATTCCGATGACCTCCACAGGATCGCCGGCAGGCACAGCTCCGAGATAGAAGGGCTGCTGGGCAGGAAGGATCACGATGATGCGATCCTGTCCGAGAACATCGCGCTCCTCCGATGCCACACGGCCGTACAGGGGAACGTATTCTACGAAATAGTTTGAGGGAGGGGCCGTAGCCCCTCCACGATCAGAATTTGCCGATCTTGTTCCCGTGCTCGGCATCCTGTCCCTTCTCCATGACCACGTACGTGATCAGCAGGACGATGAAGCCGATGAAGATGAACGAGAACAGCAGCGTGTTGTTCCCCTGGTCGAAGCTGTAACCGCTGCACACCCCGATGATCAGGGCGATCGCCAGAAGGATCTTGACGAGATTCTTGGATTCCATCCTCACTCCTCCCATTCCGTGACTCCGCTGGAGTCGGACAGGGCGCTCTTGTGGAACACCGGTTCTTCGACGCCGGCCCTCTTCTGCGCACGATAGTCGGCGTACGCTTCGAACACCTGTCTGCTCAGTAGCAGGACGATGATCATGTTGACCGTGGCCATGAGCGCCATGAACGTGTCGCTGACCGAATCGACGGCGGACACGTCCGCGGTCGTGCCTGCGACGAATGCGACTATGATGACCAGGATCTTGATGCACAGGACGACCTTGGGATTGTCGTTGATGAACCTCGCGTTGGCCTCGGACATGGTGTAGTATCCGATGAGGCTGGTGAACGCGAAGATGAACATGAATATCGCGATGATGTAGTTCGCGATGCCTCCGATGGCGGTGCTCGAGATGACGTCCTGGACGAGCAGGGCCCCCTTGTCGCCGAAGCCGAGTATGGCCTGGAAATCGCCGTAGGACAGGATAACGAGGGCGGTGAACGTGCACACCACGAGAGTGTCCACGAGGACGCTGAAAGACTGGATCATCCCCTGCTTCACAGGGTGCTTGACATGGGCCGTGGCCGCGATGTTGGCGATGGAACCCAGACCCGCCTCGTTGGAGAACACGCCCCTCTTCAGGCCGGTGACGATGACGCTTCCGATGCCTCCGCCTATGATGGCCGGTGCATCGAACGCGTAGTCGAAGATCATGGCGAAGGCGTTGACGACGCCGTCGATGTTCAGCAGGATCGCGATGATGGCGAAGACGATCCAGGCCAGGGCCATGATCGGAACGATCTTGGCGGAGAATTTGGCGATGCCCTTCAGTCCCCTGAAGATGATAACGGCGGCGATGATCGCGATAATGGCTGCGAAGATGTAGTAGTTGTTGTCGAACTCGAATGCACCGCAGAGGGCGTTCGAGGCGTTGCACGCCTGAACAGCGACGAACCCGATGCCGAATGTGAGGACGAGGAGCACGGCGGCAACGATTCCGAGCTTCCTGCTCTTCAGTCCCTTCGTGGCGTAGTACGCGGGTCCTCCGAAGAAGTGCCCGTCGGACTTCTTCTCTTTGTATATCTGGGCGAGGGTGGATTCCATGAAGCTGCTGGCGGATCCAATGATGGCGAAGATCCACATCCAGAAAACGGCACCGGGCCCTCCGGTGACGATGGCCGTGGCCACACCGGCGATGTTACCTACGCCGATGCGGGCCCCCATTCCTATTGCGAAGGCCTCGAAGGAGGAGATGTGGTTCATCCCTTTGCCTTCCTTCACCCCTGAGAGCGAAAGCTTGGAGGTCTCCTTGATCTTCGTGATCTGGAGGCCCTTGAGCTTCACGGTGAAGATGAGGCCGAGTCCGATGAGGAAGACGAAGGCGATGCCCCAGAAATAGGAGTTGATGTGCCCCACGAATTCCATCACAGAGTCGTACACTGACATTTCTATGCTCCCCATGTGCAGGGACCAGTCCGTACGACCGCGACCCAGCGCGTTGGTTGGTGGCGCTCACGCGGTATATCATAATTAATACTTTTGTACTATCAAGTTGTCGGTTTTCAGACATCATCACATCACATGTTTACATAAATCGACTAAATGTGGATGTTTGTTCAGTTATGTCTACAGATTCTGATTATCTGTATAGTATAGGGTGTCAGAGATTGACACGGAAGCATATGCATCCACATGCGAGCGCATCGAAGGTCGAAGAGAAGCTACCGCTGAGGGAGATGATTGGTAAGATGAGTGGACCCGGCCGGATTTGAACCGGCGACCTCCGCCATGTCAAGGCGACGTCATAACCATCTAGACCACGAGTCCAGTAACCGAGGGATATTCTCCTCATTGATAAAGGTTATGGATAAATTGGTAGCATATATGCAATTATAGAGTGCCTCCATGTGCATTCACTATAACTATAGCAGGGGATTCACGGGCGATTCCAATGCTGACGATAGGGATTGAGGGCACGGCGCATACGCTTGGGGTCGGGATAGTCGATTCGGACTGCAACGTCCTGGCGAACGAATTCGACATGTTCCGTCCGCCCCAGGGCGGTCTGCATCCGCGCGAAGCGGCCAATCATCATGCCGAGGTCGCGGCGACGGAGATGCAGAAGGCGCTGGACAAAGCGGGCGTCGGGCCGGAGGACATAGATCTCGTCTCCTTCTCCATGGGGCCGGGGCTCGGACCGTGCCTCCGTGTGGCGGCCACTGCGGCCAGGGCGTTCGCCAGCATGATGGATGTACCGATAGTAGGGGTCAATCACTGTATCGCGCACATAGAGATCGGCCGTGCGCTAACGGGTTGCAGGGATCCGGCGCTTTTGTACGCATCCGGCGGCAACACGCAGGTCATAGCATTCGCAGAGGGCCGGTACAGGATATTCGGCGAGACGCAGGATATCGGCATAGGGAACATGTTGGACAAGCTCGGCAGGGATCTGGGTATGGGGTTCTACGCGGGTCCCGAGTTCGAGAGGCTTGCCAGAGAGGGTTCCGTGTTCCACGAGCTCCCATATTCCGTCAAAGGTATGGACGTCGCTTTCTCCGGAATGATAAACGCCGCCCTGGCGCTGCAGAGGAAGGGTGTTCCGTTGGAGGATATAGCACACTCGGTGCAGGAGACCGCGTTCTCGATGCTGACGGAGGTAACCGAGCGCGCTATGGCGCATATAGGCAAGCGCGAGGTCCTTCTCGGCGGAGGGGTAGCGCAGAACGGCCGTCTGAGGGACATGGTAGAGGATATGGCGCATGCGCGCGGAGCCGAGATGTTCGTTCCCGATCGGCAGTACTGCAGGGACAACGGCGCTATGATCGCGTGGCTGGGGTCCGAGATGTACGGGTCGGGTACGAGGATGGGGATCCAGGACACCGTGGTGCGTCAGAGGTTCAGAACGGACGATGTCGAGGTCGGCTGGCGCCGATCGCCCGTCCTTCCCTTCCGAGAGCTGTCTTCCCAGGATCCCATCGAGATTGTCGAGGAACTCCTCGACTTTGTCGGCAGGGATAGAGCCGCCCGCAGCGATCTTGTGACCGCCGCCCTGTCCGCCCACGGATGCGCATGCCTCGCGCATGGCCACAGAGAGGTCTATGCCTCTCTCCAGCTGCCCCCACATCCCCCTGGATGAGAGGTTCACGGGGTCGTTGGCGCGGTTCATGCCTATCGTCGGCTTGCTGGGGTCCGCGATGGACTGCATGGATACCCCGCACAGCATGCCGGTGAATCCGGAGTCCGTCGAATCGAACCACTGGAAGTTGGTGCGCTGGGTGAGCCCTCTGGAATCGAGGTCCCTCATGGCCTCGACCAGCGACCTGGCCGACGACTCGTCCGTTTCGGTCGCCAGCTTCAGGCATCTTTCGTCCCCCATCCCGGCGGCTATCCCTGCTCCGCCGATCCCCGCCCTGCCGCAGCTGTTCAGCAGCGAGGCCAGATGCTCGGCGTCCATCCTCCAGTTCTTCAGGATGTATCTGTCGCGGGCTATCTCCGCCATGGATCCGAGGAGCACCCCCTGCTGCGTCATCCTGATCGCCAGGAGCGAGGAGAGCCTCCTGCGCTGCTCATCGTCGAGGTCCTCGCAGGAGAGGCCGTTGGGTATGCCGGCGTCCTCCAGGATCCCGGCGACGCCCTCGACGCTGCCGCTGATCCCCCGTATGTACGGGTCCGTGTCCAGGAACAGCCTGGTCATCAGGTTGCCGGACGGGATCAGGGATCCCGGCGCGCGCCTTATGAATCCGCGCTTCTCACCCTCCTCCAGCAGGTACGTGTTGAGGCCGGACAGCCCGTTTATGTGCTGTCTGTCCCCGGCGATTCCGGCGAAGGCCACCTGCACGAGGTCCCAGTTGGATTCGTCCATGGCCACGGCGAAGAGCAGGCACATCGTGGCGCCGCATCCGGACGTCATCCCGTCGATGCCGTACAGATGAGGGTTGGCGTAGATCGCGCGCTTCGCTTCGGATATGACCGTGTGGTGGTCCAGGACGATCACCGGGGTGTCCAGCTCGTCCAGCTGGTCGATGTACGATGCGCCCAGGTCCGAGATGATTATGCAGTCAGCTTTGGCGGCCCGGATGACGTTCATGTTGTAGTCGTTGAGGGTCGTGAACAGGGTGATCCTGAACTCCTTCCCTGCACGGACCAGGGTCTTGGCGAGGATGGCCGCGGACGACACGCCGTCCGCATCGAAGTGCGAGAAAACCTGTATGTAGGCCTTGCCGCGGACGACATCCGCGGCTTGGTTCAAAGTGGTAAGGAGTTTCTGTGGAAGCTCGTCCATGAACAGGACTCACTTGAGCATGAGCTCAGCATTGCTGAGAGAGTACTTCCAGTCTGCGGGAAGGGTCCCGATTCTCTTGTAGTAGCGCTCGAGTCTCCTGATCTTCGCCTCGATCATGTTGAGACCCCTCCTGTTGGAGATGTCGCCCCTGTTCTCCTTGAGGTGAACATTGAGGTCGATGGCGCGCCTCATCAGGTTGGACAGGTCCTCGGGCAGGTTGGACGCGACGCCCTTCTCTTCCATGATCAGGGTGACGTTCTTCCCGGTGGCCAGCTTGACGTTGGGGACACCGTACTGGTCCCTCAGGACCAGACCGATCTTGGCGGAGGTCATTCCGTCCTTCGCGAGTTTCGCGACCAGGTCCTCGATCTCGGTGGCGTTGAGAGGAACCCAGCTGGGATTCTCGGAGATCATCGGGCGCTTGGATCCCGACTTTCCCTTTCTTCTAGTGTGCATTCTTGCCATTTCTGATCCTCCAATCATATGGCGGCGAGGCTGTCCCTCGCGATGCTGATTCTCTATTTAAATGATAAGATGAGGGCTGAAGCGGATGCGGTCAGACGGGATTCCCGTGCGAGTCAGCATATATACGGAGATGGAAGGCATAGGCATGGATACGGATTCGGCCCTGTGGTGCGTGCAGCTGGCGGTCATGGCTGCAGTGCTGCTTCATGCAGCCTATTCCGATACGGTCTCGCGCAGGGCATCCGATCTCCATTGGGTGGTCATGTGCTCCGTATGTATCCCGATGGTTGCTCTGCGTACGGGCGAATGGGTTTGCGCTGCGGGATGCGCCGCGATCGCGCTGTACGTGCTCTCACCCGGAATCGTCGGGGTCTGCGGGGCGGTTCTGTTCGCGACGGGATCGGCCCTCTGTGCAGCGGAGGCGGCGGTCGTCGGAGATGCATACGCGGTGTCCCCTCCTCTCCTCGCGGCTTTCTTCTGGATGCTGTACCGTGCCGGCGTGCTCGCCGGCGGAGCGGATGCGAAGTGCCTCATGGCCGTTTCACTGGTCCTGCCGGCGCCAGTGGGCATCGGGCATCTGCTGCTCCCGTCTTCGGTGCTTCCGCCCGTGCTGCCCGTGGTCGCGACGGCCTTGGCGTTGTCTCTTCTCGTCGTTCCGTCGGTCCTTCATCGCAGCGGTTGGACCTCAGTGAGGTCGTACATCAGGCCTATAGGCATGGTGGATCCGGTGCGCGAGGCACCAGTCCAGATGGTCGTGGGCGGATGTGTGGTCAGCTGTAGGCCGGCGATCCATGGCGCGGAGGAGGTCCTCAGAGAACTGGAGGCGGCAGGGGTGGAAACGGTGGAGGTGACGCCGCTGGTTCCGTTCCTGGTCCCCATCGCCGCGGCTTTCCTGGCTGTCACGTTGCTGGGCGATCCGTTCTCTCTGATCGGAGCGCGAGGCCCAGGTCGGCCCGCATCCGGCGCATGCCGTGCCGTCGAGCCCCGACAGGTCCGTGGAGAACCCCGTTCTCCGGATGACGGTCCTTCCGCATTCGGGGCACACGGTGTCCTCCGCTCCCGCGGCCCGTATGTTGCCCGCGTAGACGTACCGCAGCCCCCATCCATGGCTCTGGTCCTGCGGTCGAGGACCGTGGACGCCGGCGTGGGCGGGATCCCGGCGAGCAGATGGTCTGGATGGAACGCGCTGAAGTGGACCGGGACGTCCGGAGAGAGCGAGTCCATGACCCATGCGCAGAACGCATCGACCTCTTCGCGGGAATCGTTGATTCCGGGTATGAGAAGATATGTGAGCTCCGTGTGGATCCCGTTCTGGAATGCGATCTCGCAGGTCCTCAGGACGTCGTCGAGTCCTGCGCCGCAGATCCTCCTGTAGAATCCTTCGGTGAATCCCTTGACGTCTATGTTCATCGCATCCACGAATCCGCAGGCTTCTCTCAGAGGCTCCTCCGACACCATTCCGTTGGTGACCATCGCGATTCCCGCCGGTCCCGATTCCCGCGCGGTGTCGCGGACGTACTCCAGCCAGATGGCCGGTTCGTTGTACGTGAACGCGATCGTGTCCAGTCCTTCGCGGCGGCAGATCCCGACCAGCTCGTCCGGCGGAACATAGGTTGCCCGTACGCGGTGGTCCGGAAAGGAGAGCGCATGGTTCTGGCAGTGGAGGCACCGCATGTTGCATCCCAGGCCCCCGACGGACAGGCACTCCTGCCCAGGCCTGTAGTGGAACAGCGACTTCTTCTCTATCGGATCCACGTACAGCGAGGCGACCATGCCGTAGGATGATGCGTCTAGGCCCCATTTGGTACCACCCCTGGCTCCGCACACCCCCGTCCCTCCCTCAGGGATTCTGCAGGCACGAGGCGCCGTCCCGTCTCCACCACGACGCGGCTGTCATCGGTATTCGCCGAAGGGTATGCGCCGCCTCTCCCCTTCGGAGAGGAGGTGCGGGGCGCCGCTGTCGTTCACTATGCCTATTATATGGAATCCGACCTCGGCGTCGTACAGTCTGTCCAGTCTGTCCGGGTCTGCGGTGAACAGCAGCTCGTACTCTCCGCCCCATCCGAGGAGCAGGCTCTCCGCGCTCCTGCCGGATGCGGCGGCCATCTCGTCCACTGACGGCCCTCTGGGTATGAACGACAGCTCCACCTCCATGCCCACGCCGGATGCGACGCACAGGGTGTTCAGCGCGGTGCCGAGCCCGTCGGACAGATCCATGCAGGACGTCACAGCGCCGGATCCCGCCATCGCGGCTCCCTCGGCGATCCTCGGAACGGGCACGTACAGCGAATGTCTGGCATCGTCGGCGGTCAGACCGAGGTCCAGGGATACGAACCCCGCCGCGGGTCCGCCGAGAGGTCCCGTTACGGCCACGACGTCCCCCGGCCTCGCGCCGGTCCTGAGCATCGGTGTCCGGCCGTCCATGGATCCGAGGGCGGTGGTGCAGACCACTCCGGGGCCCGTCTTCGTGTCCCCTCCCGCGATCCCGGTGCCGCAGTACTCGGCGCACTGGCTGGCGCCGCTCATGATGTCGTATGCGGCCTGCGAATCCAGGTCCGGGGGGAGCGCCAGGGCGGCCAGAAGGCCGGTCGGCCTCGCGCCCATGGCGGCCAGGTCGCTGAAGCTAACCGCCGCCGCATACCATCCGAACTGCTCGTACGTCATGCCGGCCGGGAAGTGGCGGTCGAAGGTGACCATATCCGTCGATACCACCGTGTCCCTTCCGATGATGGCGGCATCGTCCCCCGGCCCCACCGTCCCCTCCTTCCGGATGAAGGTTCCGAAGTCCTCTATGAGCCGCCTCTCTCCCAGGTCCCCAATCAGGGTCATGCGACGGGAATCCTGCAGCATGCCTATAAACCCAGGCCGACGGCCATCATGATAAATCGGACCACCGTCATGCACCTGACATGAAGGCAGACAGGCTCGCGACGGTGGTGCTGGTCGCGGTCGCAGTGGCGGCGTCCGGCGCAATCGCGTGGTCCCTGGTCGCAGGGGATGCGGAGGAACCCATTAGGACCGTAGGGGATCTCACCGTCGCGGGCCCTCTCGCGAGGGATGGTGTCAGCCTCGCCGAATCCGGAGGGACTGCCATATTGACGTACGATGCAGGGGGCGACGTGATCTGGTACGTGCAGGATCTGGAGTCTCCGGCGTACGAGTATTCCGATCAATTCGGGATCTATCTCGACCGCGAGTCCCGCAGCGTGTACAGCGCTGTAAAGGGCGATACGCTCACCATAGATGAGCCGGGCAAGTACATCGTCAGGATGGATGCCGGCGGGTCGACGCGCACAGGAACCGTCGTCCTGGACGGGGATGTGACGAGGACATTCTCCTGGAGGCAGCCCATCCTCGCGGGGCTCCTGTCGCATGAGTACGAGATCTCCTTCGGGTACAGGTTCTCGGACGTGCTGAGGTACCAGGACGACCAGGATGCTATCAGGCACATCAGCGACACGCTCCCCTCATCGAGGTTCATAGCGGTGGACGGGAGCATCCTCGCTCTCGAGGCTCTGCTCGAGGCGGAGTTCAGAGAGGTCCGTCCGCTGGGCAGCGTCGGCGGCCAGGACTACGTCGACTACCTGCTCTCGTTCGTGCAGTGCTGCATATCGTATCCGGATCCGATATCCAGGAACGGATCCGGAAGCTACATCAGATCCGATGACGGCAGTCCGGACCAGCACCTCTACGGGCAGAAGGAGTACTGGGCGTATCCGATGGAGACTCTGCATCGCGGTGCAGGGGACTGCGAGGACACGTCGTTCCTGGCCGCCGCCCTCTTCGCCGCCGCGGGCTATCCCGCGGGCGTCGTGGCATTGAGCGACCATATGCTGGCGGCCGTCGGGCTCGACGGCTTCACATCTCACGGGAAGTCCGACAAGCTGGCCGTCGGCACCCTGGAGCACGACGGCTATACAATGTATCTCTGCGAGACGACCACTGACCGGTTCCTGTATGCCGGCTACGTGAGCAGGGATAATGCGGAGGCCGCGGCGGAGACGGGCGTCCTGTCCATGTCTGATCACGTGCCCGATGTGCCGCGGGACGATATCGGTCGCGGAGGGCCCGCGGATTTGGGGTTTGCCGTCCCGGACGGGTTCCGTGTCGACTACTCCGCGCTGACCGTCTCCTACAACAGTCCGGTGGAATGGCATGTCCTCGATCTGCTGGCGCCGTACTGCGTGAAGGACGGGGCCTCCGTCGTACGGTACACGGGATACGACGATGCAGGGCCATCCATATCGCTGCAGCCGGGCCTGTACAGGATATCCGCGGCGGGACAGACCTTCGATTTCGGATTCGGAGGGGGGATCGAGAGGACGGCATCATGGTCCTACGATGCGGGCGGATCCGTCGTCGATGTTTCGGTCTCGTTCTCCATAGACGTCGCCGAGCTCCTCGCCGAGAGGTCGATCGCGGACGAGTACAACAAAGATGGGCATTGGAGGCTGTTCTCCGAGCTCCCGGGCCTCTCCGATGTCACAGGAACGGTCTCGGAGATCGCGGATTCGCTGAGATCCGAGTTCGTCCGCATAGGGGGCGATCCGTCGGACGGCCAGGCGTACGTCGATTTCATATCGTCCTTCGCTGGCGTCGCGGTGTCGTACCCTGCCCGGGTGTCCGGTCAGGGCGAGGACTACTCCATCTATGGTCAGGCAGAGTACTGGGCGATGCCGCTGCAGACGCTGTGTCTGATGCAGGGGGACTGCGAGGACACGGCCGTGCTGCTCTGCGCGCTGTTCGAGGCATCCGGCTTCCGGGCGGCGGTCGGAGGCATATCGGGCCATGTGTTCGCAGGAGTAGCTCTGGATGCGTTCGAGGAGGTCCGGCAGGAGAGGCTGAAGGAGCTGGATCCCTACAGGACGTATGCTCTGGCCGCTTCCGTGCCCGTGGAGGGGTCCTGTCCAGAGGAGCTCGCATCCACCGTGTTCTATGCGGCGGAGACGATTCACGGGCAGGTGCCGGTCGGGTATCTGACGTCCGGATCGGACAAATTCGGTAAGCAGACGGTGTGGGGCGTATCGGGCCTATATCCCGCCGTCGATGGTCGATGTCGACTCTGGGTGCGGAGTCCGGTATCCATGGCTCAGCCCATGTGTCGGCGATGCCGAGGCCGACGCCGTCGTTCATATCGAGCGTCATGAGGTCCGATGCGGCAACCGTCTTGACGCCGGTCGCGTCCTCGACCATGGCGGCCTGTTTCTCCGGGCCGTGTTCCAGCATAACGATCCCGAGATGCATGAGCACCACTAGCTCGGGACGGACGCGGTCGGCGAACTCCACCGCGTCATCGGTGCACATGTGGTAGTCGATGCGGTTCCCGGACGGAGTCGTCGTAGGGAGCAGGACGACCCTGCTGCCGAGATATTGGTCGGCGATGCCGTCCGAGTAGGATGTGTCGCTGACGTATGAGAATATCCCGTGGTCCGAATGCATCTTGAGGCCTATGTTCGTGGGATCGCTGTGCACGGCCCTGCAGACGTCGATCCTCATGCCGTCTACATCCAGCACGTCACCGGGGCGGATGGTCGCTGTATGGTCGGGCAGGCCCAGGTGATAGGGCGACAGGGCCGGGCCGAGTCCGTTCTGCCCCTCCATGACCGTTACGGAACCGTAGAGGGCTCCACGCCGTGTCCATCCGCCGAGCGTCATGCCCTCTATGGCGCAGGCTGCATCGGAGTAGTGGTCGGGGTGGCAGTGGGATACGATGATGGAGTCGGTAGTGCAGAGGTCGTAGCGGATGCGCTGCATCTGTGCGAGGGCCCCGGGGCCGGGATCCACATGGAGGCGATGCCCGTCATGCTCAATCAGAAGGCCTCCGCAGCTACGGGTCTGGTACATGGCAGTGTGCCTTCCTCCGCCCGTTCCCAGGAACGTGACATGGAATCCCATGCACGGTCATCGTCGATTCGGATATATCGTTCTGTTTGACGGCGATGCGAATCGCCCCCCCCCTCCCTTCCGCGCCATATTTAGGTATCCCTCCCGATACGGCGTCCATGATTACAGCAATCCGCAACGCCTGGATAGTGACCCAGGATGCTCAGCGCAGGGTACTGAAGGGGGATGTGGTGATCGACGGCGAGAGGATCGTTTCGGTCGGTC
The DNA here is from genome assembly GCA_964445265.1 of uncultured Methanomassiliicoccales archaeon. Classification (GTDB taxonomy): domain Archaea; phylum Thermoplasmatota; class Thermoplasmata; order Methanomassiliicoccales; family Methanomethylophilaceae; genus Methanoprimaticola. Next base: position 14,033 of record CAYUPU010000005.1, read on the forward strand.
CGTCTTACGATGGGACCGCGGACCGCGAGATCGATGCCGCGGGCGACATCGTGATGCCCGGGATGGTCAACACCCACACGCACATCGCCATGTCCGTGATGAAGGGCGTGGTGGACGACCTCCTGTTCCCGGATTTCCTCGACAAGACGTTCAGGATCGATTCAGACCGCACCGATCGGGACCTCGACATCGGGACCCGCCTGGGGTGCATGGAGATGATGCGCGGCGGAACGACCACCTTCATGGACCTCTACTACTCGGAGGATGTCATCGCCAAGGCCACCATGGATTCCGGCATCCGCGGGGTGCTGTGCTGGTGCGTCCTCGACGACGACAAGACCACCCAGAAGGGCAGTCCTTTGACCAACTGCAGGCGCTTCATCGATACCCACAGGGACAAGAGGAAGATCGTTCCCGGAGTAGGGCTGCAGGGGGTCTACGTGTGCAGCGAGGACACCTGCGTCGCCGCCAAAGCCCTGTCGGATGAGAAGGGGGCCCCCATGAACCTCCATCTGTCCGAGACCAGGGGGGAGGTCAACGAGCACAAGAGGCAGACAGGCATGCGTCCGGCGGAGTGGCTCGCGAGCATCGGTGCCTTGGGTCCGCGCAGCGTCGCGGCGCATTCGGCCTGGCTGACGCTCAGGGAGGTCAGGCTGATGGGGGAGGCCGGCATGTCCGTGTCCAGCTGCCCCGCGTCCAATATGAAGCTGGCCACCGGCGGCGTGGCTCCGGTTCCGGAGTTCCAGAAGTACGGCGTCAACATCTCCATCGGGACGGACGGCAGCACCACCAACAACACCCTCGACATGTTCGCGGAGATGAGGCTGCTCGGCCTCCTCCAGAAATCGAGCAGGTGGGATGCGACCGTGGCCCCCGCCCAGGACCTCTTGGATTTTGCCACGATCAACGGCGCACGTGCGGTCGGCATGGGCGATTCGATCGGATCCATCGAGCCCGGAAAGTACGCCGATATCGTGATCCTCGACGGGAAGGCGCCCAACCTGAGGCCCCTCCTGAAGGAGAACATAATCGCCAACATAGTTTATTCAGGCAACAGCCTGAACGTCAAGACAGTCCTGTGCCAGGGGGATGTCGTCGTGGAGGATGGCGCTGTGAGGACCATGGATGTCCCGAGCGTCCTCGATGCCTCCGAGGACATATGGCGCTCCCTCTGCCTCAGGCGATGTCAAACGCAGGGGGCTTCCCCTGCCTTTTTATCCTTTCTGCAGGTCATTCGGGCTTCGCATCGGCCGCCTGATCAGTCTCGTCGTCGCTGCGGTTTTTCCTTTTGATCATGGCTATGACCGTGACGAATCCCAGTGCGAGGACGACCAGATAGTACCACCACGGAGTCGGAACGGCGTTGGGCACGAGGAGGATGATAGCGAAGTCTATCAGGATGACGACCAGGTACGTGTTGATCTGCAGGAAGTTGAGGAAGCGTTCGTACTTCTCCGAGGGATTGGCGTTGGCTCCCTCCAGATTCGCGATGTGCTTCGCTCCGCTGATGATGATCTCATCGAGGAACTTCACGTTGTTGATCAGGTAGTACGTCGGAATGGTCAGCATGAGGAAGTTGACCATGAGCATGGCGATGATCCATATGTACTGGTTCACTCCGAAGGAGTCGAACAGCCAATCGGATACTATCGGGATCAGGAAGTAGAACAGGATCTCGATCGCTGCGATGACTATCAGGTTGAAGTACGCATGGGTCATGCTCTTGTACACGGCCTTCTGTGACTTCTTGGAGGTCACGGATACGCGCTCGTACATCTTGGAGCGCGCCTCGTTCAGGTTGCAGCAGGCGCTGTAGAACCTGCGGGGGCACTTCTCCACGGCGCGGTCCCATACGGCTCCCGTGAACCTGCCGAGAACAGGCAGCATGATCATGGATACAAGGGCCGCACCGATGACGGATGTGTAGAACTCGTCCCCTATCACTCCCTTGCCAAGTGCTTCGGCTGCTATGATGAACGCGAACTCTCCCATGGCGCACAGGCTGGTGGCGGAGATGAAGCCGTTCCTGCAGCTCTCGTTGCCGATCCAGTACGCGAGGAAGACCGTAATCGTCTTCAGGCTGAAGAACAGGAGGTAGAACACCAGGATCGTGCTGATGTTGTCCACCAGCATGGATGCCGGGAACACCTCTGTACCGATACTGATGAAGAATATGGCCATGAACAGGTCGCGCATGGGCTCGATCTTCTCGTTGATGCTCTTGGCCTTCCTGCTGCTGGCGACCATCATACCCATCAGGAACGCTCCGACCGCGCTGGAGAGTCCGGATGCGGACGCCAGGAGCGCCATGCCGAACGCGAGACCCACCGATGTTATCGTCAGGATCTCGTCGGAGACGTTGTCCGAGATCCAGTTGATGATGCGCGGGATGATCCTCAGACCAACGACGATGCTGACGATCATGAACGCCAGGATCTTGACGACCAGGATCACGATGTCGTTGATGTCCATGCCGCCGGCTCCTCCGCCGGCGTAGTTGGCCATCAGAGGGGTGATCATGGACAGGATGATGACCTGCCCGAGGTCCTCCATGATGGTGATCAGGACGAGCATCTCGATGTGCTCCTTGTCGAGCTTGCCCTGGGATTTCAGGACGGCCATGACGACCGCGGTGGACGAACCGGAGATGATGGCCCCCAGCACGATGGACTGGGTCATGTCGTAGCCCATGAACGAGCCTGCTATGAATCCGCCCAGGACCATCAGCGGCAGCTGTATGGCGGCCACGAGTATCGCGAAGGATCCCTGCTTGCGGATCTTCTTTATGTTGATCTCCAGGCCGATGCAGAACATCAGCATGACCAAGCCCATGTTCTTCAGCAGGGAGATTATCTCCTCCTCGGCGGAGACGGCATCCTCGCTCTGATAGCGGAACAGTATGTTCACCAGGATGATCCCGGCGATGATGTAGCCGATGAGCGGGGGGAGCTTCAGCTTGTTGAACACGATGGAGCATACGGCGGCCAGCAGCGTGAACAAAGCGAGCGCTGTCAGCATCACCGTCTCTTCCATCTATACACCCGTGTACGAATAAGAGTCCTACGCTTAAGGGTTGTCATATCGTCCTGGATGAGACCGATGCTAAACCATCAGTAGGGGACGCATCGTTTCTCGAAGCGGAGTTCAGATGTAGTCCGAGATGTACGGAATCTCATGTATCAGGATCTCGTCCAGCGCCTCTATGGCCTCGGGCGATCCTTCGATCCTCTCCAGTCTGGCCAGCTGCGTCGCGTCCATGTATCCCATGAGCAGCGTGCTCAGCGTGCCGATAGACATGGACAGCTCGTAGTCCGGATCCATGGAGGTCACCACCTCCGCCCGACCACCATGGAACAGAACGCAGAACCTGCCGTTGTTCCACTCCAGGAAGCCGTCCTCTATATCGAGGGCGAAGCATACGTCGGCCTCGTCATCGTCGATCCTGTAGCCCTCGAGGAAAAGAGGGACGTCCACGATGCGGGCCATGAAGTACGGGCGGATGGCCTCGGTGATGTCGCCATCCTCCAGGATGAACGCCATGAGTTCGTTCCTGTAGGTGTTCCCGCGGACCTCATCGATCATGGAATAGTGGGCCGATATGTAGTCCCAGAGCCCTTTCTGCGCCTCCATGGTCAGGTACACCATCTCCTTGATGTGCATGACGCCGTCCTTAATCAGATAGACCATGTATCTCTGCGCGCGGCCCTCCGCATCGTAGAAGACGGCGACGATGGTGTCCTCCTCGTCCCATCTCCAGTACTCCTCCCACGCGACGCTGTCCCTGAGGATGCACCCGTGCGTCCGGAGCGCGAAGCGGGCGTGGAGGTCCATGAAGTCCCTGTCGTCCCATTCGACCCTTCTGACATATCCGGTCGTCCCGTCCCCCATCCTTCCGGGGAAGATCTGGGTGTCCTTGACCTTGTAGGAGATCTTGTTGGAGACTATCTCCCAGCCGAACTTCCGGTACAGCGGTATGGAGAACGGGCATAGCGTCGATACGGATCTGCCGTCGGCGCGCATGCGCTCGAGGCTCAGCCGGAGCAGACGCTTCATGAGGCCGTGGCCGGAGTATTCGGGGTAGGTGGTCACGCTGGTGACGTGTCCAATGTCATACACCGCGCCGTGTATGTTCATCCTCAGCGGATAGGTCGCTATCTGGGACACCAGATCTTCGCCGTCGAAGAAGCCTATGACGTCGGCCCTCTCTAGAACCGGGAACTTGGACTGGGAGATGTCGTCGTCGCGCCATCCGGCCTTCATGAGATCCTCCTCGGTGACCTGGAACGCATAGCGGAGGAGCGCATCGTACCTCTCGAGGTCGTCGGTCGTCAGGCTGCGGATCGCCAGTCCGTCGGTGTCCATGCCTATTCCTGTGTGCGGGACGGATATATCGCTTTCGTTAGAACGTTAGCACTGGCGCACTATGGCTCCGGGCGGTCGCACATCTCGCAGGATACCTCCGCATACGGATCCCCCTACGTTCTCGTGATCCGTGTAGATGAATCCTTTTTTTCTGGTCGCCGAACAGATGCCGTGGAATCAGAGGTCGCATCAGCGGCCTGTTGCAGAGATCAGGATTCCATTTCAACATGATCAGATGTCAGATGCTGTTCGGAGGAACCTTGGCAAAAAATCTGGATGAGAGTGGTCCCCACCCCCTGATTTGAACAGGGGACCTGCTGATTTCAGCGGCTGTATCGGTTTCTTCCGAAGACACTCTACAGTCAGCCGCTCTAGCCAGTCTGAGCTAGGTGGGGATAAGGCAAGGATAGCGATGGTGTATATCAAGTTTTACCCGTGTCGGAATCTGCTGGTTCGATTCCAGTTCCGCCCTCGAACTCTATGATGCGCCCCAGCAGATCCTCTTCGTACGCCCATTGGGATGCCAGGTGATGATTCATCTCCTTGCAGGAGATGAAGATGTAGATGAAGAGGTACAGGCCGAGGGTGAGCACGGTCAGGGCGATGTGCGGCCATACCTTCCTGATCCGCACCTCGTGATCCATTGTTCCGACGTGGAGGCCGAATCCGGATGCGACCGTGGAAAACTCCCTTGTGAAATCGGATTGCAGCTTGTCATGCCTGGCCGGGAATCCGAACACGCTTCCTGCGGTCAGTACGAACTGGGCGAGCAGCACCAGCAGGGTGGGCGGAAGGAGGATGACAGCCTTCGTGGCGTATGTGTTCACGCTGTCCGGCGGGGTTGTAGCCAGAAGGATTCCGAGGACGATCAGCATGAGCATCTCGAACACCCATGCGGCCATGGACAGGGCCGTCGCAGGGCCGGAGATCACACCTCTGCAGCCGGCAGCCGTCGCCCTCATCTTCGAAGAGCCGCTCCTATGCTCCTCTGCATAGGTGCACAGCGCATCCATCCATGCCGCATCCCTCTCCAGGTGGTTCCTGTTCCTTCTGACGATCGTGTACAGGAGGAAGCTGATTTCTCCGCATTCGAGCAGGAACAGACCGTAGACGAGTGTTCCGGCAAGGTAGTGGCCGATGTCGGAGTGGAAGTACTTGCCGTCGTCGAGATACAGGTTCCCGTAGGCGATGAACGTACCCAGCACAACAGGGGCCAGCAGGGCGAGAGTGATGAGCCAGGGCTTGAGGACAGTGTCGGTGTCCACTCTGTGGACGATGTTGTCGGCGAGGATGTCCGCGCCTCTGCTCCTCTCCATGGCAGGACGAAGCATATAGATGTAGAAAAACATCCTGCGCCCATGTCGTCAGGAAGGGCCCGTGTCCGTAGGGCCGATGCGATATCTGTCTCCTCCAGGCCGCCGATCGGTGTGATAGTAGCGGAGGTGTTCCTGGTGTTCATCCTGGTGATATACTTCGCCAAGCTGGGGGTCCTGATGATGGGGCTCCTCAGCGAGGACGCGACCACGGATGCGGAACTTCTCACGTGGAACTTCGTATTCTATTTCGTGGAGATAGCGTTGTTCTTCCTGTCCCTGGTGGGCCTGTCGGGTCTGTCATCCAGACGTCCGTCCGGGTGGAGGAATGCCGCCCGCGCCACCGTGATACTGCTCTTCATGACCATCTGGGGGGTACTTCTCGGTCGCACCATGTCCCTGACATCGTTGGTCACGTTCAGGCTCGATGTGATCGTTCCGATGGTCCTGGTGGTGCTGATCGCTGTCCTTTTCCCTTCCGTCCGTAGATGGTATGTCCCGCCGATGATGGAGGATCTCCCGCTCTCGTCATGGATCCGCTACGTTGTTGGAGGCAGTCTTTATCCTAAGGGCGTGTACCGGGTCGCGTATCCGGGCCGGCGCGAGGACGTCATGGATGCAGAGGCCCCTGAATCAGGATTCAAGGGGATGATCAGCTCGTCCATCCGCAGGCTGCGATCGATTCTTCCAAGAGTCCGTGACAGCCTTTCTGCGATATTCGCCCATGCGATCCTCCGGAGAATATTTGGGGGGGACAGGGCAAGTGGTTTCTGCGCCGCACGCGGGGCAGACCGCATCCAGAGAATAGCGGCCGCAACCGGTGCAGCGTCTGAGGCGGGAGCTCATTTGCTCTCGCGTTTCAATACGGCGGTTCCGCCGTGGGCCACAAGATCCTCGATGGCGGCATTGGAGACGTTCTTCATAATCTCCTCCGCCTCCTTGTATTCGGGCGCCCTGACGACGATCCTGTACTTGGGGCAGCCGACGCACGTGATCTCGGCATCCGCACCGTCCGCGGCCGCTTCGCCCTTCAGAAGGGCGTTGCGAACCAGGTTCATGCCATCGGGCGCGGTGGAGGTCATCTCCAGTATGCCGTCTATCTGGACGGACGGCGGAGCGACGTTCTCCTTGGCGACCTCGATGAACGTATCGATCCATTCGCCGCCGTAGTCCTCGAGGAAGGACTCGGTATCCGCGACAGCGGACTCGAATGCGTCGTAGAGCGATTCGTAGTCCTCCAGCAGCTCGTTGCCGAAGAGGTCGTAGGCATCGTCGATGGAGATCTCCATGCGCTCAGCGACGATCTCCACGAGCTTCTCGGCCTTCTTCTCGTTCTTCCACTGCTGGATCTTTTCGCGCTTCTGGTGGTCGTTGACGGCTTTCAGGGAAAGGTCGATGTGGCCTTTGGATGAATCCACGCCCAGGACCTTGCAGACTACCTTCTGACCTTCCCTGACGTAATCCCTGATGTACTTTACCCAGCCAGTGGCCACGTCCCGGACGTGGACGAAACCCTCTTTGTCGTCGTACTCGTCCAGCGAGACGAAGGCGCCGAAGTTCTTGACGCTCTTCACTGTGCAAACGACGAGCTCGCCGTTCTCCGGGAAGCCCCTGACCCTCGACATCAGTCGACGACCTCGAGGATCTCGCCCTTGATCTCGCCGACGCCGCCTTTGGGCACGACGAGCGTGGAGCCGCAGACGTTGCAGGAGACCTTGGTGGCGGCCTTCTTGAACACGATCTGCTCCGCTCCGCAGTCGGGGCACTTGACTTTGATGAAATTTCCGGTCATTTGGATCACTCCGTGAGCTCGAACTTCTTCGCGCGGATGCACGGGGAGATGTTGGCCTTCTTGCACTGGGTGCATCTGTACCTGAGGTTGATCCTCTTGGTGGGCTTCTCCCTTCCCTCGGGCTTGGGCCTCGGGAAACCTCCGTATCCGGCGGTGACCTTTCTGAATCTCCTCTGTCCCCACTTGAGTTCGCTGGCCTTCTTCTTCTTGACCCTCTCGACCTCCTGCACGGTGTGGGCCTTGCAGGTGGGGCAGTATCTCTTGACAGTCCTGGGCATCTTCATGTGAATCACCTAGAATGTGAACGGGGTCGGACTAATAGGGGGGTCCTATATAAGGCTAATTATCGCCGACGGCTCCTGCCTATTGTACGCGCGTAGAGAGAAAAGGACCTGTCCGCACCCTTCGCCGGTCCTTCTTCGCGATGCGGTCCGAGCACTTCCTCACGTCCCCGTCCGGGTCGCAGACCAGCGCTTCGAACGCGGTGTTCAGGAACAGGCCGTTCTCGACCACGCCCGGGATGACGTCTATCCTCGATTCGAGGAAGTACGGATTGGGTATGCCGTCGGGGAATCTGCAGTCGTAGATGTAGTTCCCGCCGTCGGTGACGAAGGGCTCGCCGCCCTTCATTCTGAGAGCAGGTTCGCATCCCTGTCTCCTGAGAGCGAACGCCGTGTGCTCGTGCCCGAACCTCAGCACCTCCACCGGGAGGGGGGCCTTCGTTCCCAGTTTGTCCACGAGCTTGGAGCTGTCGGCGACGATGATCTCCGTGACGGTGGCGGCGGCGACGATCTTCTCCCTGAGGAGCGCACCGCCCAGGCCCTTCACGAGGTTCATGTGGGGGTCGATCTCGTCCGCACCGTCGATTGTGACATCGAGCTTGTCGACGTCCTCGAGGCCGACCACCCTGATCCCCGCCTCGCGGGCCAGGTTCTCGCTCTGGATCGATGTGGCGACGCATGTGAGGTCGAAGCCGTCCTCCTTCACGAGTCTGGCGATCCTCATGATGGCGTAGTACGCGGTGGAGCCGGTCCCGAGACCGACGTTCATCCCGTCCTTCACATAGTCCTCGACGGCCTTCTCGGCGACGACCCTCTTCATCTCGGCGGCTTTCAGTGCCATGTTCCTCTGCTCTCTGTACCTTCATCATCCTTATGATTCTTCCGTGCTCCATCCGTCGCCGTGGCGCGCGCGGCGTCCGCATCTCACTGATCCCATGTCCCGGGGCCGGGGTGTCCCGCGATATGAGCCAGTCTGCCGGCTCGGGTCGCATTTCACAGACCGTCCGCCGGACCCGTCCGTCACTTCCAGCGACCGCCCAGGCCCCCTGCTTAAATCCGATGCGCGCCATGGTCGCGCATGAGGCTCGCTTCGCTCTATTCCGGAGGAAAGGATTCGACGTTCTCGCTCTATCTCATGGAGCAGCAGGGGCACGACATCCCGTACCTGGTGAATATAGTGCCCGAGGATGCCGCCTCGTGGATATTCCACACTCCGAACCTGGGGGTCGTCCCGCTGATGGCCGAGTCCATGGGGCGGGAGCTCGTCACGGCATCCAGCACAGGATCGGAGGAGGGCGACATGGACGGACTCCGCGTGGCGCTGGATGGTTTGGATGTGGACGGCGTGGTCTCGGGCGCCATATGGTCGGACTATCAGTGGGACCGTATGAATATTGTCTGCGGGGATCTCGGTCTGAGACTGTTCGCGCCAATGTGGAGGAAGGATCAGGACATGCTCATGGGCCAGTTCCTGGACTCCGGCATAAGGGCCATGATCGTGGGATGTTATGCGGAGGGTCTGGGCGAGGAGTGGCTGGGTCGTGTAATAGATCGGAAGGCGGCGGAGGAGCTGAAGGCCATCCGGGACAGGACCGGGATAAGCATAATGGGGGAGGGAGGGGAGTACGAGTCCCTTACCCTCGATTCACCCATGCACTCGGTCCCTCTGGAACCAGTCTCGTGCAGGAGGGACTGGTCCCGTCAGGGCGGGACCCTGAGCATCGTTTCTGCGAGGCTCGGATCCCGTCCTCGAGCGCCGACGGTCTGAACCTCCTGAGCCTCAGCGCGTTGACCGATACGGTGATCGAGGACAGCGACATGGCCGCCGCCGAGATCATGGGCATCTCGTCCACCAGCCCCTCATATCCGAGGAGAATCGGGAGCCCGGCCGCCACGGGTATGCAGACCACGTTGTAGACGAATGCGAAGAACAGGTTCTGTCTGATGTCCTTCAGGGTGGCCCTCCCAATCTCCAGGGCGGCCGGTACGCTGCGCAGGTCGTCGTTCATCAGGACGACGTCCGCGGAATCGATGGCTATGTCCGTCCCAGAGCCGACGGCTATGCCGAGGTCGGACTGGGCGAGCGCGGGGGCGTCGTTGATGCCGTCGCCCGTCATCGCCACGCGCCTCTGAGCCACCTGCAGGGACTTGACCTTCTCCAGCTTGTCTCCCGGCCTGACCTCCGCCATAACCTCGTCTATCCCCAGTTCGCGGGCTATGTGCTCAGCCGTGTCCTTGCGGTCGCCCGTGGCCATCACGACTTCCATGCCGTCGGACCTGAGGGATGCGACCGCCGACGGCGCCTCCGTTCTCACGGGGTCCATCACGGCGAAGGTTCCTGCATAGGCCCCGTCGACAGCCGCGAATATGTATGTCCTTCCATCGGATGCGGTGCCGACGGCGCCGGCCCGGACGCCGTCGTCCTCCAGGAATCCGGCGCTCCCGACGACGACCTTCCGGCCGTCTACATAGCATCTTACCCCTCCTCCTGTGACGCTCTCGAACCCCGAGTGCGGCAGGGTCGGGGCCCCGATGGTCCCGGCATATCTCACTACTGCTTGTGCCAGAGGGTGCTCCGAATCGACCTCGGCGGCTGATACGAGCGATACGAGCTCCTTCTCGTCGCCACAGGCGGAGACCTCTACGACCTCCGGGCGCCCCATGGTGCAAGTTCCCGTCTTGTCCAGGACCACGGTGTCGATCCGGGCCGCGGATTCTATGGACGATGCTGTTTTGAACAGTATCCCATGTTTGGTCCCCAGCCCCGTTCCGACGACTATCGCCAGAGGGGTGGCGAGGCCCATGGCGCACGGACACGCGATTACCAGGACCGATACGGCGATCTTCAGAGCGAACATGGGTTCCCGTCCTGCCAGAAGCCATCCTGCGCACACGAGCGCCGCGATGGCGATCACGGCAGGGACGAATCTGGCGGCCACACGGTCCGCGAGTGCGGACACGGGCGCCTTCGTCCCTTGGGCCATCTCCATCATCCTGGCGATCTGGAACAGGACCGTGCCCTCGCCTGTCTTCTCGATCCTGGCCCTCAGGCTCCCCGATCCGTTCACCGTGGCGCCGTAGACCAGATCGCCGGGCCGTTTGGCTACAGGCATGCTCTCGCCGGTCAGCATGGATTCGTTCACCGCGGACTCCCCGTCCACGACGGTGGCATCGGCGGGGATCTTCTCCCCCGGGCGCACGAGGACGATGTCCCCGACGGTCAGGTCGGAACTCTTGACGACTATCTCCGCCCCGTCTCTGATGACGGTCGCCTCGTCGGGCGCCATCTGGAGCAGCTTCCGGAGCGAGTCGTTCGTGGTGTATTTGGAACGGGCCTCCAGGTACTTCCCGATGCTTACAAGGGCGATGATCATGGCCGCGGAGTCGTAGGTCAGCGAATGCGCCATCCCGTCTTCGAGGAAGATCTGACCGGTCACATGGGCCCCCATGAGGACCGATGCGGCGCATCCCAGGGATACGAGCGAGTCCATCGTGGGGTTCTTCGTCAGCAGCGCCGGGAATCCTCTCTTGAAGAACCTCCTGCCCGCGTACAGTACAGGAATCAGGAGAACGATCTCGATGACGCACAGGGCCTCGTCGCCCACGTCCCAATCCGCTCCGAGCATGTGCCCCATGGACACGATGCACAATGGGATGGCGAACGCCAGAGCCACGGCGAGGTCCCTCCTCTGGACGGCGAGGGCTCTCCGTGTCGCCTCCTCCGCCTCTTCGCGGTCGTCGCTGACGACCTGGTATCCCGAGCTTATTATGGCCTGGGATATCCTGTCCTCGGTCACCAGGTCGTCATCGTACACCACCGTGGCGGTGTTGTTCCCGAAGTTCGCATTGCAGGACTCCACGCCCTCCAGCTTCTCCACGGCGCTGTTGATGCGCGCGGAGCATGCGGCGCAGGACATCCCGCCCACACGGAAAACGCGGGTCTTCATCGGAGGAGCCCGTGCTTGACCTTGGCGCGGAATCCCGCATCCACGACCGCTCTGATGAGTGCGTTGTCGTCCGCCTCGCCCTCGACGACCGCGGTGCCCTTCTTCAGGTTCACATCGACGGTGTCGACGCCGGGGACGGCCCTCAGGGCCTTGTCGACGTTCGCAGAGCATCCTTCGCACATCATTCCCTCGATCTTGAGCATCTTCTTTGCCATGGTATCATCCCATATGCATCCGCACACCCCATGTGCGCGGCCCTGCGGCGGAGCCAGACGGCTCCGCGACACGAGGCAAACGGCGTTAACAAAGATAATAAGGTTCGCCTAACTGGATGTGTCGCGCCGGCGGCGGGGACCGCCCCCGCCGCACGGGTCATGGACGCATGGCGGATGTGCTCCGCTCTATGGCGTCTATGATGCCGGCGATCTCCCGCTCCGGGTCCTTCCACATGCCCGGAGTCCATACCCTGTGGATCCTCCATCCTCTGGATTCCAGGTACTTCTGCCTGTGGTAGTCCCTCTCCCTGGTGGAGGACTCCATCGAGTAGAGGTGGCTGTCGCACTCTATGCCGAGGATGTATCTGTTGCCTTGCTTGACCGCGAGATCTATCTGGTATCCTCCTATCCCTACATCGCGCTCCACGGTGTATCCCTTACGGGTCAGCGCGTTGTATACCCTGTCCGCGATCCTGGACGATCCGACGGAATCGGTCTCGGCCCATCTCTCGTCGCCGAACGACCTCAGGATGGAGTCCGCCAGCTCCCTGTTCCCGTCGCTGATCGCCCTGGCGTACTGGAGGTACTTCTTCAGGATCCTGGGGCCCTCGTTCTTGACGTTGTCGACCTGCAGGTCGGATGGATCGAACGAAGTGACGATCATGATCTTTTTCTTGGCCCTGGATATGGCGACGTTCAGACGGTTCTCCCCGCCACGGTTGTTTAGCCATCCGAACCTCTGCATGAGCCTCCCCTCGCTGTTCTTCGCATATCCCACGGAGAACACGATGACGTCGCGCTCGTCGCCCTGCACGGATTCGATGTTCTTTATGAACAGGCCCACATCCTCGCCGTTATCGAATCTGCGCATCTCGTCGTTGACCGCCTTCCCGAAGGACGGGTCGGCGTCGCAGGCCTCGTCCAGCACATCGCTGATGAGGTCCCTCTGGGAGGAGTTGAATGTGATGATGCCGACGCTCTCGTTGTCCCTCCTATTGACGAAGAACTCCTTCAGGAGCTCCACGACCTTCTCGGCCTCGGCGCGATTGGACTTGTCCTCCCAGAGGCCGTCCACTCTGAAGACCTCGATAGGCGGCCGCTCGGGGTCCTCGACGTTGGGGGAGACGTACAGCCTGCCGCCGTAGAACGCGTAGTTGGAGAACGCTATGAGCTCCTCGTACTTCGAGCGGTAGTGGAAGTTCAGCAGGATGGAGTCGTATCTGGACCGTGCGAGGTCCAGCAGGCTCTCTTCCTCCAGCGCCGCGGAGACGTCGTCCTCGGGATCGTCCTCGTCGCTCTCGTAGTCGATCCTCCCTGATCCGAGGGACGAGGGGCGCAGCTGCTTGTGGTCGCCTGCGACGACGACCTTCTTGGCGCGGTATATCGATGGGACGCCCTTCTCGACGTACATCTGGGATGCCTCGTCGAAGATCAGGATGTCGAATATGCCCATCTCCAGCGGGAGTATCTCGGATACGACCTCGGGGGTGAGCAGCCAGACGCGGACGCCCTTGAAGAGCTCGTATCCGTACCGTCCGATGAACTTGTTGAGGTTCCATTTCCTCTTGGATTCTATTATCCTGTTGATATCCCCGCGGCGCTTGGACTCGGTGATGTAGCGCAGGTCCTGCTGGAGGATCTCCTCCACCCTGTCCCTGCACACGATGCGCTTCTCGGAGATCTTGCGATCCATATCCGATATTATGGAATCGAAATCCCAGATCTCCTGCATGATATCCTTATGGGATGCGTCGAACCTCTGGAGGTGGTCGTTGAGTATCCACTGGTGGATGCGGTCGTTGCTGTCCTGGAATGGGAGCTTGGTCTGCGAGGACACTCCGAGGATGTCGTCCCCGTAGTTCCTCTCGTCGTCCGTCAGGCGGTCGTACACCGTGGCTCTGGCCGTGTACGTCTCGTATCCGTCCAGCGCCTCGAACATGCCGCGCGGATCGTCCATGAGCGCGTTGATGGTGCGTTCGCTGTAGCTGTTGAAGTACCGGTCCGCCATAGAGGTGGCCTCGCGCGTGACCTTGCCTTTGGAGAACAGCTTCCCTATGAAGCCCTTCGATCTCCATTCGTCGGCCTGTCTCTCCAGGTCGAGGAGGTTGGCTTTCATCTCACCGATATCGAACTCGGTGAGGTCGCGCTTCATCTGCGTCATCCAGGGGTTCCTGGACACGAGTCCGCGGTATTCGTCGAAGTTGCGCATCAGGGTCGGGTCGGAGAACTTCCTGTGAAGTCCCTGGATGTCGGGGTACTTGAGGTTCAGGAGCGAGGGCTCGATGTTCTCCTTCAGGATCTTGTACTCGTCGAACTGACGCTTGTCGGTCATGTCGAGCCTGTCCATCGAATAGAGCTTGTACGGCTCTATGCCGAACTCGCCGGGCCTGTACATGGTGTCGGCGATGTTCTGCAGCACGTTCACGTCCCGGTCTATGCTCTCCGACACGCCCTCGATGTCGCTGCGCCTGCCGGGCACTCCGGCCTCCAGCATCCTGGCAAGCTGCTTGTAGAAGCTTTCCTTGTCCGCGACGTCGTCGATCTGCAGGCAGTATCTGGACAGCGCCCCCAGCCTCGAGTAGACGACGTCCAGGGCGGTCTTCTTCTCGGAAACCATGAGGACGGTCTTGCCGCGGACCACGGCCGACGTGATCAGACCGGTTATGACCTGGGACTTTCCTGTCCCGGGGGGCCCCTGGACGACGATCTCATCGCCCTTCTCCATCGCGGATATTATGTTCTCCTGGGAGCTGTTCAGGGAGTTGATGTAGAACAGGTCCCGTTCGGAGGCCTCCAGCCCCTTGGCGGCCATGGCCTCCTCGGACAGGGGGAGGGGGTAGTCGGACATGAAGTCGCCCTTGTTCAGATCGACGATCAGGTCGTTCAGGATGCCGTTGATCTCCCTGCCGGCCAGCATGCTGTCGAAGTCCCTCTGGATCGAGCTGGAGTACGTGGGGTACTTCCCTATCAGGATGTTGAACGTGAGGTGCATCTCGCCGGGCTGGTACTTGGGGAACTCCCCTGCCCTGTACTCAACGAACGGAGAGGGCTGGGAGTAGCCGAAGTCCAGGGTGATCCCGTTGGCGTTGTAGAAGTCCACGAGGTTGCTGAGGAACGATTCCCCGGAGTAGTCCTCGATGATGTTGTCCGGGAGGGGCTTGTTCTGCCCTCCGGCCTTGATGAATCCGAGGATCAGCGTGTTGTTGTATATCGCATCCCTGGAGTCGTCCATCTTGAGCACTATGGTGCGGGTGTCCTTCTCCAGGATCACAGGGAACAGCGCCAGCGGCGCGCGTATGTCCAGGTCCCCGTCCGGCATCCTGCCCTGGACGAACGGATAGGCCACGTACAGGTCGTACTGCCCCTTGTCCCTCTGTTCGCGGTTCACCTCGCGCATGATCTCATTGAGGTGCTTGTACGCCTTTGCGGCATCCGGGCCGCCTTTGGACGTGTCGACGAGCTTCAGTGACCGCTTGTTCCCGAAGATGAGGCCCATTATGTCGACGCCGGGAAGGGACATGACGTCGAACGAGAACTTCTTCGACAGCTTGGGCTGGAAGAGCAGCCTGTTGGCCTTGTTGATGTTGATGAGCTTCTTCTCGAGCTCGCGCAGGGTCTGGGCGGCCTCGTCGTCGATGTTCGATCCGTTGGCGGCGGTGATGGCGTACCTGCGCGTGACCACCAGGAAATCGTCCCCGTAGAGCTCGACGAACCTCTGACCCACGCCGGGTATCGCCGCGAAGTCCTCGGCCTTCGTGGGAACGCGTTGGGCCATGACTCTGAGCGCCTCGTCCGTGCATATCGTCAAAGGACGGCCGCCCGAGCTCCTGCGGTCCGCCCGGAGGGTCTCGCGAAGATCGCAGAGTTCGTTGTAGAGGTCCTCTTCCATTCCCATGAAACGGGGTATGGGGTTCGGATAAAGATAATGTCGCTTCGGTGCGGAGGCGCCGTCGGATCTCGCGCGGTTCGGGCCCGCGGTACCCTGGGTGCTGCGGGTCCGTTCGAAGGCTTTCCGCTTCGTTTTTATCGGACGCCCGGATGCCAGTGGTCATGCTCAGCATAGGGATCAAGGGAACCATGACCGTTCCGGTGACCGAGGGGAACACCGCATCCGCCATGGGCAGCGGCACATTGGAGGTCTTCGCGACCCCGGCGATGATCGCGCTCATCGAGGCTACGGCCAGCGGAAGCGTCGCCCCCTACCTCGATGATGGGACCAGCACCGTAGGGACGCATCTGGACGTCGCCCATTCCTCCGCCACGCCCGTAGGCATGGATGCCGTCTGCGAGACGGAGCTCGTGGAGATCGACCGCAGGAGACTCGTCTTCAGGGTCGTCGTTAGGGATGCCGCGGGCGAGATCGGATTCGGTACCCACGAGAGGTTCGTCGTCGACAACGAGAGGTTCCTCTCCAAGGCCCGCTCCAAGCTCGAGCGATCCCCGTCTTGAACAGCAGCACCGGGAGGATGAGGCATCCGCACAGGACCATCCTCCCGGTCCCCGCTCTCCCCGGGACCATGCCGACTGCCGTCGACGCCATGAGGACGAGCATGCCCGCCGATCCCGACAGGGCGAGGGTGAGGGCGAGGAGGAGTATCAGAACGGTTCTGTTCAGCGAATCCTGGTCTATCCTCGACACGGCCTTCGACATCCATCTCCCGCAGGCTATCGTCAAGCCGTATCCGGCCGCCGATCCCACGGCGGCGGAGAGTAGCAGCAGGAGGAACATGGGCGATGCGGCACCGGCGAGCTCTTCGCCGGCGAGCTCGCTGATGACCAGGGCCGTGCCGGATCTGCCGTTCCCCGATACGGATAGCGTGACCAGCGACAGCACCGACGTCACCGAGCCGATAGACGCCACGGTGGAGATGAAGCGTTCCGGACTCTTCTCGGGGAACATCGCAGAGGATATCGAGGCTCCGACTGTCGATGTGATTCCGGGGAACCATCCCGCCACGGCCCCCATCAACACCCCCTTCAGCCCAGGTGCGATGCCCACGGGATCCTTCGTGCGGTCCTTCTGAGAAGGCATCTTGCCTGTACCGGAGGCTTCCAGCATCACAGGGATGCCGAACAGCCCGGTGAGCAGCGGCATCATGACGTTGCCGTCGCCCAGCATACCCGTCGCCGGTATCGGCAGGGTCATGCATCCGAGACCCAGGATGCCGGACAGCGCGAACAGGAGCGGGCCCCAGGCCCCCGTGCCGCGCCTCATCTCGTTCGCCAGGACGATCATCGTCGCGGCACCGAGGACGGCGGGGGTGGCTCCAGAGAGGATGTCCGCGGCTCCATGGAGCAGCAGCCATTGCAGGGGCACCGCGAGCAGCACGGCCGCGGAGCATCCGACGAGACTCCCTATGGCGGCGGCGCGGACCGCCTCCATGCCGCGACCTTTGAGGAGCAGACGGTGGCCGGGGAGCACGGACACGGCATCCTCGGAATCGGGCGCCCCTATGAACACGGACGGCACGAAGTCCACGAAGGAATGGACCACGGATGCGGACATGACGCAGCATGCCACGGCGGCCGCGGATGCCGACCGGTCCAGCGGGAGGGCGTCCCAGATGGCCGGACAGGCGGCCAGAAGCATCGCTGCCAGGGTGTTCACATGGATCCCGGGGACGATGCCGCTGAATACGCCCAGCATGCAGCCTGCCAGAGACATGGAGATGCACGCCGCCAGGAGGATCGGATCCATGGCGTGCCTTGTTGTGCAGGGATTAGATAATATGTCGCCCGGGAATCCCGTCGTCGCAGCACGACGGGCCTGCCGTCCGTCACACCGACCCTCAGCAGAGCGCGCACGGGGACGCCGAGATCGGCCGAGATGCCATCCAGATCCCTGCTCCGGTCGTACACCGCGGCCACGCACACCACCTCGGCTCCGATGCTCCTGAGGGCGCGGACTATGCATCCGACGGTTCCGCCCGTGTCTATGACGTCGTCGACCACCAGGACCCTGTCGCCGGCCTGCACTCCGTTGATGTACATGGCCGATCTCGAATACCCGGTGCTCTGCTCCACAGCGGTCTCTCCAGGCAGGCCGTAGCGGCGCTTCCGGACGATGGAGAACGGAATCCCCGTCCTCAGCGAGAGCGCGGCCCCGATCAGTATACCCATGGCCTCCGGCGCGAGGATGATGCCGTATCCGTCGCCGGCGAGTTTCCGCAGTCCTTCGGCCGCATCTCCGAGGAGGACGGGGTCCACACGGGGGACGCCGTCCGCCAGAGGGTTCACGAAGTACGGGTACCCGTCGACATCCACCACCGGCCCCTCGATGAAGCACTGGGCCAGCCCGTCCAGGTCCGCGGACCCGGCGGCACGGCCGTCTGCGGGGTTCTCCTCTGCCGGATCACGTGAATGCATGATGCGGCGTCATCCGGAGATCCGTTTAAAAACGGTTCCGGAACCTGGAGCAGTGCGGACGGATCCATGCCACGGCGTGCGTCTTTGCTGATCGGATATGATCGCAGGGGGCGGTCGGCAATACGATACTCATTTTAATCAAGTAGGGCATGGGACGATCGATACAATGGATACGTCTGAGAGGCTTGCCCTCGTAACCCGCAACACGGTGGAGGTGGTCACCGAGGAGGAGATCGAGGCGCTGCTCAACGAGAAGGAGCATCCGACCGCATACATAGGGTTCGAACCGTCCGGACTTGTCCATCTGGGCTGGGTGCTCGTAGCTCAGAAGATCAGGGACCTAGTTGATGCAGGGTTCCAGGTGACCATATTCTGGGCCGATTGGCATGCATCCATCAACGACAAGCTGGGCGGGGATCTCGAGAACATCCGGATTTGCGCCCGGTACATGCAGGACTGCTTCATCGCCCTCGGGGTCCCTGCGGACAAGGTCAGGTTCCTGTATGCCAGCGAGGTCCTGGACAATCTCGAGTACTGGGAGACCGCAATCAAGGTGGCCAAGGTCACATCCCTGAACAGGGTCAAGAGGGCCATGACCATCATGGGTCGCTCCGAGGACGAGGCCGAGGTGGACACGTCCAAGGTGTTCTATCCGATCATGCAGACGACCGACATCTTCCGCCTGGGGATCGACCTCTGCTACGCCGGCCTCGATCAGCGCAGGGCCCACATGCTCACGCGTGATGCCGCGGACAAGCTCGGATGGAGGAAGCCCGTCGCGATCCATACCCCGCTCCTTCCCGGATTGAGGGGAGGGAACAGGATGGATCCCGTGGAGTCCAAGATGTCGAAGAGCGACCCCAACGGGAGCGTGAAGATCCACGACACCCGCGATGAGATCGCGGCCAAGATGAAGAAGGCCTACTGTCCCCCCGAGACGGAGAACGAAGATGTGAATCCTGTCATGATGATATGCAGGCACATAATCTTCCCCAGAGAGGGCAGCATGCACGTCGACCGTCCCGAGAAGTACGGTGGTCCTCTCGACTTCGTTTCATACGAGGACCTCAAGGCCGCATACTACGGCGGCGGACTATCGCCCGTGGATCTGAAGTCCGGTGTCGTGGATGGTTTGGATCGCACGCTGGCTCCCGTCAGGGAGTACTTCGCTGCACATCCGGAGAACTACGACGCCATCCGCGATGTCATCGCCGGCATGAAGAAACTCAGATGACCGGTCCGGCCCGGGACGATCCCGGGCCGTCCGGCCCGCAAGGCATCGGAACCTCGCCGCATCGTCCTTCGCACGTGCGACGCGCATCTGATCCATCGCATTCTGCATGCACATCTCCAGCATCGCCTCGACATCGCCGATGCCGGAGATCCCGGCGGCGCCTCCGTGCCCGCCCCCGTCCGTCATGGTCTCCCCGCTCAGCCTGGACGCGATCTCTCCGAGGTGTATCCCCTTGCGGACGGCCTCCATGGTGGCCCTGCCGCTGATGCGGAACTCCTGATCCCTCTGGGATCCCACGAACGCGATGTCCGCGCCGGAAGCCATGAGGGCCCTGCATGCGGACGCCTCGAAGCTTCCGGCGGAGGACACGGCGACTATGAGCTGCCCGACCCTTTCGAATCTGGTCCTGCCGACCGCCTTCAGGGTCGCGATCCTCTCCGATATGCTGATCTCGGCCTGGACGAGGGAGAGCACCTCGTCCATCCCGATCCCGTGGAGCTCCATCAGGTCGGCGAAGGCTCTGAGCGCGCGCCCGTCGGCGAACTGGAAGTGGCCCGTGTCGGTGATGATGCCTCCCATGAGCATCAGGGCCGCGTCGCGGGGAATCGCGATCCCGGCGCCGTCCAGCAGCTCCTTCACAATCTCGCAGCATGAACAGCGCGTCTCGTCGCAGTAGAACATCCCCGCATCGTCCCATCTGCCGGTGGGGCGGTGGTGGTCGATGACGATATCCGCGCGGAACCCCTCGCCGTCCGTGAGCTGGCCCGGCGAGGAGGTATCCACGACCACGATCTCGTCGAATCCCTCCCCCAGACCGTCGCGCACGGCGGTCTCGGTCTTGGAGGCCGCCATCTTGGCGACGCGGTCCATGCCCTGGGGGGCGAACACGGCGCACCCAGGAAAGCATCTCGATATGGCATAGGCCGAGCCAAGTGCGTCCATGTCGGCGTTGCCGTGGACGAGGACGGCCTTCGTGCGGTCGGACGACAGCTCCTGTGCGATGCGGGACAGCATGCCGGTACGAGGGTCCATCGGTATATGCCACCTCGCCTGCGCCCGGTCAGCTTCTGGACCAGTCTGCTCTGTCCGAGTCCCGTGATGAGGATGTCCGAGTTGTATATCCTGACGGTCACGAGAATCGTCGCCACGGCGAACACGGCCATGTACGCGATCCCTTCCAGCACCAGGGCCACATCCCCGTTCATCAGGGCCTGCATGGCCATCATGGGGTGGGAGAAGGGTATCGCGAAGCACACCGCCTGCAGGGCGGAGCCGCACCCGTACCACCCGGTGAACATGATGACGAACATCGGGATCATGGCCAGGATGCTGAGGGGCATGGTCATGGTCTGGGCGGACTTGTAGTTCTTCGAGAACGCGCCGAGGATCATGCATATCCCCAGGGCGCAGACGATCGCCAGGAACATGGATGCCATCACGAGCGCCCAGTCGCCCGGATCCAACGCCATCCCGACATCGGCCAGGTCTATGGACGCGGAGCCGGCGTAGATCCCGGTCATGGCGTTCATGTAGATCGACATCCCGGCCATGTACGCCAGGCCGTAGATCAGCCCGACCACGGCGGCCGCGAGGATCTTGCCGCCGACTATGAACGTCCTCTTGATGGGAAGGGTCAGAAGGGTCTCCAGGGTCTTGTTCTCCTTCTCGTTCCCCATGGAGCTGATGACGATGCTCCCGATCATGGTGATGATGATCATGATGACCAGCGGGATCATCATGGTCTGGCTGCTCACGGCGTTTGAGATCTCGTCGGGCGTGACGTCCTTGTACGCCTCGCCGTTGACGATGGTGCTTATCGACTCGCCGGACGATGAGAGCGGGCTCATGGCGAAGGTGTAGTCCGTCAGCCCTCCGGCCTCGACTATGCGCGACGAGAGGTCGGCGTTCAGATAGGAGACGATGCTTCCCATCACGGAGGACGATATTCCTCCGAACATCCCGGTCGGCTGGTAGATGTAGTACTGGAGCACGGCCGCGGGGGTCTGGGACTCCATGGCGGCTCCGAAGGCCTCCCTGCTGGGCATGACTATCGCGTTGCCGAGTCCCTTCTCCTCCATCTCCGCCACGATGTCCTGGGGGGAGCCGTCCGTCGCGGCATCCATGACCGTGATCCTGTACGACTCGTCGCCGTATACCGATTCGAGGAATCCCACAGGGTCCCATGAGATGTGCTCGACCGTGCCGTTCCCGACATCGCAGTCGAACTCGTAGCCGTCCTCGGACACTATGCCGAAGTACGGGAGCGATACGCTCTTCTCGACCTCTCCTCCGATGAGTCCGCCCATTCCGGCGAACAGGACGACCATGATCAGGATGGACGCCACCGATCCGGGCGTTATCATCTCCCGGATCTCCTTCTTCACGATGATTCCGGTGTGGTTCATCCCTTCACCGCCTTCACGAAAACCTCTTCCAGCGTCTCGACCCCGAACTGCCTCTTCAGGTCGTCGGGTTTGCCCAGGAGGACCAGGTTCCCCTGGTCGATCATGCCGACGCGGTCGCAGAGCATGTCGACCTCGAACATGTTGTGGGACGACATCACCACCGTCACGCCGGACCCTGCGATCTCGCGTATGACCTCTCTGATCTCGAATGCGTTGATGACATCCAGTCCGGATGTGACCTCGTCCATGATGGCGAGGCGCGGGCCCGGCATGATGGCCCTGGCGATGAGGAGCCTTCTCATCATCCCCTTGCTGTACGTGTCCACCTTGGAATCGATCCTGTCGCCGAGATCGGCCAGGGCGATCCCTCTCTCGACCATGGCGTCCTTCCTGTCTCCGGTGGCGAAGAATCCCGCTATGAATTCGAGGTACGCCCTTCCTGTGAGGTCCTTGTATGCTCCCGCATCCTCCGGAAGGTAGCTTATGATCTTCCTGACTTCGTCCGGTTCGCAGGCGACGTCGTGTCCGAAGACCTCGATGGTCCCGCTCGTTATGCGGAGGAGGGTCGATATCATCCTCAGGGTCGTCGTCTTCCCTGCGCCGTTATGGCCTATTAGCCCGAATATCTCCCCTTCTTCGACGGTCAGGGAGATACCGTGGACCGCCTCGCGCTCTCCGTACGATTTGCGGACGTCGCGCAGCTCGAGTGCATGCATCGTTGCGGTGTTGCGCTTGATGATATAAAACGTGTCCGTTCGGGCTCCCGCGGGTGCGTCTGATGACGGAGAAGGAGGTAATCGGTTTCTGGGAAGGGGAGGACCTTCAGTCCTCCTCATCCTCGTCGTCTTCGGGGGAAGACTGTCTCAGAGGGGTCTGGCGCGCCTGCGCGCCCCCCATCGCGGCGTTGATCGAATCCGCGAGGGCCTTGAACCTCTCCTGGAGCGACTTCTCCTGCCTCTCGATGCCGGAGAGCCTGACCCCCATGGTCTCGACGGACTCCTCGAGGTCCGCCTGAAGCTTGGCCTTGTCGTCGACCCTGATGAGGAGCGAGCCGGCGGACTTGTAGACGTCCCCCGTGGCCGATCTGAGCTCCTCCAGCGTCCTCTCCATCTCCCTCTTCTGGGCGTCCATCTGGGACCTCTGGGAGGAGATGGCCTGGAGCTGCTGCTGCATCTGCTGGTACTGCGCTATCTGATTCTGGAGCTGCGGGCTGATGCCGTTCATGGTCTCACCTTGGCGATGCGTTCCACACTCTGTACTACGGCGATGCACTCAAGGTAGGAGTTCAGGGCCGCGCGCATGGCCGAGGCGTCCTCGGCCTCTATGCTGACGGTGGCCCTGTCCCCTGATGTCGCAACGTGCGATCTGGTCCGGGGCAGTTCCCTGCCCGATTCAGGACCGATAGATTCGGCCACCGCGGGGGCGACGGCCGAATCTATCGTTATGACCGCTCTGAACATCTCAGTCGGATTTCAGGACCTTCTTCACGCTGGGTCTCTCCTTGAAGAAGATCTTGGATCCGCACTTCTCGCACTGGAGCCCCAGGGCGTTGACATTCCTGACAGGCTCGTTGCACTTGGCGCATCTGTACATCGTGTCTCACTGCTCGCTGACCTGAGAGATCTCCCTCTTGGTCTTCGGGGTGTAGGCGCCGGCGGCGAACTTGGTACCGCAGTGGTTGCAGGACCAGATGCCGGACGACTCCCTCTTGACGGATGCATGGTGGCACACCGGGCACTCGTGCTTCATCTTCTGCTGAGCTTCGATGTTCTTGATCCTGTTGCGGACGATGACACCGTATCTTGCTCCGAACCTGCCGGAGCTGCCTGCTTTGACTGTCCTCTTTGCCATGTGGGATCACCCTATGATCTTCCTGATCTCCGCGCCTATCTCCACGGCTCTGTCGAGGCACAGCGACAGCTCGTCAAGCGTGATCGAGCCGCTGCCGCCCTTCTGCATCGCCCTGAAGTTCCCATTGTCGTCGGTCGTGACAGTGAGGCGTGCGGATGAAATCTGCTCTTCGTCGTACTCGGGGTCTACTATTAATGTATTTCCGAGCTTGGCCGCGGTCACAGATATCGGCGTGCAGGTCACAGGCAGAGGGGCGTTGGGACCCTTGCCGTACTGCTCGCCCGGAACCACGGCCGTCTTGAGGGCAGCAACCGCCGCGAGGTTGGCCGCATCGAACAGGTTGCCGTCGTGGTTGATGGCGTAGATGTCGATGTAGCACATCCACACCTCCTCTCCAGGGGTGATGCACAGCTTCTCGACGTCGACCATGCCGGATTCGCGGATGCCGCGGTCGACCACGCGGGCGAGCTCGATGGCGTCCTCTCCGGGGGGACCGGACTCGAACGTGGGGTGCGCCATGGGGATGAGCTCCATCCCGGTGGTCAGGACCCCGAGGTTCGGGGTGTCCCCGAAGGGTGTTCCGGGAATGATCTTTATGCCGGCTATGACGACGGTGTCGCCGAGCTGGACCCTGGCCGATCCGTCCGCGGACTCGATGAGGCCGGTCTCGACCTCGATCTTCCTGAAGTCGGTGATGCCGCGGCCGTCGAGCCTCTGCCCCTTCTCGAGCAGATGCATCATGTGGTCGCGCTTGATCTCGGACATGAGTTCGTTGCTCATTCGGATGCCTCCTTTCTGCCGGAGTAGCGCCTCTTGAGGGCATCGACCTGAAGGTCGTGGACCTCATGGCAGGCGTTGACCGCGAGCTCGATCGCATGGTCGAACTCGGCACGGGTCATGTTGCCGTCCATCTGGAGCAGGACGATGTCGTCGGTCGAGGGGACGATGGCGATGGGCACGTCGGCCTGGCCGTAGTTGTCCTCCTCCTTGTTGAGGTCGAGGAGCACATGGCCGTCGGCCTTTCCGGCGGCGATGGCGGGGACGATGTCCCTCATGGGGATGCCGGCGTCCGCCAGCGCAACGGACGCGGCGGTGAGCCCGGCGCACCTGGTGCCGGCGTTGGCCTGAAGGATCTCGATGTACACGTCGATGGAGGCGCGGGGGTAGAGCTCCGTGAGGACGACGTTCTCGAGGGCCTCCGACGTGATTTTGGAGATCTCGATGCTCCTTCTGTCGGTCCCGGGCCTCTTCCTGTCGGAGACTGAGTAGGCCTCCATGTTGTACTTCACCTGCACGATGGCCTTCTCGGGGTTCTGAAGGTGCCTGGGGTGGCACTCCCTGGGGCCGTATACGGCCGCCAGGACCTTGTTCTTCCCGATCTCCACGTACGCCGATCCGTCGGCGTTCTTCAGCACGCCGGCCTCGATCTTGATGGGCCTGTGCACCTCGGCCGTCCTGCCGTCGATGCGGAGCCCGTTCTCGTCAACCAATACCATATCAGTGTGTCCGCTCATGGTCACTCCTCCCCCTCGTCTTCTTCCTCGCTCCGGGGGAGCTTGCTCTCGATAAACTCTTTGACCCTATCGGTGAGGTTCCCGGCCTGCGCCTGGTCCTCTATCATCTTCACGGCCTGCGCGGCCACGTCGGCCTCCTCCTCGTCCCCGTCGATCCAGACCATGCCGTTCTGCCCCACCATTATGCGGCAGTCGGTCATGTTCTTCAGCATGGAGATCATGGATCCCTGCTTCCCGATTATCCTGGAGACCTTGGTGTGGGAGACCTTGACGAGCCTTCCTCCCTCCAGCTTCCTGAGGCCGGAATCCTTCATGGTGACCTGTATCTTCTTGCTCTCGTCGACGGAGAGCACCTTGAGGAGCACGGCGTCGCCCATCCCGATGAAGCGGGACGTGTCGCCGAACTCCACCTTCCAGGGCACCTCGCTGACGTGGAGGGGCGCGGGGTAGGGCGCCCCTATATCCACGAGCCAGTTCGAGGGCCCAATGTCCGTGATGATCCCGATGACGGTGTCTCCGGAGACGGGCATGTAGCATCCCCTCAGGGGGATGACGCCGACCGTGTTCTGATACACGTTGCGGACGCCCATGACGCTAGCACGGACCTTGCCCTTCTGGAGGTAGGCGAAGTCCCCCGGCTTCAGGCCGGATCCGTCCAGGACCTCTCCCGGGACGACGATCTCGCGCGTCTGCCTGGTGTTTCTTCTTTCCATTCGTATCACTCTGCTAATTTCATTGATTGATGAGCTTGACGCCGGCCGTGCCCTTCGTCTTGTGCTTCAGCTTGTCCGTCAGCTCGGTTATGGTGCCCGCCGGTATCTCCATGGTGCCGATCCAGTCGCCCTCCGGGGTCCACTCCTCGCGGTCCACGACCCCGTACTTGACTAGGTCGTCGTAGCAGCGTCCGTAGTCGGCCCCCTTCAGCTTGATCGCTATGCGGCTCTTCTCGAACCTTATGGGCAGGAGCGGGCGCAGGACCTTCATGGCCTCTGCGATCTCCTTGTCCAGCGGCTTGAACGGGTCTACATGGAACCTCGCCTCCTCTAGCGCCAGCTGTATCCTCAGCGGCGGATGGGGGGTGCGGGTCTGGGGATTGATCGCGTTGGCGGCGATGTAGGCGATGACCTGATTCATCTTCGCCTCCATCATCTCCTTCCGCTGTTCCGCGGTAATCTGGAGCTCCCCCTTGTCGACGATCCTCCTGGCAATCTCGGGGACGTCGGTGGTGCCGAACGCCTCCTTGACCTTGTCCTCGGCTGGCCTGGTGCCCTTGGAGGCGTTCTTGAAGACGTCCTCCACGGCCATGTAGTCGACGATGTCGAACTGCTTCCCCTGTCTCACGAGGTCGAACACCTTGGGGTCCAGGAGGATCTCGAAGGTCTCGCCATGGGATTCCAGGCGGGCCGTGATCGCATCGTCGAGGTCTACCATTCGATTCACTGTCCGATGAGGGCGGAGACCTCGGATTCCGTGAGTCTCCTGAACTTCTTGCCGACCTCGGCGACACCGATCTCGACGCTTTCGGCCTTCAGCTTGTCCTCCACGGCCGTGGAGAGGGCCTTCAGGCCCAGCGCGGCGGCATCCTCGAAGCCCATGCCGTCCTTGAAGTCCTTCTCCAGCATGTCCATGACGATGGGCCTTCCGCTGCCGATGCTCGTGGCCTTGTAGGCGACGAGCGCACCGGACGGATCCGTCTCGAAGAGGTGGGCGCCCATGTCATCGGTTCCGGCGACGAGGAGGGCGGTTCCGAATGGACGGACTCCGCCGTACTGGGTGAAGTTCTGCTCGTGGTCGCAGATCTTCTTGACGAGCATCTCGACCCCTATGTTCTCTCCGAAGTTGACCCTGTGGACCTGGGCCTCTTTTCTCGCCTCGTCGACGAGGATGCGGGCATCGGCCACAAGTCCGGATGTGGCGCATCCGATGTAGTCGTCGATCTCGTGGATCTTCTCAGTGGACTTCGGCTCCAGGAGTCTGCTCGTGACCTTGCGGTCGACGATGAGCATGACCCCGTCGTCGTACTTCATCCCGATGGTGGTGGATCCCTTCTTCACCGCTTCGCGGGCGTACTCGACTTGGAAGAGCCTTCCATCGGGGGAGAAGACCGTGCTTCCCCTGTCATAAGCCATCTGTCCGGGTTGCATAAAATCGTGCTCCTATAACTCTAACGCGACCTGATGAGACGCGCAGTATAAAGCGTTTGGCGGTGCGTTCCAGTTCGTCTGCGACGCTTCCTCGGGGACTTCAGTTCAGGGTGCCTCTCGCGTAGCGCATGCAGTGTGCCCGAGCAGTCGAACGGTTTCGATCCGCAGAGGGCGACGGATACCGCCTCCTCCATCGGACGGCGGTCGGACGGCAGGGATCTGATGACCGCTAAGCCGTTCTTGCAGGTTATCACCTTGGCCGATCCGATTGAGCGTACCGACCTCTCCATGCAGGTTCTGTCGGTCTCCAGGGGGACCTTGAATGCCGTGTAGCGCCTCCTCCCGCGGACCGATTTCACAGTCATGCATTCTCCCACTGCCCTTTCGAATTTAACCTTTCGCGGAGCGGTTTAGGGAAGGCTCAACAGGTATTCATCGACTTGAAAAAACGGATTCCGTTCCATGCGGCCAATACAGCAGGTCTGTTATTACGAATAATAATATTCGTATTACAGATTTGATGGATGGATGCATTTTTCAAATAAATTGAGAGCCAGTATGACAAAATTGTAAATTCTTTCTATCCATCATACTTAAATCAAACTATTGTCTGTATAGCCGTGAAATTACTTCGTATAAATACGAAGTGATTTTATTTTTAATACAAAATAAGATGTTGCATTACCTTTTAATCTAATACAAAAAAGGGCAGATATACGATATGCTGGCTATATCAAATTTAGGTTACCCTAATT
Source organism: uncultured Methanomassiliicoccales archaeon (assembly GCA_964445265.1). Taxonomy (GTDB): domain Archaea; phylum Thermoplasmatota; class Thermoplasmata; order Methanomassiliicoccales; family Methanomethylophilaceae; genus Methanoprimaticola. The sequence continues at coordinate 42,212 of CAYUPU010000005.1, forward strand.
ATTTTAGGAATTTCAAAAAGATTGATTTTAAAAAGCGTTTAATAAAATAGATTATTGTATATAATGATTTCATAGAAGCAGTTAAAATACTCACTCCGGCTATACTCGCTCGTTCCTATATGGTAACGGAGGCAATGACTTGAGCAAATCAGCATTGGTTATCGGTGGAGGAATCGCGGGGATCCAGGCGTCCTTGGATCTTGCAGACCGTGGCATCCACGTCTACCTGGTGGAGAAGGACCCCACCATAGGTGGAAAGATGTGCCGTCTGGACAAGACGTTCCCTACGAACGACTGTTCCGCGTGTATCCTCTCCCCCAAGATGGCGGACTGCGCCGGGCACCCCAATATCGACCTCATGACCTACCACGAGGTCAAGAAGGTGGAGGGAGAGGCCGGTGACTTCAAGGTCACCGTCCTCAAGAAGGCCAGGTACGTCAACCCCAAGGAGTGCACCGGGTGCGGCGACTGTCTCGCCAAGTGCCCTGTCAAGAAAATCCCCGACGAGTACGAGTTCGGACTCGTCAACAGGAAGGCCATCTACATCCCGCATGCCCAGGCTGTTCCCCGTGTCGCCGTCATCGACGGAGCCATGTGCAACATGATCCAGAAGGGCAAGTGCGGACTGTGCGCCAAGGCCTGTGGCAAGGGCGCCATCCACTACGATGACAAGGACGAGCTCATAACCCTCGAGGTCGGCTCCATCGTTGCGGCCGTCGGATTCCAGACCTGGAACGCCGATGTCGCCACCGAGTACGGCTACGGCAGGTACAAGAATGTCGTTACCGCCATCGAGTACGAGAGGCTCATGTGTGCCTCCGGCCCCCTCAGCGGTCACATCCAGGTCCCCAGCAGCGGCGAGCCTCCCAAGAAGATCGCCTACATCCAGTGCTGCGGATCCAGATCCCAGAAGAAGGGATGGAAGAAGTACTGCTCGTCCGTGTGCTGCATGTACGCGATCAAGCAGGCCATGATCACCAAGGAGCACGGCGACCTTCAGGAGGACATCTTCTTCATGGACATCAGGTCCTACGGGAAGGAGTTCGAGGCCTACGTGCACAGGGGAGAGAGGGAGTACGGCATCAACATGCACAGGGCCGCCCGCGTCTCGAACATCGAGGAGGACCCCGAGACCAAGAGGCTGTACGTCAACTATACCGACTGCAACGGCGACCCCAAGACCGACGACTTCGACATGGTCGTCCTGTCCATCGGTCTCGTTCCGCCCGACGGCGCTCAGGAGTTCGCCGACACCCTCGGCATTGAGCTCAACGAGTACGGGTTCTGCAAGACCACCGTCTTCCACCCGCTCGAGGCCACCAAGCCCGGCATCTTCGTGACCGGCGCATTCGCCGCCCCGAAGGACATCCCGACCTCCGTTGCGGAGGCCAGCGGAGCCGCCGCCAAGGCCGGCGCGTATATCGTCGACAAGGACTTCACCCCCTGCGCCCCCAAGGTCTACCCGCCCGAGAAGGACGTCGAGGGCAAGGAGCCTAGGATCGGAGTCTGGGTCTGCCACTGCGGAATCAACATCGGATCCGTGGTCGACGTCCCCGCCGTCACCGAGTACGTCAAGTCCCTGCCCAACGTCGTCTACGCCGCGGAGTCCCAGTACGCCTGCGCGGAGGACTGCCTCAAGTCCATCTCCGCCGCCATCCAGGAGCAGGACCTCAACAGGGTCGTCGTCGCCTCGTGCACGCCCAGGACCCATGAGCCTCTGTTCAGGGAGGCCTGCAGGAACGGAGGTCTGAACAAGTACCTCTACAACATGGCCAACATCCGCGACCAGTGCTCCTGGATCCATATGCACGAGCCCGAGGCCGCCACCAAGAAGGCCAAGGACCTCGTCAGGATGGCCATCGCTAAGGCCCGTCTCCTCGAGCCCCTCGAGGGAGCCGAGATCCCCGTGACCAACGCCGCCGCCATCATCGGAGGAGGAATCACTGGTATGACCGCGGCCCTCGACATCGCCGCCCAGGGCTACGATGTCCATCTCGTCGAGAGGGAGAACGAGCTCGGAGGTTTCGCCCGCAACTTCGCCTTCAAGGAGGACGGAGTCGCCGTCAAGGACTACCTGGCCGATATCATCGCCAAGGTCAACGCCGACCCGCGCATCCACGTCCATCTCGGGACGACCCCCAAGGACATCCCCGGATACGTCGGCAACTTCACGCTGCAGCTGAACAACGGCGAGGAGTACCCCGTCGGAGGAGTTCTCTTCGCAGTCGGCGCCGCCGCGTACGAGCCCACCGAGTACAACTTCGGAAAGGACCCGAAGGTCATCACCCAGGTCGCCGCCGAGAAGCAGATCGACGAGGGCACCTTCAATGGTAAGAACGTCGTGTTCATCCAGTGCGTCGGCTCCAGGAGCGACAAGGTCGCGTACTGCAGCAGGGTGTGCTGCGCCCAGTCCTGCAGGGAGGCCATAAAGATCAAGATGGCCGATCCGACCGCCAACGTCACCATAATCCACAAGGACGTCAGGACCTACTCCTTCCGCGAGGAGCTCTACTACAGAGCCTGCCAGATGGGAGTCAAGTTCCTGAGGCGCCCCGAGGATAAGGAGGCCGAGTACGACGGCAGCGTCGTCAAGGTCTTCGACACCGCTCTCGGCGCGGACCTCGAGATCCCCGTCGACACCTTGGTTCTCGCCGGCGGAATCGCGCCCGACAGAGAGAACAAGGAGCACCTCGCCCAGATGGTCAAGGTCCCGCTGTCCAAGGACGGATTCTACTTCGAGGCCCACCAGAAGCTCAGGCCCGTCGACTTCGCAACCGAG
>CAYUPU010000006.1:0-44969 GCA_964445265.1 uncultured Methanomassiliicoccales archaeon
TCCCGCGCCCGCGGCGCAGGATATCGGCGCCCGGGGATCCGTCGCGCGGACGGTCTCCTGCGGCGCACGGCCTTCCAGAACAGCATGGTATAAGGCACTCAGACCGAGAGCATCGGAATGACGATATGTCAGGGCGACGGCTCCGCTCATGCTCGAACATGGTCGGTGGCGCCTCTTGAATGCTTAGAACGCCCTCTTCGGTAACAGTCCGCGCCGCGGTTCCGAGTATCTTATTCCGATGCCCGGTCGGGAGGACGGAGCACCGGACGGTGCTCGTCGCACGCAAGTATAGTAACGGGCAGAGCCCTGTCCCGTTCGGATGATCGGATGGATGGAGGACGCAAGCTGACCCTGTTCATGGTGGCGATCCCGCTGCTGATAGCCCTATTGCTGATCGCAGCATTCGTCGATCCACCCCTGTTCCTCTACAGCATGCTCGCGGTATTCCTGATATCGAGCATCGTGCTGATCTCCGGAAAGGGTTCGTGGTATGTCGCAGGCTACAACACCCTGGATGAAGAGGAGAAGGCCGGATTCACCGAGCGGGAGCGGTTTCTGTTGTGCAGGTACGTGGGCGTGGCCCACCTGCCCGTCATCCTGATCATCATATCCTGCATACTGTCGGACGACGCTCTGGCGCTGGCATCGCTCCTGGTATGCATAGCGGTGCTCGCCGCGGTCCTGTATCGCATCATCGGGATATTCGGCAGGGGCCGGGCCCGATCGAGGCGGACCCTCCAGTTTCAACAGCGCCCTCCGCGGGTAGCGGGTCCCGTCAGGGGATCCACGGAACCATCCGGCTTTCGGTTCTCGATACCAGTCGGGGAACGGACGGGGCGTGGGCGCAATCACGGCTCGATGAGGGCACCGCATGAGCCGTGAGACGGGGGCCAGCAACGGCGGCGGCCGCGTTAGGTGCCACGGGGATCGCCGAACACGTCCGTCCGGGGCCCCCGCCGGACGGCGCGCTTCGCGGTCAGCAGGCGGAGCGGCCGCCCCGATCTCGCTCGGATGCAATGGCGGCCCTTATGTGCTCGATGAAGAGCTTCCTGAACCCGCTGAACTCCCCGAGGCCGCGGATCACGCACTCCACCTCGAACCCGTTCCTCGTCAGGAAGGATCTGAGCGAATCGTCGTCGTCCCCCGCCATGTCGTTGTTGGCGTGGTCCCCGGCGACTATCATGAAGGGCAGCACGACGGCCTTCCCGCATCCGCGGTGCTCCATCAGCCTCAGGGTGTCCTCGTAGCCGGGGTACCCCTCCACGGTGGTGACGAACACGCTGTCCGCGCCGTGGCTCCAGAGCTTCATCTGGAGCTCCGAGTAGGCCGCGTTGGCGTAGTGGGCGGTGCCGTGCCCCATCAGCACGAGGCTCCTCTTCCCGGCGAGCGGGACGAGGCAGCTCCTTATCGCGTCCACCGTCCTGTCGTAGTCCTCGGAGGTCGTCAGCAGGGGGGTCCCCATGACGATCCTTCCGATGCTCCCCCTGTGGGTCTCCACGGCGTCGGCGACGTAGTCGTACTCCTCTCCGTTCATGATGTGGGTGGGCTGGACGATCACCTCGTCGAACCCCTCGTCGGAGAGCCTGTCTATGGCCTCGGTGATGTAGTCGATGCGTACCCCGTCGCGCTGCGCGAGCTTCTTTATGATCATCCTGCTGGTCCAGGCGCGTCTGACCTCGTAGTCGGGGAACGAGTCCGCCACCTCCCTCTCGAGAGCGTCGATGGTCTTCTCGCGGGTGTCGTTGTAGCTGGTGCCGAAGCTGGTCACCAGGATGGCCTTCCTAGTCATTATGGAGTATTCATCCAGCTCCATTGATAACAGTTGCGACGGCCGCGGGTGCGCGGACCGCCGTAGAAGTGCGGGGGAGGGCCCGGAGGCCCTCCGTCGAGCATCAGATGATGCCCTTGGCCTTCGCGAGCTCCGCATTGAGGACGGATCCGCCGGCGGCCCCTCTGATGGTGTTGTGGGAGAGCGCGAACGCCTTGTAGTAGCCGTTGCTCTGCCTCAGCCTGCCGACGGTGACGGCCATGCCGCGCGCCCTGGCGGGGCTCCCGGCCATGAGGTCGAGTCCGGGCTGCGGGCGGTTGCTCTCGCTCCTGACCACGATGGGCTGCTCGGGAGCTGTCGGGAGGCCGAGCCTCTGGGGCTCCCCGCGGAATCCGGCGAGGCACTCGCGCATCTCGTCGAGCGAGGGCTGCTGCTCCAGATCCAGGACCAGCGACTCGAGGTGCCCGTCTATGACGGGGACCCTGGCGCAGTTGGCCATGACCCTGAACGGGGCATCGCGGAACGCCCCGCCCCTGTAGTCGCCGAGCATCTTGGCGAGCTCGGACTCCATCTTCTCCTCCTCGTGGCTGATGAACGGGATGACGTTGCCCATGATGTCCATGGACGGCACGCCGGGGTATCCCGCGCCGGAGACGGCCTGGTACGTGGATACGAAGACCTGCTTCAGCCCGTAGGCGCGGTCCAGCGCGAAGAGCGGGGCGGCTATGCCGGTGGACGCGCAGTTGGCGTTGGTGACTATGTAGCCTCCGGATTCGGGGAACGTCTCCTGGTCGCGGATCGAGTCCAGATGGGTAGAGTTGACCTCGGGGATCACTATGGGCACATGGGCGTCCATCCTGTGGGCGCCGGCGTTGGAGTACACCCCGACACCCTTCCCCGCCAGCTCGGTCTCCGCGGGGCCGGCCAGCTCCGTGGGGATGCCGCTGAACGCTATCCTGCAGTTCTTCGCGATCTTGTCGAGGTCCATGACCTCGATCCTGCGGTCCAGGATGTCCTCGGGATAGTCATGGTCCCTGACCTTCAGCACGTCCCCGAACCTCTTGCCCTCCGATCTCTCGGAGGCGTAGAGCCCCTCGATCTCGAACCAGGGGTGGTCCTCCAGCATCTGGACGAACCTCTGCCCCACCATCCCGGTGGCTCCGAGCACGGCTACATTGATCTTGCCCATGTTTTTCACCTATGCGCGCGGGTATCCCGCGCGGGTATTATACCTTTGACTCGCTAGGGTACAAATTATTATTATCTCCTCCCGCGCTAGCCCGGACCGCTATGCCCGACACCGAGGAGCTGAGGGGTCAGATTGAGGCCATCGACGAGCAGATCATCGATCTCATCGCGACCCGCATGGAGATCGCCGACGAGCTGGCCAAGGCCAAGAAGAAGTCCGATCAGCGCTACTGGAACGAGGAGAAGGAGCGGGAGGTCAAGCAGCATTACCGCGAGCTCTGCGAGGAGGTCAGCCTCACCGAGTACGAGGCCTCCCAGATCGCCGAGGTCATCCTCTCCATATCCAAGGAGAGGCAGAAGCACATATTCGAGCGACGAGTCCGCACCATGGACGAATCCGTTCTCAGAATGCTGCTGGAGGACGTCGCCTCCGGTCGCGTGTCGCCCGACGAGGCCGTGCTCAGCATACGCTCCGAGCCCTACGAGGACCTCGGATACGCGAAGGTGGACCTCCACCGCGGCATACGCCAGGGCGTCCCCGAGGTCGTCTTCGGGGCGAACAAGACCCCGGAGCAGATCGTGGGGATATCCAACTCCCTCCTTTCCCACGGCTGCGGATCCGTCCTCATCACCCGCCTGTCCGCGGAGGCCGCCGATGCCGTTTCCGCGGAGCTCCCGCTGGACTACGACCCGGTCAGCCGCATCGCGGTGGCGGGGACCCCCACGGAGGAGCGCAGGGGACGCATCTGCGTCGTTACAGCCGGGACCAGCGACATACCCGTGGCCGAGGAGGCCGCCAGGACCGCGGAGGCCCTCGGCAACGCGGTCGTCCGCATATACGATGCCGGGGTGTCCGGGCTGCACCGGCTCCTCTCCCGTTCGGAGGACGTGATGTCCGCCAACGCCGTCGTCGCGGTGGCCGGAATGGAGGGCGCCCTCGCCAGCGTGGTAGGCGGGATGGCGGACTGCCCCGTCATCGCGGTGCCCACGAGCGTCGGGTACGGGGTCTCCTTCGGCGGACTGGCGGCGCTCCTGGCGATGCTCAACTCCTGCTCCAGCTCGGTCAGCGTCGTCAACATCGACAACGGCTTCGGGGCGGGATACATCGCCAGTCTGATCAACCGTTCCGCCTGCCGGAGATAAATGCGAGGTCCGCTTCCTCCGCCGTATGACAGGAAGAAGGATCCTCTTCGTGAACGCCTGCGTGAACTGCGGCACCTCCAGGACGATGCGCCTGGCGGGGGAGCTGCTGTCCAGGTTCCGGGACGATGATGTGGAGGAGCTGCACATGGAGGCCATGGGGCTGGGGCCGCTGTCCTCCGAGACCGTGGTCAGGAGGGCGCGCCTGGCGTCCGAGGGCCGCTTCGACGATCCCGTCTTCGATCTCCCCAGGATGCTGGCCTCCGCCGACATCGTCGTCCTCGCCACTCCGTTCTGGGAGAGCTCCTATTCGTCCTATGCCAAGCTGTTCCTGGAGCACTCCGCGGCGATAGGCGTGACGTTCAGGTACGCGGAGGACGGCTCGGCGGTAGGGATGTGCAGGGCGAGGGCGCTGTACTACGTCACCACGCGCGGAGGGCCCGTGGGGGACTATGACGATCTGGGATACAGGAACGTCCGCGATCTCGCGCGCACGTACGGCATAAAAGAGTGCATAGCGGTCAGCGCCTGCGGGCTCGATATGCCCGGCGCGGACGTGGATTCCCTGCTGGCGGACGCGGCCTCGCGCATTCCTGAGGCTCCTTGATCGTACCTCGATGAACAATAAAGGTTATCAATGGATCCTTTAATGCATAATCATGGACATAATAGGCGACAGCTTCAACAGCTATCCGTCCCAGCAGAAGGTCGCCAAGCTGCTTCTGGCCAACGGCATAAGCGTCTCCGAGGGCCGCGCCTACTGCGGCAGCGTGGAGCTGGGGGATTCGGCCATCGGGCGCGCCTGCGGCGTGGACCGCAGGGTGGTCCGCACGACGCTGGAGAGGATATCCTCGACCCCGGCCCTGGATCGGATCTTCACCAGGCTCAGGTGCACCCTGTCCATGGTCGATCTCGCCCCCGAGATAGGATGCTCGTCCATCGTCATCACTCCTACGGACGCGAGGATCCCGGGGATACTCGCGGATATCATGCGCGTGCTCTACGACTACGGCATATCGGTGAGGCAGGCGATGGTGGACGACGACGGCGACGAGGGCAGGGCCGTGCTCGTCGTGGTCGTGTACAGCAGGATCCCGCCGGAGGCCATCTCCGAACTCAAGACCTGCCGCGGCGTCGACAGCGTGCTGATAAAGCGATGACGGCGGGGGAGGTCCCCCGCCTCAGGCCCCTGCCTTCAGACTGTCGCACTTGAGGACCTTGCCCGGGCACACCCGCTCGCATCTCCTGCATGCGGTTCCGCCGCATCCGGAGGAGTCTATCTCCGCCCTGTACCCGGATGCGCCGGCAGGGACTATGGTCAGCGCCTTCTCGGGGCATTCGCGTTCGCAGCGCCTGCATCCGATGCATCCGTCCACGATTCTGGAGAGGATGGTGCCGCATCCGATTATCCTCACCTTGCACTTCTCGGTGTCCGGCAGGTCGCGCTCCGTGCGCCTGTCTACGGACACGTGCGACGCGTCCGCGTCAGTCGGGATGTGCTTCATCCCGTACATGTCGAGCATGTCGTTGTACATCGACATAGGCATGCCGGTGCACCACACCGAGTACTCGATGGAGTAGAGGTTCTTGAAGACCTCCGATGTGGCGAACATAACATGGTCCGCGCGGAGCCGGCCGGCGAAGTCGCGCAGCCCGTCCAGGTCGATCTCGCCGAGGACGACCTTCCTGGCCAGGCCTATGGACGTGTTCCCGAACTGGACTATGCGCTCCGCGCCCGGAGCGACCATCCCTGTGGTCAGCGCCTTCCTGGCATCGACGTAGAGTCCGGACGCGCCGGACATGTACGCCGTCTTCACATCGTCCACCCAGAGCCCCGCCGCATCCATGAGCGTGAGGAATCCGGCGCGGAGCGCCCCGATGGCCTTCCCGGCCTCGTCGACGTCATGGGATGTGATGGCGATCCCGTCCTGGAGGATCAGCTTCCCGGACTCCGTCTCTATCTTGGGCGGCTTGATGATCCCGGCGGATATCCCGTTGGACAGGGCCGCGATGACCCCCGTGCCGGTTATCCCCACGGCCTTCCCGTGCATAGGGCCCTCCTCCAGGACCCTCCCGGTCATGGGATCGACCAGATCGCCCATAGCGGGCGCCAGGGTGTCGTCCAGGATGTAGCATCTCCAGCCCTCGTCGGTCACGGCGACGTCGCTCAGCGCCCCGGGCGCGGCGAGCATCCCGCGCTCGATCTCCTGCCCCTCCAGGGCGGGGCCGGCCGCGGCGGATCCGCTGTAGACCTTGCCGTCCACGACCAGCGCCATCTCCGCGTTGGTGCCGTAGTCGACCACGATCGTGGGCTCCTTCTCGTCGAGGATGCCCGTCAGCATCATCATGCCTATGGCGTCGGCCCCGATCTCGTGCCTCACGGCCGGAGGGATGATGACGTCCGCATCGGGCATCCCGGTCAGTCCGAGCGCCGAGGCCTTCACGATGTCCCCGTTCCTCGGCGGCGACACGACACCGAGGGACTCCAGCATGTGCTTCCCCGCGTAGGCGAGGTCCCTTATCTCGATGTTCTGGAAGAGGGACAGCTGGAACGGGTTCCCGCACACGGCCACCCTTTCAACCTTCGACAGGTCTATGCCGAGCTCCGCGAACAGGTTGTTGGCGGTTCCGATCAGCAGGCTGTTCGCCACATCCTCCCCGGACTTTATGGCGAAGTTCACATGGTCTATGACGTTCATTCCGGGTATGGGGTGCTTCTCCGTGATGGCCGTCCCGACGGTCTCGCCCGTGTCCAGGTCCACGGCCTGGCAGCGGAGTCCGCTGGTGCCTATGTCCAATGCTATGCCGAATCTCATTCAATCCCCTCCTCCTTCTTGATGGTGTAAGCGGCGCTGTTCACGGCCATTACCGCCGCCCCGATCTCCAGGGGGTCGTGGATTATCGCTTTGCACTTGGACCGCCCTTCGCGGTCGTAGTAGTGCGGCACGCCCGGACTGGATATGATGGAGCCGTCGGCGATGACCTCGCCGGGTATGATGTAGGGCGCGGCATTGAGGACGAGCGTGTTGTCGGATATCGCCCTCTCCACCCCCGTGACCGGTCTGGCGCCGTATTTCCGCAGGGCCTCGGCCTTCTCCGGCACTATATCCACGACCTCCACGTCGGCGCCCCATCCGAGCATTATCCTGGCGGCCCACGCCCCGACCCTTCCGGCCCCGACGACCAGGACCTTCTTGCCCTCGAGGCCGTGCGCGGCGTTCTTCAGGCAGACCGAGTATCCCATGCCGGTCCCCCAGGAGTTGTCCGTGTAGCGCCTCTCGCGCGTGTTGTAGGCCATGAACAGAGGGTCGTCGGACATCATCACGATGTCGGCCCCGCTGTCGACGGCCTCCGCGAACCCGACGACGTCGGGGCTGTAGGTGGCACGGCTGTCCATCCCCAGGCGCTTCATGATCGCGTCCACGGATTTCGCGAAGCCACCGATGATCCCGAGCCCGGATGTGATGGGGACCGCCGCCGCCTTGAAGCGGGACAGGTCGTAGTCGTCCACGTCCAGTCCGGCGGCCTCCAGGGCGATGCCCTTCACCGTCTTGCCGGTGGCCCTCATGAGCCTCGTGTCCAGATCCAGCTGGTCGTCCGGGACGCCCCAGATCATATCCGCGGTTAGCCTTGTCATATCCAATCAGACCTCCTTGGGCGATGCGTCGACGAACTCGTCGATGCCGCACCGCTCCATTATTTCCCGGATGACGGACAGGCGGCGCTCCAGCGCCTCCTCCGGCGTGCTTCCGGATACCATGAACGTTCCGTGCCACTCCTCCTTCCCGGGCGAGTAGTCGGATATCGAATCATCCGATCCGAACAGTCCCTGCGACATGATCGGATGGTCCACGTGGGAGAACTCCTTCTCCCCGGTGGTGTAGAGCCTCCCGTTCCTCTGCATGAGGTGCCAGTATATCCCGGAGCGTCCGGACGGATCGCACGACGGGCGTCTCCCTTCCGCGGATTCCACCAGCTCCCGGAGGAGGTTGACCCCGGTGGCGGTCCAGATGGCCGCAGGGGTCTGGCTCGGTATGCGCGCGTCGATCTCCAGGAACCTCAGACCCTTCGGGGTCAGCACGGCCTCCACATCCATCAGGGCCTTGAGGCCGAGGGCCTCGGCCGTTCTCCTCGAGCACTCCTCGAGCACCCTCCTGTCCTCGGGATCCAGGATGTCCGGGAAGCAGTTGACCTGCTTGCAGTCGTACCCTCCGTCCAGGACGACCTCCGTCGTGATGAACGGCACGGCCTCCGAACCGTTCCCGATGACCTCCATCGAGATGCTCCTCCCGTGCACGAACTCCTGGATCACCGGCTCGTCCCCGAGCATCCTGACGGTCACCAGGCCCTTCTCGATCTCCTCATCGTTATGGGCGACGGAGACGCCGACGCTCCCGCTCTGTCCGGCGGGCTTCACGACAACCGGGAACCCGCATCTGGGCCATCCGCCCGGGAGAGGCACGCCGCACGATCCCATGAGGTCGTTGGACAGCAGCTTGGATTGGGATGTCCTGTAGGCGTCCATGTCGAAGAGGAGCCGGATCCCGGCGCTCTTCAGCATCCCGTCCAGGAGGGCCAGCAGATCCAGGTCCTCGCACGCCGGGAGGACGCAGTCGCACCCCTTCATGATGCCGAGGGTCGCATCCGGGTCCTCGAGCGGGTCCAGCACGTGCCCCTCGTCGCATATGGACAGCGCGGGCGCGTCCGGTCTGCGGTCTATGACCACCGTCTCGTATCCTGCCTTGGAGGCCAGGAAAACGGCCTCCATGCCCTGAAGGGCTCCGCCCACTATGCACAGCCTCATGCAATTCCACTCCGTGCGCGGGCGTCAGTCCACTCTCAGGCCGTTCAGGTAAGTGTTGCTCTTCCCGGTCTTCCTGACGCTGCTGGCGCCGGTCTTCAGCATGAGGAGCCTCTCGAGCCCGAATCCGACCCCAGCCCAGGGCTCGTGGATATCGTGGGCGGCATCCAGCCTGTGGGGGCCCACAGCACCGGAGGCGACCTCGGTGCCGTCCACCTCGACGTCCAGCGTCTCGACGTAGACGTCGGACTCCTCGCGGGTCAGGGTGTAGTCCAGGCCGGCGGCCTGCATGACGTCCCCGATGTACGTCTTGAGGGAGTCCATGGGGTCCCCTTCGGGGCCGAGCTCCACCAGGTTCATCATGGTGAACTCCTCCAGATGCCTGTAGCTCTTGGACTCCTTCCTGAAGCACTGTCCTATCTCGAAGATCCTGACCGGCCCGTCCGTATGGTCCCTCAGTCTGCGCATGACGACGTAGAGGTTGGGTGCCAGCATGGGCCTGAGCGCCCTCTTGTCGTCGATGAAGAACACCTGCTTGTACAGCGGCTGATCGGGAGTGATGGTCATCTTGGCGAGCTGCTGGTTCGAGATTATGGTCGGCGTTCTGACCTCGATGAACCCTCTGGCCACGAGCGCATCCGCGATCCTGCGCTCCAGCTGCGACAGCTCGTGGCGGGTGGGCTGCGCTATGAGGTCCTGGATCCCCTTCCTGTTGGCGGCTTCCGTGCGGGAATTGATCTTGACGTACTGCCGGTCCCTTTCGGCGGCATCCTCGAACATCATGTCCTTGAAGTTCTCGTCGCCGTATTCCATGAGGTGCTGAATCTGAGGGTCCGTGAATCCGATCATGTTAAAACTACCATGGCGAAAGGCCGGGGTGTCGATCCCCGCTGGCTAGGTTTTAGAGACCCGCTGGTCGCCGGACCGCCCTCCTTGATGATGACACCCAGTTGGTGGCTATTTAAACATTCCGTTCAATTAAATAAGGTTGGATGATTGAACCCATCCTAAATGGTGGTATTCATGGTAGATTTAAATAATGCTCTCCATGATAAACGGAATCGATATATATCAGCACCATGGGAGATGGTGCGTCGCGGTCACGGGACAGGAGAACGATGTACGCGCTTGTCCGGGCGCGTCGCTGCAGGAGAGGCTTCTTCACGGCCTGCTCCTGCAGTCCGGTTCAGAGGAATTCTACATCCTCGTTCTGTGCGACGGTGAACTTGATGCCGGCGGCGGTGAGCATGCTGCTGATGTTGTCGGCGATGCGGGAGAGGTCCTGGTTCTTGGTGAAGGTCTTGATATGGAACTCGCTGTCGTCCATGGGGAAGACGATGCGGACCTTGCCCTTGCGGTTGTACCCTTCGGGCTTCCTGTTCCTCTCCAGGTCCTGGACGTTGAGGTCGATCAGCATCTGGAGGATCTCCTCCTCCTCTGGAACCTGGTTGATCTCCTCCAGGAGCATCTTGAGGATGTCGGGGAACACAGGGGCCAGGTCCTTGTAGGGGGTCTTGCCCTTAAGGTGGAAGTTGACGCTGTAGGCCTTCATCGTCCGTCCGCAGGGGGACCCTCTTATTAGAAATTTCCACTCCCGGGACAGCTTCCTTTCGCACGGCATTATGTATCTGTGTACGATAGGGAACGTCATGAGAACCGCTCTAACGATCGCGGGTTCGGATTCCATAGGAGGTGCGGGCATGCAGGCCGATGTGAAGGCCATGGCCGCCGTCGGGGTCCATGCCGCGGCCGTCATCACAGCCGTCACGGCGCAGAACACCTGCGGCGTCGACGACATCCTCCCTCTCCCCGGGGAGTTCATCAAGGAGCAGCTGCGGGCTGTTCTGAGGGACGCCGATGTCAAGGCGATAAAGACCGGCATGCTCTACGATGCGGAGGTTGTAGGCATCGTGGCCGATGAGCTCGAGGACCACGATGTCCCGCTGATCGTGGATCCAGTGATGGTCGCAGGGACGGGGAGCTCTCTGATGCAGGGGGACCTGGTTCACGCGCTGAAGAGGAAGATGCTCCCCATATGCGAGCTCGTCACGCCGAACAAGGCGGAGGCCGAGGCGCTCGCAGGGATCAAGATCCGTACCAAGGATGATGTGAGGTACGCCGCCGAGGTCATAGGGAAGGAGGGTTCGGCCGTTCTGATGAAGGGCGGGCACTATGAGGGCCCATCCGCCGTTACGGACCTTCTGTACCTGTCCGCCGACTTCACCAGAATCGAGTATCCGCGGCTCGAGAGGGCCGGTCACGGCAGCGGATGCGTCCTGTCGTCCTACATCACAGCCCATATGGCCAAGGGCCTGGACGTGGCCAACGCCGTGTTCAAGTCGCGCGAGCTGGTGCAGGAGTCGATAGCCACGCAGTACGCCGTGGGCAGGGGGGACAAGGTCGTCAACCCTGTCGTGAAGGAGGGGCGCAGCGAGGCCTTCCAGATTCTGGACTCCCTCGATGCCGCGGCCGGCCGCATAATCAACATCGTTCCCGAGGAGCTCGTTCCCAAGAAGGGGATGAACATCGCCATGGCGATGAGCGGGGCCGTCGGCCCGGAGCAGATCGCCGCGATAGACAAGAGGCTCGTCGTGCACAACGGTCTGGTCCGCAAGGGCGGCGCCGCGAAGTTCGGCACGGCCGAGGGGCTGTCCTACATACTGCTGGCGGTCATGAAGAGGGATCCGCAGACCAGGTGCATCATGAGCCTTGCCTGCACCAAGGATCTCCTGTCCGTGTTCGAGGAGGTCGGGCTGACGGTCATCACCGCCGATCTGCCGATGGACAGGCTCACCGAGTCCACCGAGGTCGCCCTGTCCAAGTGCAGGGTCCTGCCTGATGCCATAGCCGACAAGGGATCCAAGAAGAACCGTGTCGTCCGCATCCTTGCGAAGGATGCGAACGAGATGCTTTCCAAGCTCGAGTCCATACTCTGAGTATCAAACACGGGCCGTCGGCCCGTTTCCAAGTTTCATAGGTCCCTGCCGGACAGGGGCAGTAGAAGTAACTGGTTTGGACCGGGGGATGTTTCCCCCGGGCCGATCATCCGATCGACACGATGGTGATCTCGAAGTAGAGGGGCTCGTTGTAGATCTCGTCGCACGTCTTGTAGGTGTAGCTGTCACTGCCCACGTCGGTGACGTAGACCCTGCTGCCGTCGAGGTTCAGCTCGATCATCTGGATGCCGCCGTCCACGGTCTTGTACTCCGAGAAGGAGACTGTGTAGGTGATCCTCTCGTTCTCGATGGTGTCGACCTTGAACGCGATCTTGCCGAACCTGCTGTCCTCGTTCCCGATGTACTGGTAGGTCTCGCCGGCGACGGGCTTGTTGTAGATCGTGAAGTTGTTCTCGGCGGAGTTGAACACGGCGAGGGCGTCCCATCCGTAGACGGATTTGATCTCCACGATCTGTCCAGCCTCGTACTCGACATCGGGGTACTGCTCCTCGAACACGGTCTTCGTGACGGTGCAGCTGGACCCGATGGTCTGCGTCTTGGGCATGGTCTTCGTGGAGTCCGCGGCGTTGTAGCCTTCTCCTTTGGGGATCTCCACCTTGAATGTGTCGCCAACCTTGTGCCCTACGAGGGAGTTCTCGAACAGTGTCAGAGCGGATTTGGATCCGATGGTGACATCGAGGGTCTTGTAAGAGGTCTTGGAGAATCCGTTGGACTTCGCAACCTCGTCGTTCTCACCGATGCTCTTGACCGACGTGTCGAATACGACGGCGTTGTCCTCGCCGTAGAAGGCATACAGTGTGCCCGTGTAGTCAACTACCACCTTGTCGCCGTAGGCTGCGACCGTGTCGTCCTCCTGGATGTAGTGCTGGTCCACGAAAGTCCCGAGCACGCCAACGCATGCGAGGACGAAAACGACGAAGCAGACCGAGAAAATCGGGTCGCGCTTCTTCTTGACGCCTTCGTCAGTCATACTATATCGGCGCGAGCGATGGTCTCCCTGTAATTAAAGGCTTCTAACGCACGCACGACTATAAAGAGGAATGCTCCGAAGGCGTGTCGTCTCACTCTGAAGCGGACCCCCCATGCATCGGCCATGGCTCTGCATCTGTCCTCGGAGGACCGCGGTATGGTGCCTCCGACCACAGATACGGTGACATCGGGGATCGCGTTCCCGATCTCCTCTATGAATCCGATCAGGGCCGGGAACGCCCTCTCTCCGAACTCCGGCCTGCACAGCTCCATATACTCATCGGAATCGGGGGCGTTGAGGCTGACAGATACGGAGTCCAGAACATGTGCCAGATCCGGAACGATATCTCTTCCGTTGATGAGATTGCCCAGGCCGTTGGTATCCAGGCGGACGCGCGCCCCCGTATTCTCGCGGATCCATCCGGCAACCTCCAGGAGCGTGTCGAGGCGTTCGGTGGGCTCACCGTATCCGCAGAACACGATCTCCTCCGCATCGACGGCGCGGCGGAGTATCTCCTCCTCTATCTCCTCTGCCGTCGGCTCGCGGTCCAGCCACAGATCGTCGGCGTCTCCGAGCCTGCGGGTGTCGTTCCTCACGCAGAACGTGCATCCGCAGGGGCACCTGTTGGTCATATTGATGTACCATCTGGAGCCGTAGCGGTAGAGTATGCTCATCGGCACCCTCAGTCCGCAGGCTCCGATTTATATCTGCTGAATCGACGGGGATATACGTCAGGAACCTGATCCCTGGAGTATGTTCGACCTGTACGTGGTCACCGATTCGGACCTATCCCGCGGCCGCTCCGACGTCGAGATCGCTAGACTGGCATACGAGGGCGGAGCGGATGCCGTCCAGCTCCGCATGAAGCATGCGGACGGCATGGAGATGCTGGAGCAGGCCCGCGGTATCGCCGCCATCGCGCAGGAGATGGACCGCTTCTTCATTGTAGATGACCGCGTGGACATCGCGATGGCGTCGGGCGCTGACGGGGTGCATCTGGGGCAGTTGGACATCCCCGTGGAGGATGCCAGGAGGCTCATGGGAGACAGGGCCATAATAGGCGTCTCCGTCCAGAACGTCGAACAGGCCCTCGCGGCCCAGGCCGGCGGCGCGGACTATTTGGGGGTTGGAGCGGTGTTTTCCACACCCACCAAGCCGGATGCGGTCCAGGGGATCGGTCTCGGCCTGGTGTTCGAGATAAGGCACACAGTGGATATCCCGGTGGTGGCCATAGGCGGGATAAACCGCGGCAATGTGCAGGATGTCATACGCGCGGGCGCGGATGCGGCCGCCGTGGTCTCCGCGGTCGTAGCGCAGGACGATCCGCGCTCGGCGGCGCACGAGCTCCGCGACCTCATACTCAAAGTGCGTCCGCATACCCGCGAGATGCACACGGATTCCGAGCAAGTGGGGGATACCCTTTATAAGGAATGAATGAAAAGGTGTTCTTATGACATCGCGCTCGACAGACGAGTTCCTCCGCGAGTTCGCCATCGTCATGACCGACAAGGGGGTCGTGTCGATCACGGATCCGACGCACCTGGCGATATACAGCCTGCTGTGCGAGAGGAGCATGAGGCCCTCAGAACTGACTGAGATGCTCTCCATGCCGTCATCGTCGCTCCATTTCATACTAGACAAGATGGTGGATTCGGGCATCATAGTGAGATCCAAGCCGGATCCGGCCAAGAAGGAGGTGCAGTACTCCGTGCTGGCGTTGAAGATCGCCGCATCCGCTCCCACCTCCCCGGAGAAGATCGCCCGCTCCAAGAGGGCGTTCTCCAGTCCCGTTCCGGGCTACACCGGATTGGCCGCCGCCGCCAATATGATGGAGGCCTACACCGACGAGATCGGTCTGGATCTGAGCCAGCTGAGGGACAGGTACGTCCGGGACCTCGCCGACAGCCTGAAGGGAGACATCGGTACAGGCAGTATGGAGGAGGCTATGGAGGGCATAGTCTCCAGGATCACGGGGCTGACGGGATACAGGGCGAGCGTCTACGCCCTCAATCCGCTGACGGTGGTGTTCGAGGGGGATGAGGCGATGCCCTCCAAGATGGACATGCTCTCCCGCCTGTTCGCATATATGGTGGAGAACGCCACCTCCAGACACAACACCGTAAGATCTGTGGAGGACTTCAGCGGGGACGGCGGCATACGCTTCAAGGTCACATACGAGAGGGCCGAGCCGGAAGCCGCGCCCTATATCAACACGACGCTCCCGCAGGTCTCGGAGCCCGACAGCTTCCTGGTGATAGATATCGACGGATGCGCCGCGCTGCTCATGAGCGATGTCCAGACCAGGCTGGTCGAGGTCATCTACGAGAGGCCGCTGTGCATCTCGGACATCGTCGCCGTCCTTGATATGCCCAGATCCACCGTCACCGCCAATCTCCTCAAGATGATCGAGGGCGGGGTGGTATCCGTGTTCTACTCCGAGTCCGGTTCCGTCTACTACGGGCTGAGCTGCTCGATCCTGATGAAGAGGGCGCGGAGGGTCAGCAGGGACCAGGCCCCCACGCGCTCCGCGATAAGGGCCGCCGGTGCGGACCAGGGATTCGTAGGGGGGTACCTCCTGTATCTCCAGGCGTCCCTGCAGGAGCTCGGGTTCGATACGGACTACCTCATGGTGGTCCTCGGTGCCAAGTACATGAGGGCCGCCGGTGCGGACGGTCCGAAGAACTTCGACTACTACTTCGGTAAGATGTCCGATATAGCGAAGGTGTTCGGGCTGTCCATGGGTGTCGCATCCGTCTATCCGCTGACGATAGGGATATCCCGCGAGTGCGGCGATTCCACCATGGCTCCTGCGATGACGTTCGTCAAGGGCATGGCCCACCAGGGTCTGGAGATGGCCTCCTCGGGAATATTCGTCAGGAACACGGAGGAGACGGGGGATGATGTAAAGGTCTCGTTCAAGGAGATCTATCCCACGCTCAGCATGTCTGCGGCATCCGCGGAGGATGCCGCCGCCGACGCCGCTGCGGGCACCGCCGTGCTGAAGACCAAGAAGAGGAGGTCGTCCAACGTGCGCGATGCGCTACGTGTGAGGGGCAGCAGGTCGGAGGGCCGTCCCGCGAGGACCGTCCGCTACATCACGGCCGCGGCCTTCGTCGTCATGTTCGCCGCCATACTCGTGTTCACGGGCGGCGTCGGGACGGACAACACGGCATCGGTGGAGTCCTTCGAGGTCTCCGTCGACTCGCCCGGCATAGTCATTTACGACTCGGACGGCATGGCGATGGACACCCCCTGCATCGTCACCAACGAGAGGCCTCTGCTGTTCTCCGTATCCTCGTCTTCGGACGTGGGCGCGGTCAGGGACGGGATCGCCTATCCTCTGGATGCGTTCTGCACGGATGTCGGGAACGGGGTGTACTCCCTGTCCCTCAGCTCCGATGTCATGTTCACCGAGGTCCGCGAGATGGAGATGCCCCGGGAGGGGCTGTCCGTATCCCTGTACGATTTCGGCCGCACCGTCAGCGAGGGCTATGCCGCATCGTTCGATGGGTACATTCCTGCTGAGGACTACGCGGCCGCAGCGGGCGGACTCTGGGCATCCGCCGATGCCGTGGTGTCCGTGAGCGCCGCGGAGGGCAGCTACGTCTCCACGGGCTCCGAGGACGGTGCGTTCCTGACCCGTGTCACGGCATCCGCATGGGGTTTCCCGGACATATCCGCCGAGGCGCTCCCGTCCGATTGCGTCGTCGTCACGTTCCGGGGCGCGGCGTTCGAGGTCTACGGGTTCTATGCATCTAGCACGGTCATGGTCGAGAAGGGACGCAGGGTGGCCATGGACCTGGTGAGCACCGGCGGGCCCGTCAGGATATACATGGACGGATCCATGGACGATCTGGCCTTCGGCAACGAGGTCGGCAGCATAGTCTTCGACACCGACAGGGACGCGACCCTGGTCTGCGAGCCCCTCGGGATCTATTGAAACACCTTCCCGCTGCCATGAGATGCCCCAACTGCGGTGCCGATGCCGGGAGGGCCCCGTTCTGCCCGCAGTGCGGGGCCGACCTCTCGATGCATCAGCGCCGCAGGAGGGCGATAGCCTCCAAGGTGGACAGGAGGCTCAGGCACTTCGCCTCGGCCATCACCATACTCCTGGCGGCCATCAGCGTCATCCTGGTGGTGCTGTCCGCTGTTCCGGTCGAGGATACCGGGTCCGTGGACCCCGGGGTTCCCGACGACGGTCCGGCGGTCCCGGACGGGGCGCTCGTCCTGGACAGCGGGTACATCGTGCTGTCGGAAGGCTATCTCGATGCCGGCTTCTCCGGGGCGGCCCGCGTCTCATACGACCGCGGCGAAAGGACGGAGGAGCTGGTAACAACGCTCTCGGCCGAGAGCCTCGAGGGCGTCCAAAGGATCATGTGGATGCTGCGCTGCGATAGCGACGGCTCGGTCAGCTACATCCCGAAGTCCCTGGGCCCGGACGTGACCTTCGAGGACATAGGCAGGCTGACCTGGATCGTGTCGTCGCACGGCGAATGGACGCTCACAGCGGACCTGTATGCAGCGGACGGCACGCTCATCGGGGCCAGATCCGGTTCGTTCGCGTACTACGGGGATGCGTCCGTGTCGTACGAGTGGAAGCACGGGGGCAGGACGCTGTCGCTCACATACACAGTGTCCCTGAAGGACTATCTCGCCGCGACGGGCTACGCCTCCGGCAGATCGTCGTCCTCGGCGGATGCGGCGCGCGGATTCGTCTCCCCGGAGCAGGTGTCCGAACTGGAGCAGCTCATATGGTCCGCCTACTACGGCGCCTTCGGCGGAACCCGTGCGACGGATTATGCGGCATGCCTGGTGGAGTTCGTCGGCAGCGGCTTCCGCACCGCGGACGACATACTGACATACGGCACCGCCACGTACTGGGCCTATCCGGTGGAGACCCTGTACTCCGGACAGGGGGATTCGGGGGATCTCTGCGTTCTCGCGTCGTCCCTCCTGGAGGCCGCCGGCTTCTCGTCGGCCTTGGCCCGTCTGCCGGGCATGTGGGCGGTCGGCGTCCCCGTGATATCCGGCCAGGATGCGACGGAGGGGGCCGTCCGGATCGTGATCGACGAGAAGGGGATAATGTACTGGATCACGTCGCTGTCGCCGTTCCTGGGCATAGGGCTGGTCCCGGACGTGTACGGGTACGAGGATGGAGCGTTCATGTACTACGGCGAGGCCGCCGGTGCCGGATACGGCATGACGGTGCTGCCGTGACGGCTGTCGCCCAGCAGTTATATACACGTCATCCGTGGGCCCCGCCATGGCGTTCGGATTCGCGGCTCCGAAGGAGGAGTACAAGCTGGTCGTCCTCGTCAGGACGGATCTCGACATGGGCAAGGGCAAGATGGCCGCCCAGGTCGGTCATGCGTCCGTGGAGTGCGCCCTGTGGTCCGAGAAGAAGGATAAGAGGGCGTTCGATGCCTGGATGGCATCCGGTCAGAAGAAGGTCGTCCTCAAGGTCCAGAACCGTGACGAGATGATCCGCAGGATGGCAGAGGCCAAAAGCTGCGGCATCCATGCATCGATGATCACGGATGCCGGCAGGACGCAGGTCGAGCCCGGCACCGACACCTGCGTGGGCATCGGTCCGGCTCCGACCTCCGATCTCGACAAGATCACCGGCGACCTGAAGATGCTCTGACCGCTCGTCGGCGGGCGGTCCGTCCAAGTCCCCTCACGACCTCGGTCAGGCCGCCGTCGGCAAGCTCGATGACGAATCCGTGGATGTGCAGATCGTCCGGGACAAGCGGATGCTCCCCGAGGATCCTGCAGGTCGCATGGACATCGTCCTCGTTCCTTCCGAATCCCGAGAGCCATCTGTCGAGGTCCCTCTCCTTCTCAAGCGCGGATATCGTCTCCGCCGGGATTCCGCGTTCCCTCATGTGATCCGTCATCGTCTCCGCGCTTATGCTCTGGGCGCCGCAGTCGGTGTGCCCCACCACCATGACATCCTCAACGCCGAGTTCGTAGATCGCCACGAGCACGGCGCGCATGGTCTCGCCATAGGGATCGGTTATCCTGCCTCCGGCGTTCTTGATCAGCACCACATCGCCGTCCTCCAGGCCGAGCGCGGCGGGGAGCAGGTGAACCAGGCGGGCATCCATGCAGGACACGATCGCGGTCCTCATCCTCGGATACTTGGATGCGCGGAATCCGTCGCGCCCTCCGCACTCCGTGAATTTACGGTTCCTTGCGAGGATCTCGTCTATCATGCCTCATCCACCCTGGCCAGGGAGTCGAGCTCCTCGGCGGTCAGCGCGTACATGGAGTCCATCAGCGCGGGCTTGAACGTTCCCGGTCCTCTGCCGGCCTTCTCGGCGATCTCGGAGGCGACATTGAACGCCGTGATCCCCGCCGCGATCGATTCCACGGATGCTCCGCATGCTCCCGCATAGCATCCAACGACGGACGATGCCATGCATCCGGTCCCGGACACCTTCGAGAGCATGCCGCTCCCGTTGGAGAGTCTCAGGGTCCTCCTCCCGTCCGACACGTAGTCGATCGGACCGGTCGACACGACGATGCTCCCTGTCCTTTCGGCAAGGGTCCTCGCCGCCGCGGCCTGATCCCCGGATCCGTGCGAATCGACGCCCTTGACCTCTCCTCCGGTTCCGGCCAGCACCCCTATCTCGCCCGCGTTCCCCTTGATCACCGAGGGTCCGAGACTGATGAGCCGCTCGGCGGTGCATGTCCTGTACGGCGTGGCTCCGGCGCCAACGGGGTCCAGGACCACGGGGATCCTGCCTCCGGCGGCCCTTGCCGCGATCAGCATGGATTCCACCGTGCGGGGGTTCAGGGTCCCGATGTTCAGGACCGTGGACGATGCGAATCTCAGCATGTCGGGGACATCCTCGGCGGAGTCGGTCATCACGGGGGATCCTCCGGCGCAGATGCATATGTTGGCGCAGTCGTTCACTGTGACGTAGTTGGTTATGTGGTGCACCAGAGGGGCCGTCTCCCTGACCCGGGCCATGTATCCGGATAGATTCTCCATGCCCGGGTCAACGGTGCATCTGTACTTACATTGCGTGCCTGATGAGGGGACATGGCCCGGATCGCCGTTCCCGGCATGAACGCCGGTGCACCGACCCAGCATATCCACCGATATCTATTAACGCCGTGAAGTCATATCATCGGTCATGGCGATGATCGACATAGAGTACCTGCATCCCGCCGAGGATCCGGACGACCCCACTATCAGGAGGAGGACCAATGCGAACATGGACCGGTACATCCGCGATCTCGTCTTCGAGATGCAGATGGGCGACATCTCATGCTCGTACAAGGAGACGGTGACGGACGACGGCACCCGGACAGTCCTCATCAACGGGAGATCCATAGACCAGGCGCTTGAAGGGGTGCGGATCAAGATGCTCGAGTCGGAGGACTCCTGCGACCACGGGACGGTTAAGCTGGTAGGCTTCGGTAGGCCAACGCTCGACTGGAATAGGAAGTGGGTGGAGGACGTTCCGGATACGATAATGAAGAACGCCATCGCCAAGGTGTTCGCCGACGAGAACCGCAACAGGATAGACGTGATCGGCTGACACCGCGTCCGCGACGCAGGGGTGTGGGAGTCCGGCGGCCCTTGCCGCCGGAGGATGATGTATAAGAACGGAGCGCGCATGGCGGGCTCCATGTTCGAGATACTCAGGCGCGACGGGCTCGCCCGTATCGGCAGGTTCACCGTGGGTGACAAGGTCGTCGAGACGCCCGCGCTGCTCCCTGTCGTAAACCCGAAGATCTGCACGGTCCCGCCTCGGGAGCTGCACGACAGGTTCGGGTTCAACGCCCTCATCACAAATTCCTACATCATACGCAACACCCCTGCGCTGAAGGAGAAGGCGCAGGAGGTAGGTCTCCACGAGATGCTCGACTTCCCGGGCGTCATAATGACCGACTCCGGGACCTTCCAGAGCCATATGTACGGCGAGGTCGAGGTCACCAATAAGGAGATCGTGGAGTTCCAGAGGTCCATCGGTACCGACATCGGGACCGTTCTCGACGTCTTCACCGAGCCGGACTGGTCCTACGAGAAGACCCGCCACTCCCTCGAGACGACCCTGGAGAGGACCAGGGAGGCGTGCGGCCTGAAGGGGGACATGATGATCAACGGGGTCGTCCAGGGATCGGTATATCCGGATCTCAGGACGTACAGCGCATCCCAGATGGCGGACATGGATGTGGACGTCCATCCCGTCGGCGGAGTGGTCCCTCTGATGGAGCAGTACCGCTACGCCGAGCTCGTGGACGTCGTCATGGCCTCCAAGAAGGGCCTCAACCCGTCCAGGCCGGTCCATCTCTTCGGTGCGGGCCACCCGATGATCCTCGCGCTGGCCACACTCATGGGCTGCGATCTGTTCGATTCGGCGTCCTATGCGAAGTTCGCGAGGGACGATAGGATGATGTTCCTCGACGGGACGTTCAGGCTCCAGGACATGGAGTCCCTGGACTGCTCCTGTCCCGCCTGCCGCGGCATGACGCTGCAGGCGCTGAGGAAGATGGACAAGGGCAAGCGCACCAAGCTCATCGCGGAGCACAATCTGTACCAGATAACGCAGGAGCTGGCCCTGGTCAAGAGGTATCTGAAGGAGGGTAGGCTGTGGGAGCTGGCGGAGATCAGGTGCAGGTCGCACCCCGCCCTGCTGGACGGCCTCCGCAGGCTCAGGGACTGGCAGGACGACATGGAGCTCTACGATCCGGTCAGCAGGGACGGGGCCGTGTTCTATACAGGTCCCGAGACCAGGAACAGGCCCGCGTACCTCAGGTACATCCGGAGGCTGGAGTCCAGGTACGTCCCGGCGACCAGGAGGGCCGCGGTGTTCCCCGACACGCGCAGCAAGCCATACTCCAGGTCGTACGCGGAGGAGTTCGCGAAGGCCAGGAGGGCCGGGTACACGCCCGTCGTGGAGTCCGCATGGGGGCCCGTGCCGGCCGAGCTGGACGAGATGTATCCTCTGGCGCAGTCCCTGTTCCCGGAGATCCCCGACAGGGAGACCGAGGAGGCCGCGGACGATCTCACGCGCGAGTTCCTTCTGTCCAAGTTCGATGATGTGATCGAGGGCGACGGGGTCCCCGAGACCGAGGGCGAGGACGTCGACGCCGACAGGATCAGGGCGGAGGCCGTGGCCAGGATGCAGTTCGGCATCGATGCCGCGACGGCTCTCTTCAGGGAGCCGATCGAGCTCGTGAAGTCCAAGAAGACGGGCAAGATCCGCAACGTGATCTCCGATGGCGAGCACGTCCTCTCCATGAGGGCCGGAGACGGCCTGTACACGCTCAGGATGGAGGGCGCCAAGAGGGTCGTCGGAGCGGTGCCCGCGCCCCGCATGAGGGTGCAGGTCATGGACGATGCGGTCCCGTTCGTCTCGGACGGCAGGAACGCATTCGCGCAGTTCGTGGCCTCCTGCGATCCGGAGATCAGACCCATGGAGGAGGTCATCGTCACCGATGGGAGCGACCGCCCCATCGCGACAGGCAGGGCCTTCCTCACGGCGTTCGAGATGAGGTCCATGCGCAAGGGCATGGCCGTGAAGGTCAGGAAGGGCTCGGACGACGAGTGATGCCTATGCCCGGCCCCGGCGCTGCCGGGACCGGGCGGATCTCGGTGTCGGAACGTGATTCTCGTTCCGTCCAGCGCACTGTTTTATACGTCCGTACTGCGAACCCGCTCCGCGAATGGGCATCGGATGCTGGATGCACTCGAGATGCCCGGAGCCAGGGAGTGACGCATATGGAAGAAGCACCGGGGGCGATGGCATGAGCGATTTCCCCATAGTGTTCGATCATCTCCGGAAGGAGTACAGGGGTTTCGTCGCCGTCGACGACCTCTCTCTGGAGATCCGCAGGAACAGCTTCACAGGACTCCTCGGACCTAACGGGGCGGGGAAGAGCACCTCGCTGAAGATCGCCACGAATCTGATATCGCCCACATCTGGTCATGTCTACATCAACGGCCTCGATGTCGCGAAGGATCCGAAGGCCGCTCTGGACGGGGTCGGCACCGTGGTGGAGACACCGGAGTTCTACATGTACCTGAGTCCGAACGAGACGTTCGGGTACATCGGCGAGATCCTGGGCATGACGCGCGAGTCCATAGCCAGCGAGACGTCGGCGATCCTGGAGAAGGTCAAGATGTCCGACTGGGCGGACAAGAGGATAGGAACGTTCTCCAAGGGGATGAGGCAGAGGATAGCCCTGGGACTCGCCCTGTTGGACTCGCCCGATGTGGTGATCCTGGACGAGCCGACCTCGGGTCTGGATCCCAGGGGGGTCGTGGAGATAAGGGAGATCCTCAGGAACATAAGGCGCGAGAACCGCGGCCTCACGGTGCTGATGAGCTCCCACATGATGCACGAGGTCTCCGACCTCTGCGACAGGATAGCCATTGTGAACCGCGGGGCGCTCGTGGTCGAGGACGAGTTCGAGAAGATAATCGAGGGCGCCGACACCAGGGTGCTGATGGTCAGGCCGCTGCACGAGCCGGACGACCGCATGGTGGACGAGATCTCCGCACTGCCCGACGTCGTGTCCGCGGAGAGGAGCGGCAACGTGATCCTCGTCAGGTTCAAGGGCGATCTGGAGAAGGTGGCCGCGTTCTATCGCGGAGTGGCCGATCTGGACTTCCCCGTGTGCGGGATGTCCGAGAGCTACAACGCTCTGGAGAACAGGTATCTGGAGCTGATCAAGGAGTCGCGGTAATATGGAACTAGGCATAAGGGACGATCTCAGGCAGTCCGTGGTGGTCACCCGCAACGAGCTCAGGAAGTTCCTCCGCGGGAAGAAGATGCTCCTCTTCGCATCGCTGATAGCGGTCGTGCTGGTGCTCATGGTGGCTCTGCCCTATCTTCTGGGCGAAGGCTATCAGAACGAGTACGAGCTGTCCATGGTGTTCGTGATGTTCGTAGCGATCATCATCGAGCTGGCAGGGATACTGTTCACGGCCACGTCGCTCGTGTCCGAGTACGAGGAGCGCACCGCGCTGATACTGTTCACGAGACCCATCCGGAAGAGGGCTATCTTCATCGGGAAGCTCATCGCGTCCATCATAGTGATGACGGCATTCAGCATCTTCTACTTCGCATTCACCGTGCTGTTTTCCCAGATCGCGGTCGGAGGGGTGCTGGACACGTTGTGGAAGGCGTTCCTGCTCACGTTCCCCGCGCTGTTCGCGGTCTGCGGGGTGAGCATGCTGATGAGCTCGCTGTTCAAGAAGGGCAGCACAGCATCCATAATGTCCATGGTCGTGATGCTGCTCCTGATAAGCCTCGTGGTGAACATCATCGCGATGTTCTCCAGCCTGCCCACATGGTGGGGCTTCAACGAGGCCATGGACGCGATACTCTACTCGCTCGGCGACTTCACCGTCACCGGGGTCCCGGTGCACTACACGGATGCGGACCTCTGGAGGTCCGCGTACGTGCTGGTCACATGGGGTCTGGCGACGAACATGCTCGCCTATGCGATCTTCAGGAAGAGGGACTTTTGATCGACGGAGGGGTCCGGCCCCTCCGTCGCGGAAACGTCCGGGAGGGCGGTCGCCCTCCCGGCCATATTCATTCCAGGACGGATGCCGCCACAGCGTCGGCCAGGGCCTCGAGCTCCGGCACCTGCTCGGGCGCGAGGGACGATCTGACGACCAGGGTGTCGCCGACCTTGGTCATGCCCTTCATGGACCCCAGCCTCTCCTCAATGATCCTGTCCGCCTGCGGCCCCCATGAGCCGTTGCCGATGACTGAGAACCTCCTGTTCTGGACCGCCATGGCGGCCATATCGTCCAGGACGGCGGCCATGGACGGATGGAGGCCGTTGTTGTACGTGGTGGCCGCCACCACGATGTTCGAGAACCTGAATGCGTCCGATACGGCGTAGGACGGGTGCTCGACGGTCATGCTCCTGACCTTGACGTTGGGCACGCCGCGCTCCTTCAGGAGGACCGCGAGCTTCTCGGCGACGGCCGCCGTGTTGCCGTACACCGACGTGTACAGCACCGCGACCCCCTTCTCCTCGGGCTCATAGGTGCTCCAGAGCCCGTACTTCCCCAGGATGTATCCCAGGTCGGCCCTCCATATGGGGCCGTGGAGGGGACAGATCATGTCGATGGGCACGTCCTTCAGCTTCGCCAGGGCCTTCTGGACGCTGGATCCGTACTTGCCGACGATGTTGGAGTAGTACCTCCTGGCCTCGTCCAGGTACTCGCGGTCGAAGTCCGTCTCGTCCGCGAATACCGCGCCGGAGAGCGCCTTGAACGTGCCGAACGCATCGGCGGAGAACAGCTTCCTCTCCTCGATGTCGTATGCGAGCATGACCTCGGGCCAGTGGACCATGGGGGCGAAGTAGAAGCGGAGGGTGTGTCCGCCTATCCTGACCTCCTGGAGGTCCTTCACTTCGATCCTGTTCGCGGGCTCCAGGCGATAGAAGTTGCGGAGCATGTCGAACGTCTTGGCGTTGCCAATCACGGTGCATTCCGGCCAGGTCTCGAGGACCCTGGTGATGCAGGCTCCGTGGTCCGGCTCCATATGGTCTATCACCAGGTAGTCCAGGCTCCTGTCCCCGAGGACGGCGCGGAGGCTGCTCCAGAACTTCGACGCTATGGATGCGTCCACGGTGTCGAGCAGGCAGGTCACGCCATCGGAGTCTATCACATAGGAGTTGTAGGACACCCCTTCGGGGATGGGGAAGGACCCCTCGAAGATGTCGGCGGTGCGGTCGTCCCCGCCTATGCGGTAGATTCCGTCGCCGATGGGCACGGCCGAGTCATTGGATATCATGCGGCGTGTGATGTTAACGGCGTATAAAGATAGGACGGAGAGTCCGGAGCCGCCGTGTCACCTGGACCCCGGGCCAGGGGGTCCCGCCCCCGTCGCTGTCCGTTCCGGGCGCGGCCGTACACCGCTCTCTTCATAGGGAGGACGTTCTCCGCGGATCCCATGAGGCTGGCGATGCGCTCATCCGCATCCGTGACGATCGGCGCCTTCCCGGTGTCGGAGAGGACCGCGAACCCGGGCGTCCTGGACGAGAAGCATCCCGTCAGGGATCTGGTGGCCTCGATGCCCATGACCTCCTTCAGCGTGGCGCCGGAGGGTCCGATGGGCGCGGCGAGGAGCCTGTCGTAGTATGCGGTCGCCGCGACCTCCAGCTTGGATGCCATGACGCACACTCCGAGGTCCGGTCTGGCCACCAGCCAGTCCGCATATACCGCGTTCCCTAGTTCCATGTCCAGATGAGCGGCCTCGGTCCAGAAGACGTCCTTTTCGAATCCGAGGTCCGATGGCGCGTCCGGAGGAAGCGATGGCCTCACGACCGCCGACTTCCCGTACCCAGTCCACCATCTGATGCGATCGTAGTCTGCGGGGAACCAAATCTGCCCCCTCTCGCTCATCTTCTCCGGGCTGGGGTCGAAATCCATGGGCTCGCGATCGGGAGGTGCCGTATTAACGGTTCCTCCGCTCGACGGTGGCAGAGTCCGGTCGGACCCGGTGCACGGAGGATGCCGCAGGGGTCGGTACTGTATCCCCCCGGGGGTATGGCATTGCTACCGCGCGACTATTAAATAACACGCCCACATCATCGAGTTAGAGAGTCTATCCATGGAGTCCCCGGACATGTCCCCTATTTTCCTGGCACCCCGGGGCCGCCTCGTGACGGTCTTCGGCGGCGGCCGCGTCGCTCTGCGCAAGTGCAGGCACTTCGAAGGCTTCAGGATACGGGTGGTCGCCGAACGGATCCTGCCGGAGCTGAGGGCGCTGGCGGATGAGGCGTTCGAGGGCGAGGTGTCGGAGGGCAACGTCCGCAGGTACGCGGAAGGCTCCTCGATAGTGGTGGCGGCGACATCCGACCATGCACTCAACGACATGATACGCGATACCTCGGTGGCGCTCGGGATAATGACGAACTCCGCCCATGGCGGAGGGGACGTCCTGATACCGTCGACGCTGCATCGCGACGGGTGGACCGTCTGCGTATCGTCCGAGGGTAACGCCCCCGCGTTCCCTCCGTACGTCATAGCGAGGATAGACGAGCTGTTGGATCCGTCATACGACGGGATGCTGGAGCTGCTCACGGGCCTCCGCAGGGAGATCAGGGACCGGATTTCCACGCAGCCGGCCAGAGCGGAGTTCCTGGCCGGGGTGCTGGATGACAGGGACGTGTGGGCCCTCCTCAGGGAGGGGGATGCCGACGGCGCACGCCGTCTGGCCATGTCCAGGGGCGGTCTGGAATGATCGTGAGCATGCATGTGACGTATTCCTCCGCCGGCGGCACGTCGGCGCTGAACGATGTCGTCCCCGCTCTCGAGGCCGAGGCCGAGAGATATCTCTCAGGAGTCAGGCAGATCTCGGAGTACGTGGTCGTCAGGACCTGCAACAGATTCGAGATATATGCGGCCGCCACGGACAACGCGGCCGCGAAGAGGTTCTTCGAATCGATGATAAAGAACACGGTGCCGACCGAGACCAACATCGCGTATATACAGGAGGACAGGGACACCATCAGACACCTGTTCCGCGTGGTGTGCGGTCTGGACTCCCTCATAGTCGGCGAGGACCAGATACAGCATCAGGTCCGCGACAGCTACGTGCGGGCAAGGGAGTGCGGTACGGCCAGGGGCATGCTGACCCGTCTATTCGACCGCGCGCTGTCCGTCGGGAAGAGGGTCAGGACGGAGACGGCCCTGAACAGGGGCGCGGTATCTGTGGGATCGGCGGCGGTGGAGCTGGCCGAATCCCGGATCGGGTCGCTGGACGGGAAGTGCATAACGATCCTGGGCGCCGGCGACATAGCATCCGTGATAGCCAAGAATCTGGCCGGAAGGAATCTGGGCGCCGTGATAGTGTCCAACCGCACGTACAGCCGCGCCATAGAGCTCGCCGACGAGCTCGGGGGGAGGGCGGTCAGCATGATGAGGATGGCAGACGCCATAGCGGGTTCCGATGTCGTGCTGGTGGCCACCGGCGCGCCCCATGCCATCCTCAGGCGGTCGCACATCGAGGAGGCCATGGCCGGAAGGCCGGAGCGCCCGCTGCTCATAATAGACGTCAGCATACCGCGGAACACCGAGGCATCGGTTGCTGAGATCCCGCACGTGGATCTGGAGAGCATGGACTCGCTGGAGTCCATCGCGATGGCCAACGTCCAGCGCCGCAGGGACGAGATAAAGTCGGCGGAGGCCATCATAACGGAGGAGCTCGTCAGGCTCGACACGGAGCAGAAGGAGCAGTACGCCAACGACGTCATCAGGGCCATAGGCCTGAAGCTCGCGGACATCCGCGACAGGGAGGTGGCCTACGCCAGGTCCCGCATGGGAGCCGTTGACGAGGCGGAGCTTCTGGACGACCTGTCGAAGGGCATGATAGGCAAGATCACCGCGGAGCTCTACAGGAATCTGAGGGAGGCTTCCCGGGACGGCCGCACGGAGATATGCGGCGCGGCCGCGGAGCTGTTCGGTTTGGAGGAATACGAATGATGTATCCGGAAGTGCGCCTCAGGAGGCTGAGGCAGAGCCAGAAGATGAGGGACCTGGTGTGCGAGACCCGTCTGCACAGGGACGAGCTCGTGCTCCCGGTGTTCTTCGATGCGAACATATCGGAGACCAAGTACACGGATTCGATGCCTGGGATCCCCACGCATCCGCTCTCCGGATTCGATGCAGTGGCATCGGGCATACAGGACAGCGGAGTGGGATCCGTCCTGGTGTTCGGCGTTCCGGACCGCAAGGACGCCGTAGGGTCCGGCGCGTACGCCAGGGACGGAGTGGTCCAGAGGGCCATATCCGGGTTGAAGGAGAGCTCCGATCTGCTCGTGATAGCCGACCTGTGCCTGTGCGAGTACACGGATCACGGCCACTGCGGGGTCCTGGACCGCTGCGGGAACGTGGTCAACGACGAGACCATCGAGCTGTACGGGAGGACGGCGGTGTCGCAGGCCGAGGCCGGTGCCGACATAATAGCGCCTAGCGGCATGATGGACGGACAGGTGTCCGCCATACGCGCGGCCCTGGACGATGCGGGATTCAAGAACGTCCCGATCCTGGCCTACAGCGCCAAGTACCAGTCCGCGTACTACGGTCCGTTCAGGGACATCGCCGAATCCGCACCGGGCAAGGGGGACCGCGCAGGGTACCAGATGGCCTGGGCCAACAGGCGCGAGGCCATGCGCGAGATCGAGTTCGACATAGCCGAGGGCGCCGATATGATAATGGTGAAGCCCGCAGGCCCATACCTGGACATAATCCGCGAGGCCTCGGACAGGTTCGACCTTCCGCTGGCCGCCTACCAGGTCTCAGGAGAGTACGCCATGATCCGGGCCGCCGCGGCGAACGGATGGGTGGACGGGGACCGTGTCATGAGGGAGTCCCTGATAGGCATCAAGCGCGCCGGCGCAGACATAATCATCACCTATTTCGCCGAGGACATGGCGAGGATGCTGTGATACCATGGATCGTTCGGCCGAACTCTTTGAGGAATCGTCCCGGCTGACTCCCGGAGGGGTGAGCAGCCCAGTCCGCAGGTTCGAGCCCCATCCGCTGTTCATACGCAGCGGCGGCGGGTGCGAGATCACGGATGAGGACGGAAGGAGCTATGTGGACCTGTGCATGGCTTACGGGCCGCTGATCGCGGGCCATGCCCATCCGGAGGTCATGGCCGCCGCCGCATCCCAGCTCCCGCGCGGCACCGTGTACGGCGCTCCTTCCGAACCGGAGCTGGGGCTCATCAGGAGGATATGCTCCGCCGTGCCGTCAGCGGACATGGTGCGCCTGGCGAATTCGGGCACGGAGGCCACCATGCATGCGGTCCGCGCCGCCAGGGGCTTCTCCGGCAGGGACGGGATAGTCAAGATGAACGGAGGGTTCCACGGGGCCCACGACGCCGTTCTGGTGAAGGCCGGCTCCGGATCCGCCGAGGGGGCGCCTTCGTCCGCGGGAGTCCCGGCGGATGCCGTCAGGAACACCCGCACAGTGGAGTTCAACGACGCCCAGGCGATGTCCGACCTCCTCGAGAGGAACGAGGGCATCGGAGCCGTGATAATGGAGCCCGTCCTGGGCAACGTCGGGGTGGTCCCTCCGGAGAAGGGCTATCTCGAGGAGGTGCGCAGGATCACCAGGGAGAACGATGTCGTGCTGATCTTCGATGAGGTCATCACAGGCTTCCGCGTATCCGCTGGAGGGGCTCAGGAGCGCTACGGCGTGACCCCGGACATGACGACCATGGGCAAGATCATGGGCGGAGGATTTCCGGCCGGTGCATTCGCCGGCAGGAGGGACATAATGGAGACGGTCGCTCCGCAGGGTCCCGTCTATGCCGCGGGCACGTTCGCGGGGAACCCCGTGACCGCGGCCGCCGGATGCGCTCAGCTGGACGTCATGCGGCGCGGGGACGCCTATCGCGACCTGGAGAGGCGCTCCGACGCCGTGGTGGATGCGATACGCGACGCCTTCGAGGATACCGGGGCGCAGGGCTGCGTCAACAGCGTAGGATCCATGTTCTCCGTGTACTTCGGCGTAGGGTCCGTGAGTAACGCCTCTGATGCGGAGAGGACCGATCGCTCCGTGTTCGCAAGGATGTTCAGATACATGCTGGATCGCGGGATATACCTCGCGCCGTCGGCGCTGGAGGACTGCTTCATGTCCATAGCCCACGACGATGACGCCGTCAGGAGGCTCCAGGAGGCGTTCGCCGGCTTCATAGGGACGGTGGGCCGGTGAGGGTCGGCACGAGGGAGTCCAGGCTGGCCATGCGCCAGACCGAGCTCTTCCTGCAGGCGATGGCCGAGAGGAATCCGGACGAGGAGTGTGAGGTCGTGGGCATGAAGGCCATGGGGGACATCGATCTGACGTCCCGTCTGGACGAGATGCCGTCGGTTGGGGCCTTCGTCCGCGAGCTGGACGAGGCCCTCCTCGATGGGAGGATCGACTGCTCGGTGAACTCCCTGAAGGACATCCCCACTACGCTTCCGGAGGGGATTGTCATAGGCGCGATGTTCCCGCGCGACGATCCGCGCGACGTGATCGTCCCGTGTCCGCTGGAGGACCTGCCGGAGGGCGCCAGGGTCGGCACAGCGTCGACGAGGAGGGAGAGCATCCTGAGGGATCTGCGCCCGGATCTGGACGTGCGTCCGCTCAGGGGCAACATCCATACACGCCTCTCCAGGCTGGATGCCGGTGATTTCGATGCCATCATCCTAGCCAAGGCGGGTCTGGACAGGATGGGGCTGGAGCTCCCCATGCACGTCCTCGATCCGAGGGTGTTCGTTCCGGCCCCTGCGCAGGGCATAATCGCCGTGGAGTGCAGGAGGGACGACGACAGGACCCTGGGCATGCTCCGCAGGCTCGATTCCATGAGGTCCCGTCTGGAGGCCGGCGCTGAGAGGGGAGTGATGAAGATGATGCAGGCCGGATGCTCTTCCCCGGTCGGCGTCAATGCAAGGGTCGTTGAGGACGGCATCCACGTGGATGCGGTCTCGTACGGCTATGCGGAGGGGCCGAGGCGCGTATCCGTCGATCTCCCCTCCGACTATGTCCTGGACGAGTTGCTCGGCATAGCCGAGTATCTCGCCGGGAAGAGGGATGTGGTGATTTGACAGGCAAGGTGTATCTCGTCGGAGCAGGCCCGGGCGATTCGGGCCTGCTCACCGTAAAGGGTCTGGAGCTCCTCAGGAGGGCGGATGTTGTTATGTACGATGCGCTCGCTAACCCCGAGCTCCTCAAGGAGTGCAGGGAGGGAGCGGAGCTCATAGATGCCGGGAAGAGGTCCAGGGACCACCATCTGAGCCAATGGCAGACCAACGAGCTGCTGGTCAGGTACGCGGAGGAGGGGAGGCTGGTCGTCCGCCTCAAGGGAGGGGATCCGTTCCTCTTCGGCCGCGGCGCCGAGGAGGCCGAGGAGCTCAGGAGGGCGGGCGCGGAGGTCCACGTCGTCCCGGGGGTGTCGTCGGCGATATCCGTTCCGGAGCTCGCAGGGATCCCGGTCACCCACCGCGACCATGCCTCGATGGTGACGTTCGTCACCGGCCACGAGAAGGACGGCCGCGACGGGGACAGGGTGGATTGGAAGGCGCTCGCCGTAGGCCACGGCACGCTGGTGATCCTGATGGGCCTCGGCAACGCCGGAGGCATATCGGACGGGCTCGTGGCAGGAGGCATGTCCTCCGACACCCCCGCGGCGGTGATCTCGAAGGGATCCACGCCGGAGCAGAGGGTCGCCGTCACCACCGTATCGGAGCTGGCGGAGACCATATCCTCCCAGCATCTCGAGGCACCGGGAATAATAGTAGTGGGGGATGTAGCATCCCTCAGGGAGAGGCTAGGTGATCTGTCATGACCACGATAGGATTCATGCGTCCCACGGACAGGATGAAGGAGTCCCTGGAGCTTGCGAAGAAGATGGGCTTCGACGCCATGTGCGCCCCGTCCCTGGAGATCCTTCCGGGTGAGGACGGCGTCTACGAGGCCCTGGAGAGGGATCTGGTGCCCGGTGCCGTGGCGGTGTTCAGCTCCGCATCGGCCGCGGATCTCGTCAGGGCCAGACTCGGCGACAGGCTGAAGCCGGCGTTCGAGGGCGTCCGGATAGTCGCCATCGGACCCGCGACCGCAGGAAAGCTCAGGGAGATGGGCCTGGAGCCGGACGATGTGCCCGAGGACCATTCGTCCGAGGGCGCCGTGGCGCATCTGAACGGGCAGGTGTCCGGAAAGAGGGTCCTCCTGCTGAGGTCGGACTGCGGCAGGGATGCGCTGTCCGACGGGCTCTGCGCGGAGGGCGCAGACGTAGAGGACCTGGCTGTGTACAGGGTGAAGGAGTACGGGATCAGCAACGGCCTATTGCACATCGTCATGATGATCAAGCAGGGGAGGCTCGATGCCATGGCGTTCACCTCCCCGAAGAGCGCCGAATCATTTATACAGAGGATAGAGGGGCGCTTCGGCAGGGAGGATGCACGCAGATACATGTCCGTGGTGAGGATAGCCGCCATAGGAGCTCCCACCGCGGAGAAGCTGGAGGAGCTGGGCTATCATGCGGACATAGTCCCGCAGGAGGCCACCTTCCCGGCGATGCTCGAGGCCGTCAGGTCCGCGTTCCCGGAGCGACGGGGGCACGGCCCAGGGGACGGCGGCCGGCACGCCGGCCGCTCCCCGCTCATCCCTGGATGAGCTTGTAGCAGCATGGTACCTGCAGGCAGGCGTTGGTGAAGAAGTAGACCTGGGTCTTGGATGCGTCCATGCCCTCCAGGGCGGTCTGCCAGTCGATCACTGGGAGATCCTGGTAGATGATGAAGTTGACCCTGCCGCCTTCGGCGATCTCCTTGTCGAAGGCCTTCTTGAGGTCCCTGGCGAAATCCACACGGTTGTCGCAGAGCCAGTCCCTGTCGGCTACGACGGTCCTGGATTCAGGCTCCCTTCTGGCGAGCTCCGCGAGCACGTCGTCCCTCAGCTTCACGAGGCCGTCCATCTTGAATCCGGAGAGGGTGCAGAGGTCTCCGTCCATGAACTCATCTATGTGCTCCGTTGGGTCGCCCTCGCGGGGGCATCCGATGATCTTGACCATGGCGGACTATCATCCGCTGCAATGATAAAGGGTATCGTCCAGGCAAATGGTGGTACTCCACGTTCTTGAATCCTATGTTGCGAGATGCCGAGCACCATTTAAATACAGATACTAAATCGAGGACGGCGAGGAAATAGCTATGTCTTTTCTCGACAATTCGAAAACAGCCGGTACGGCGATTTGGATCGTCGGTATCATCTCGATTATCCTGGGGATCGTCGGCCTCATATCCGGGGTCCTCAGCGATGAGACGGATACCGCGGTCGCCGTCATCGGAGGGCTCGGCGGGATCCTCGTCGGCCTGGTGTACTTCGGTTTCGGAAAGAGCATCCGTTCCGGGGAGATCACCGGCAAGTGGGAGATCGTCTGCCGCATCGTGTACCTGACGGGTATCGTGTTCATCATCAACGGCATCTTCGGATACAACGGCGATGGCAAGGACTGGGCGATCCAGATAGCCAAGGGCATCGTCCTCGGTCTCGTCTGTCTCTTCATCCACAAGCGCATGACCGACGGCAAGACCGACGTTCTGGACAAGATCCTCTGGATCCTTCTCGTGGTCATCTCGATCATCTACATCATCATCAGTCTCCTCGACATCCTCGTGTTCCCCATCGGAACCATCACCGGAATCTGTGGACTCCTGATTGGTCTCTTCCTCATCATCTCCCTCTTCGACGACGACGTCAAGAAGAAGATGGGGATATGAGCCCTGATCGAGAACCAAACCTTTCGAGGGGCCTCCTGCCCCTCTCATCCTTTTATCCTGTTTTCGCATGGCCTCCTCATGGATCTTTGCTGCATCGAAGGGGACGACTCCGGGACCCTGGACTCCCGCATGGCCGCGTTCTGTTCGGACCGGTCGATGGGATCCGTCACCGGGCCGAGGAGGATGGGGCGCGGGGAGCTCGTCGACCGGGTGGCGGGTGTGCTGAGAGCCTCCGGGAGGAGGGTATCGGTGCTCCCGTCGGACATGGTAGAGCGGCCGGACGCCATCATATTCTATCACTGGAGGGACATCGACGAGGCATACGTCTCCTCGAATCCCGGGGCGGACGTCCTCTACGGGCAGGATCTGTGCCATCAGGTGCCGGCGGTCGTGCGTGTGGTGAAGGCCGCGAGGAGCCTCCGACATCCGCATGATTTATACCGTGAATCACGGATTGACATTATGATATCATGAATGTGATTATCGAGAGATTCAATCCCTGGAAGAGGGAGCTCCTCATGGGAGTCCTATTCCTGGTGGTGGGCCTGCTGATGGTCCTTCTGGGCCAGGAGAGCCTGGAGATCATCCTGATGATCGGAGGGGCGTTCCTGTTCGTCTACGGCCTCCTGGCCGTGGCGGGATCCCTCACCGGAGGCGTGAACGCAGGGCTGATCGCGGGCGTGTTCTCGCTGATCCTCGGTCTGCTCCTCCTGATCCTGCCCGGGCTGTTCTCGGACATCCTGATGGCCCTGCTCGGGGTCGGGCTGATAATCGTCGGCCTGATCACGCTGCTCGGAGGGAGCACATCGTTCTCGCTCTCGGTCGGGTCGAAGCTCCTGACCGCTGCGATCGCGGTCCTCATGGTGATCATGGGGATCTATGCGCTTCTCAACATGGACGATACCGCGGACATCGTGATGATCGTCATCGGCGTCATCGTGATGGTCTCCGGAATACTGAGGATAGCCGATGCCGTCCAGATGAAGAAGCTGAACTGAGGGAAATTGTTTCCGGGGGCGGGGTCTCCCCCTCCCCCGTATGCATCACTTCTGGCCCGTGATCTTGATCACGTGGTAGCCGAACTCGGTCCTCACGGGTCCGATTACGTCACCGGTCTTGCCGTTGAAGCAGGCGTCCTCGAATTCCTTGACCATCTGGCCCTTGGCGAACCAGCCCAGGTCGCCTCCTTTGGACTTGGACGGGCATTTCGAGAACCTCTTGGCGAGGGCGGCGAAGTCCTCTCCCTTGTCGAGGCGTTCCATGATGCTCCTGGCGTCCTTCTCGTTGGCGACCAGGATGTGCGAGGCACGTACGGATTTGACCATGGTGCGGTGAACGGGGAACCTGTTGATAACAGATGCTGGGGCCGTGCATCTCCATACGGTGCCGCGGCAGATGGCGTCCCGTCGTCTCTAAATGCGCGTGCGCGATTAGGGTACCGATGAATGGGATTAACAAGGCGACCGTGGGGGTCGTCTTCGGGATTGCACTCTTGTACGGGGCGGTGTCCCTGGTGCTCACGGTCATGGGCACGATGGATACGGGCTCTGCAACGCTCCGCATATTCGCCCCACACGATGGGGAGCTATTCTTCGATCTGTCCGAGGACCTGGGCGGCGTCATGGGCGTCTACAGGGATATGATAGGCGTGTTCGGCGACGGCAGCACGGCAGCAGTCGTCTTTGAGATCGCCGGATTCGTGCTGGCGGCGGCAGGGATGGCCACAGGCTGGTCCCTCGGCGTCGATGGCACCGGGAATCCCGCCCAGTATCTCTGGACCCACAGGCCCGGTGCGTTCGTCCGCGGGATACTGTCCCCCTTCGGTCTGATACCAGCATGCTACCGCAGATCCAGGTTCCTGGTCGTCGTGCCGCTGGTTCTTCTGCCGTTGTACGTCGGATGGGCCGTCGTCCTGTCCGTGGCTCTGATCCTCCCCTTCGTATTCGCGAGGGCGGTCTCCGGAGCCAGGATCCGCTCCGCCAGGAAGAAGGAGCGGGAGTCGCCGGAGGACCGGCACGCCGTCTGCCCCAAGTGCAAGCGCGATTTCGACATGCCGAAGGCCAGGTGCACCTGCGGGCTCATCCTGGACTACCCGCTTCCGAACGAGTACGGCTTCAAGGCCCATACCTGCAACAACGGTCACGACATGCCCTGCGTCAGGGGCAAGAGGAGCGGGATCAGGACCGTCTGCCCCTATTGCGGCGCAGACATCGAGACCCGCGAGGCCCGTCCCGTGACGTTCGCCATGGTCGGGGCCCAGGGCGCCGGGAAGACGACGCTGATGCTGTCCGCGGTATCCGAGATCACCAAGGTCGCGAGGACCAGGTCCATCGGTACGGATGCGGCCACGCCCGGGATATCCAAGGACATGGTGGCAGCCAAGGACTCCATCGCCAGGACCGCCCAGGGGGAGCTGGATTCCGAATGCCTGTTCATAAGGTCCAACGGTCTGGACGACAGGGAGCTGGTGTTCAACGACATCTCCGGTGCGGAGTTCGAGCCGAGGGAGGGCAAGATCCTGTTCCAGGAGTACTACAGGTACTGCGACGGCATAGTCTTCGTGTTCGATGCCAACGCTCTCGTCCGCGGAAGGGGACAGACTCCGATGGAGGTGTTCGACTCCTTCTACAGCATATACACGAGGGTCCTCGGAATCGGTCCCGGAGCCATCTCGGACACCCCGTTCGCCGTGGTGGCCGCCAAGACCGACATCCTCGACAGGCCCGTCCAGAGCTCCGATGTCAGGGCCCTTCTCGTCGAGAACGGCCATGAGCCGTTCGTCAGAGTGGCAGAGGGCGTGTTTTCCGATGTGAGGTACTTCGCGTCATCGTCCGTCGGAGACGACGGCAGATCCGCCGCGGCGCCGTTCTGGTGGATCGTCGCCAAGAAGGACAAGGAGCTGGCGGACAAGGTCCCTGTGCTCTCCCGCTGAGAAACCGCTTCAGGGGCCTCGCGCCCCTTCATCCCCTATTCGGGCCCCGTCCTCGAACTGCGCATCGTGGAGGGACCTGTAGATCCCGTTCCTCTCCAGCAGCTCCTCGTGCGTCCCGGATTCGACGATCTCCCCTCCGACCATCACGAGTATCCTGTCCGCGCTCCTGACCGTGGACAGCCTGTGGGCGATGACGAAGGACGTCCTTCCGGACGTCATGGAGTCCATGGCCATCTGGATCCTCCTCTCGGTCCGGGTGTCCACGGAGCTTGTGGCCTCGTCTAGTATAGTCATGGGGGCGTCCTTCACGATCGCCCTCGCTATAGCCATCTGCTGCCTCTGCCCCACGGACAGCGATCCCCCGTTGACCAGTCTGGTATCGTATCCCTGCGGGAGGTCCCGTATGTACTGGTCGATGCCGACCGTCCTGCACGCCTCCTCCACCTTCTCCCGGGTGGCGTTCGGAGAGGTGTAGGCGACGTTCTCGTAGACCGTCCCGTCGAACATGAACGTGTCCTGGAGGACCATGGAGAACTGTTCGCGGACCTGCGCCCTGGAGAGCGATCTGATGGGGGCGCCGTCGATCAGTATCTCTCCGGAATCCGGTTCGTAGAACCTCATCAGCAGGTTCATCAGGGTGGTCTTGCCCGCACCGGTGGGTCCGACTATGGCGATGGTGGATCCCGGTTTCACGGTCAGGTCCAGGCCGTGTATGATCTCCCTTCCGGGAACGTACGAGAAGCGGACGTTCCTGAACTCCACTTTGCCGGAGGCCCTTCCGAAGCCGTCGGACGCGGGGTCGGGCTCCATCTCGACCAGCGAGAGGAAGTCGAACACCCTTTCGGACGCGGACGCCACCGACTGCATCCTGGCCGCCACGTTGGACATCTGGGTGACCGGCTGGTTGAACATCTTGATGTAGATTATGAACGCCGCGATCACGCCGAACGTTATCGTTCCGTCCATGATCATGTATGCGCCGGCTATGCACACTATGACGTAGCCGAGGTTGCCGATCAGCTGCATGATCTGGGGCGGGATGGTGGTGGCCGTCTTCGCCTTGTATGCCGAGCGGAACAGGCTCCGGTTGACCTCGTCGAATTTCGCGCCTATGTGCCTCCACCCGTTGTAGGTGCGGACGATGTCGTGGCCGTAGTAGGCCTCCTCGACTATCGCGTTGATCCTGCCGAGGTCGGCCTGCTGCTCTGCGAAGTATCTCTGGGTCCCGTGGGTGACGGCGTAGATGATCCCCACGCCGGCGAACGTCGGCAGTATCGCGAGGAGGCACAGCTGCCAGCAGGTGAACAGCATCATGGCGAGGCTTCCGAACAGGACCACGAACGCATCTATGAGGTTGACCACAGCTTCCGCGGACTCCTTCCTGACGGTGTCCGTGTCGTTGGTCACGCGGCTCATGGTATCGCCGATGCTGTGCGCCTCGATGTATGCGAACGAGAGGCGGTGGAACTTGCGGGACAGGTCGCACCTCATCCTGTCGCCGACCCTCTGCGAGGCGCACGACGCCCAGTAGGTCTCCAGATAGGTTAGTGCGAAGGAGAGCGCATAGAGAGCCACCAGCATGATGCAGACGCGGCCTATCCCTTCCGTGTCCATCGCGGTGCCGTCGAGGATGGATCCGGATATCTCGTCCGTGATCCAGTCCAGCGCCTGCGGACCGGCCAGAGCCGCCAGGGTTCCCAGGACGGCGCATGCGGTGGCCGTCCATACGAGCCTGCGCTCGTCGCCCATGTATCCGAACAGCGCCCTCAGCGCCCCTGTGAGGCTCCTGGGCTTCGGCCCCGATCTGG
Organism: uncultured Methanomassiliicoccales archaeon; assembly: GCA_964445265.1. GTDB lineage: Archaea > Thermoplasmatota > Thermoplasmata > Methanomassiliicoccales > Methanomethylophilaceae > Methanoprimaticola. The sequence continues at coordinate 38,814 of CAYUPU010000006.1, forward strand.
ACCACGCCGGCCCCTTCGGCGCGAGCTTCACACCCTTCTCGAGATCGGTCATCGAAATCCTCCAGCTGCGATCTGGCGATCTCCCTGTAGAGTTCGCAGGATCCCATAAGGTCGGCGTGCCTCCCCGATCCGACGATCCTGCCGTCCTCCATCACCAGTATCAGATCGGCATCCAGGATCGTCCCGACCCTCTGGGCCACGACTATCTTGGTGGCTCCGCGGGTCTCCTTCGCGAGCGCTCTGCGAAGGTCCCTGTCCGTCTTCGGATCCAGGGCGGAGAACGTGTCGTCGAACACGTATATGTCGGGGCCTTTGCACACGGCCCTGGCTATAGAGAGCCTCTGCTTCTGTCCGCCGGACAGGCTCCATCCGTGCTGGAGGACGTCCGAGTCGATGCCTTCGGGCATGGACTCCACGAGATCGTCGAGCTGCGCGATGTGCACGGCCCTCGCGATGTCGGCGTCCGTCCTGTCCGTCCTTCCGAACACGACGTTGCGCCTGACGGATCCGGAGAACACGACCGGGGTCTGCGGGACATAGCCTATCATGGAGTCCAGCTCGTCGGCCGAGTACTCCCTGACGTCGCGGCCGCCCACGCTGACTGATCCGGACGTGGCGTCGTACATCCTGGGGACGAGGTCCGCGATGGTGGACTTTCCGCTGGCGGTCGGCCCGATGATGGCCAGGGTCTGCCCCCTCTCGACGGTGAAGGAGACGTCCTTCAGAATCTCTCTGTCGGTGCCGGGATAGGTGAACGACACACGGTCGAACACCACTTTTCCGGGTTCCGTTGCATCGGAGGCGCGGAGGGTGCCGTCCTTGATGGACGTCTCGTGGTCTATGACTTCCTGGACCCTTCTGGACGAGACCAGGGTGTTGGGGAGCGATCTGACGATCCCGGTCGCCATCATGACGGCTCCCAGGACCTTCACCGCGTACGTGGTGAACACCATCATGTCCGAGAACAGGAGCATCTGGGCGTCCACGCTCCCCGCCGCCACGATGATGCCCGCGCCTATCCAGTAGATGGCCATTGTGAGGAAGTTCTGCACGGCATCGGCCATCGGGTGGAGGACCGCGAGGTGCTTCTCCGCACCGATGGCGTTCATGAGAAGGTCGGAGGAGGCCTTTTCGAAGCTCTTCTCGGAGCGCTCCTCGGCGTTGAACGCCCTTATGGTCCTCGTCCCTTCGAGCTCCTCGCGGGTCTCCGCGTTCACGGAGTCCACGAACCACTGCATCCTGCGGGTGTAGGGCATACTCTTCCATACGACGGTGAGGCACGACACCAGGAGGACTATGAACGCTCCCGCCGTCACAGCGGTCCATTCGAAGTTGCTGCCGGCGATCTTAAGGGTCGCCCAGACGGCTATGATGGGAGCCTTGATGATGCTGTTTATCCCGCGGGATACGAACTGCATGATCTGGTTCACGTCGTTGGTCGAGCGCGTTATGAGAGAGGCGGCCGTGAACGAGTCTATGTCCTGTCTGGACCATGTGGAGATCCTCATGAACTCCTTCTCGCGGAGGTTCATGCACAGGGACGATGCCGCACGGGATGCGAGCAGGGACGTGACCAGGGCGAGCAGAAGGGATACCACGGCGCATGAGACCATGGCGATGCCGCACTCCGCTATGATCGGAGGGGCGTCGCCCTTCTGGAGATGGTACGTAACCTCCGCCATGTACTCCGGTATGCGGAGATCGAGATACACTGTGCCAACTATTGTGGCGATGCAGGCCGCTATCATCGCCCAGTCGCGGGGCCGGAAGAATCTCAGTATTGTCGCGTCGCCACCTCTGTCATGCCGATTGCCCGGATATTAAAAATCGTTACCTTTAGATAGTATTATCATACTTGCATCAGATGAATTATTTCACGAATCGGAGGCCTGTATCTGTCATATGAGCTGATGCGGAGCGTCCTGCAACCGCTCAAATACGCCGCGGGCATAGCACTGGAGCATGCCGAGGATCTACTCCGATACGCCGATCGGCGAGCCGGTGCGCGACATCGATGTCGACGTCCCTCGGCGCATATCGGAGATGATGGGTGTCCTGGGTCCCGAAGGCGGCGAGTCCGCAGGGCGGGCGTTCGTCCGTGCCGCCCGCATGATGGAGGACTACGAGGACAACCATGTCTATACGGGCTCGTTCCCGCAGGTCCTCCGGACGTACCGCTCCATGACCGTCCCCCAGCTGAGGGGCTACTTCGGATGGAGGACGCGTCTCAGGAGGGGGGATGCGGAGATGACCCCGTACCCGTCCTACGCGTACACCTACGCATGCGAGCTGGTGAACGGCGTCGGATGGAGGGACCCTGACGAGGGCTTCGATATGCTGGCGGATCTTCTGGACGCGTACTCCGGCACGGACTGGTTCGCGTATCCGTTCGATTGGATCTGCGACTTCGCGGCCTGCTACGGGGTCCATCTGCGCCGGGGGCTGTCGTCCCCGTGGTCCGCGGCGGTCAATGCCATGTCCCGTCTGGATTCCCTGACGCCGGAGGAGGCCATGCCCCTGATCCGTTCGATATCGGGGTACGATCTGGAGCGCTCCAAGGCGTTCAGGATGCAGAAGGGCCGCATCGAGGAGGCCGCCCTCCTGACCCTCAGGAACCTGGATGCCGGCTGGACGAGGGTATCCGGCGTGTCATTGAAGGACACGCTCTTCCCCAGCGAGTGGAGGCACTACTACAGGATGTTCCCGACGGCGGTCTACGACGATCCCGGGGACGACGGCAGGCGCGAGTACACGGTGGAAGGGGTCGCGTACTACGAGAGGAACCGCGGATCGTGGAGCAAGGCCACCTACGGCATGAACCGCGGAATGATCCGGACCGTCGGTCTGGCCATGAGGGCGCTGGATGCGAGGGTCAGGATCAGGTGCGGGATCCGGCCCCTTCTGAAGCCGAACATCCCCGACGATTCGTGGATCGCCGGATGCGCGGACGATGCGCTGGAGGCATTGGACGCGTTGGAGCGGGAGCGCGCGCTCGCCGCGGTGGCCATCGATCCGGAGAGCCTCGAGAGGATCCGCCGCGATGCGGAGGATACGATGGAGATGATAATGACCTCCGAGGAGCGTCCGGATGACGAGGGCGCCGTTCCAACACCGCCCGCTCCTGCCGACCGCGGCCTTCTGGATCCGGCGGAGGCCGGGTTCCTGCGCATCTTGCTCTCGGGAGGAGACTGGAGGGGTTATCTGGCGGACATGCGCCTCATGGAGTCCGTGGTGGTGGACTCCATCAACGGGAAGCTTTACGACGTGTTCTCGAACAACGTTATCGAGGAGGGTGACGACGGGCCGTCTCCAGTCGACGACTATATTAAGGACCTCGAGGCGATTGTATCGCCGTGAAGATTCCCAAGCGCGTAGCGTCCGTCGTCATCAACTCCCTCAAGGGAGGCGTCGTCCCCCGCACAGGGCTGTCCTACATCACCGTCGGCAGGAAGGACGAGATGGACGCCATCCTTCACGATGTGGATATCGTCGCCGGCGGCGGAGCCGCGTTCAGGTTCATCGAGGGGAGGTACGGCAGCGGCAAGTCGTTCCTGCTGCAGGCCGTAAGGAACTACGTCATGGACAGGGGATTCGTCGTCATCGATGCGGACCTGTCCCCCGAGAGGAGGCTGCACGGAAACCGCGGCCAGGGGCTCGCGACCTACAGGGAGCTCATCGGCCAGATGAGCACGAGGACCCGTCCGGAGGGCGGGGCCCTGAAGCTCATCCTCGACAGATGGTTGGCATCCTTGGAAGCGGAGGCGGACGGGGCGGCCGCGCCGGGGTCGCCAGAGCACCGCAGGACCATGGACCGGCTGGTCTCGGAGAGCGTCCTCTCCATGGACGGAATGGTCCACGGGTACGATTTCGGCAGGGTCCTGACCGTGTACTACCGCGCCCATGCGGACGGGGATCCGGACGCCGGGGCCAAGGTGCTGCGCTGGCTGAGGGGCGAGTACCAGAACCGCACGGAGGCCGCGAGGGAGATAGGCGTCAACGCCGTCATAACGGATGACGACTGGTACGACTACATCAAGCTGTTCGCCGCCTTCCTGAAGCAGGCCGGGTACGCAGGACTGATGATGCTCGTCGACGAGCTGGTCAACATCTACAAGATACCGAACCGGATCGCGCGGGAGAGCAACTACGAGAAGATCCTCGCGATGTACAACGACGTCCTACAGGGAAGGGCGGTCCATCTGGGTATCATCATGAGCGGCACCCCCGAGTGCATAGAGAACCCCCAGAGGGGCGTGTACAGCTACGAGGCGCTCAGGTCGCGCCTGGCGGACGGCCGCTTCTCCAGAGAGGGCATGAGGGACATGCTGGCACCGATCATAAGGCTGGAGCCGCTGACCCCGGAGGAGATGACCGTGCTGGTGGAGAGGCTGGCCGACATCCACGCGGTCCTCTTCGACTGCGAGCGGGCCGTCACGGAGCAGGACATGATGGGATTCATCAGGACGGAGTACTCCCGCATAGGGGCCGACAGCAGGATAACCCCGAGGGAGGTCATACGCGACTTCATCGAACTGCTGGACATAATGCATCAGCATCCCGGGACCACGGCGGCCGAGCTGATGGGGTCGGACTCGTTCATCTATGCGAAGGGCGGGCCGGACGGCGACGAGGAAGGGATCCCCGAGTTCGAGCTCTGATAGCATGGGCAACGAGGCGTTCGACCGCTATGCCCCTTTCATCAAGGATTTCATATACCGCAGCCGCTGGGATTCCCTCCGCGGTGTCCAGATGGCCGCCGCCGATGCCATATTCAACACGGATGAGAACGTTCTGCTGACCTCGTCAACCGCCTCCGGGAAGACCGAGGCCGCGTTCTTCCCCATACTCACGCTGCTGTCGGAGGATCCCCCTGCATCCGTGGGGGCGCTCTATATAGGCCCACTCAAGGCGCTGATCAACGACCAGTTCGGGCGTCTCACGGACCTGTGCAGGGAGGCCGGAATACCGGTATGGCATTGGCACGGCGATGTCAGCCAGACCCATAAGGAGAAGCTGATCAGGCATCCCTCCGGCATACTGCAGATCACGCCCGAGTCCCTGGAGGGGATGCTGCTGCACCGCCACGGCGATGTGGCGAGGCTGTTCGGGGATCTGAGGTTCATTGTCATCGATGAGGTCCATTCGCTGATCAAGGGCGACAGGGGCGGGCAGACCCTGTGCCTGATAGAGAGGCTCTCCCGGCTGGCCGGCTGCAACCCTCGCAGGATCGGGCTGTCCGCGACCATAGGCAATCCTGGGAGGACCGGGGAGTTCCTCGCCGCAGGCACCGGCAGGGGCACCGCGATCCCGGAGGTGTCGGAGCCCGGGGTGCGCTGGAGGCTATCCATGGAGCACTTCTTCATCCAGGGGGAGCAGGCCGTTCCCGCAGAGGGGTCCGACCCCCTGCCCCCTTTGGATTCGGCCACCGACCGCGCTCCGAGGAACGCCGATCCGGGATACGCGTACGTATTCGAGCACACGAGGGGGCGGAAGTGCCTGGTGTTCTCGAACTCCCGCGAGGAGTGCGAGGAGGTCTGCTCCACGCTGAGGCACTACTGCGAGGCGAACCGGGAGCCGGACAGGTTCCTCATCCATCACGGCAACATCTCGCCGGCCCTCCGGGAGACCGCGGAGAGGGCCATGAGGGACGAAACCAGGGATCTGACCGTGTGCACCACGGCCACGCTGGAGCTGGGGATCGACGTCGGCCGTCTGGAGCGCGCATTCCAGATAGATGCGCCTTGGACCGTGTCGGCGTTCCTGCAGAGGATGGGCAGGACCGGCAGAAGGGGGCAGCCTCCGGAGATGTGGTTCGTCATGAGGGAGGACGAGGCGGAGGCAAGGGCCATGCTGCCCGCCGCCGTGCCCTGGACGCTCATCCAGGGGATAGCGCTGGTGCAGACGTACCGCGAGGACAGATGGGTCGAGCCGCCCAGGCTGGACAGGCTCCCGTACTCCCTGCTGTTCCATCAGACCCTGTGCACGCTGGCCGGCGGAGGGGAGATGCCCCCCGGGGTCCTTGCGGGCAGGGTGCTGGGGCTCTCCTACTTCCACAGGGTGACCCGGGACGACTACCGGGTCCTGCTGAGGCATCTTATCTCTATGGGCTAGGAGACCAGCGTGTTGGTGCCCTCTTATCAACACCGATGAGATAAT